>JBBIPT010000320.1:0-3924 GCA_037442705.1 Anaeromyxobacter sp.
GGGGGGGGGGGCGCCTGCCCGGCGCCCCGTGGACGGTGAGCGGCGCAGCGGTCGTGCGCCCGAGGTGGAGAGGGAGGGCAGGGGATGAGCGAGGCGAGGCGCAGCGTGGAGCCGGTGCCGGGACGCGATCCGGCCGACGAGCTCGAGGACGACGGGAAGCGCGGGCGGCGGCGCTCGAAGACGATGTCCCGCAAGGAGATCGCGCGGGAGCTGCGGCGTCAGCGGGCCTTCGGGCTCATCGACCCGGAGCTCGACGCGATCATGCGGGAGATGGAGGAGCGGCGGCCCCGCTCCCGCGCGGACTGCGCGGGCGGCCAGCGGCCGTGCATGTTCATCTCCTGCAAGCACCACCTCTACCTGGACGTGAACCCGTCCACGGGGTCGATCAAGCTGAACTTCCCCGACCGGGAGGTCTGGGAGCTCGACGAGACCTGCGCCCTCGACGTCGCGGATCGGGGCGGGATCACGCTCGAGGAGGTGGGGACGATCATGAACCTCACCCGCGAGCGGATCCGGCAGGTCGAGACGCGAGGCCTGCTGAAGCTCCGGGCGATCGCCGAGGACGAGCCCCGGTCTCCGGGGGAGGCGCCCTTCCTCGCCGACGGCGGCGACGACGACTGATGGCGGTGATCACGTGCGCGGAGCCGCGGCGTTCGCCCTTCGACAGGCTCAGGGCGAACGGAGCGGCAACGGCCAAGAGCGCCGCGACCCGGTCGCCCTTGAAACGGGCGTCGGGGACGGGCTAGAAGGGCAACCTTTCCGGAGGTTGCCCCATGATCCGCCGCGCCCTCGTCTCGGTCTCCGACAAGACCGGCCTCGTCCCGTTCGCGAAGCGGCTCGCCGCGCTCGGCGTCGAGCTCCTCTCCACCGGCGGGACGCAGAGGGCGCTCGCCGAGGCCGGCATCCCGGTGGTCTCGGTGGGCGACCACACCCAGGCCCCCGAGATCCTGGGCGGGCGGGTGAAGACGCTCCATCCCAGGGTGCACGGCGGCATCCTCTACCGGCGCGGCCTCGCCTCGGACGAGGCGGACGTGAAGGCCCGGGACATCCCGCCCATCGACCTCGTCGTCGTGAACCTCTATCCGTTCCGCGAGGCGGTCGCGGCGGGGAAGTCCTTCGACGAGTGCGTGGAGGAGATCGACATCGGCGGCCCCGCCATGGTCCGCAGCGCCGCGAAGAACTCGGCGCACGTCGGCGTCGTGGTGGATCCCGCCGACTACGAGAGGGTGGCGGGGGAGCTCGAGGCGTCGAAGGCCCTCTCCCCGGCGACCCGGCTCCTCCTCATGAAGAAGGCCTACGCCCACACCGCCGCCTACGACGCCGCGATCTCCGAGTACCTCGGGGCGCGGGAGACGCCCACCTCCGAGCCGGCCCGCTTCCCCGGCACCCTCGCAGCGGTCTACGCGAAGGTCCAGGACCTCCGCTACGGGGAGAACCCGCACCAGGGCGGGGCGTTCTACCGGGCCGGGCGGGAGCCGGAGGAGCCGACCGTCGCCTTCGCGAGGATCCTCCAGGGCAAGGAGCTCAGCTACAACAACCTCCTCGATCTCGAGGCCGCGCTCGCCGGCGTGAAGGAGTTCGACGGCCCGGCCTGCGTGGTCATCAAGCACAACACCCCCTGCGGCGTGTCGCTCGGGGCCACCGTCGCCGAGGCCTTCGCGCGGGCGCGCGCCTGCGATCCCGTCTCCGCCTTCGGGGGGATCGTCGCGCTGAACCGCGCCGTGGACGCCGCCGCGGCGAAGGAGCTCTCCGACCTCTTCCTCGAGTGCGTGATCGCCCCGGGCTACGACGACGCGGCCCGCGCCGCCCTCGCGGCGAAGAAGAACCTCCGGCTCCTCGAGGCTCCGCGCCTCGGCGAGCCGCGGGAGAGCTGGAAGCGCCGCCCGGAGGAGCTCCGCGAGCTCCGCTCCATCCCGGGCGGGCTCCTCGTGATGGACCGCGACCTCGGGTCGATCCGCCGCGAGGACTGCAAGGTGATGACGAGGCGGGCCCCTACGGAGCAGGAGTGGAAGGACCTCCTCTTCGCCTGGAAGGTCGTGAAGCACGTGAAGTCGAACGCCATCGTCTTCGCGAAGGACGACCGGACCGTCGCGATCGGCGGCGGCCAGACGAGCCGGGTGGAGTCGGTGAAGATCGCGGTGATGAAGGCCCAGCTCGACGTGAAGGGCTCCGCGGTCGGCTCCGACGCCTTCTTCCCGTTCAAGGACGGGGTGGAGGAGATCATCGAGGCGGGCGCGACGGCGATCATCCAGCCGGGCGGGTCGGTGCGCGACGCCGAGGTGATCGAGGCGGCGGACGCCGCCGGGATCGCGATGGTCGCGACGGGGATGCGCCACTTCCGGCACTGATGGCCGTGATCACCCGGATCGAGCCGCGACGCTCGCCCTTCGACCCTTCGACAGGCTCAGGGTCAGGGCGAACGGCATGGTCGCCCTGCTACAGGCTCGGGGCGAACGGAGTGTTCCCCGTCCGTTCGTGGTGAGCCTGTCGAACCACGAACGGTCGGCCCGGATCGACGCAAGCGGGCACTGCCACGTCCGCTCGTGGTGACCCCTCGACCGGCTCTGGGGAACCACGAACGGTCCAGGACCGATGCAGGCGGGCGCGGCCATGAGATAACCTGCGCCTCATGGCCCAGGTGAGCTGCGCCCGCTGCTTCGCCCTCTTCGAGTCCGACGACGCGGCGCCGGGAGCGACTCCCCTCTGCCCCGCCTGCGCGCCCCGCGCACCGGCGCGGCCCGCCGCCTCCGCTCCCCGGACCCCCGCACCCGCCGCGAAGGGGGCGAAGGGCGCGCGGCCCGCGCATCGCCCGCCCAGGCAGGGAGGCCGGAGCGGCCACCGGACGGCCGGTGTCCTCCTGCTCCTCCTCGGCGGGGCGGCGGCCGCCTTCCTGCTGCTCGGCAGGGGCGGGGAGGACGAGCTCCCGAGGGGCCCGAGCGCGGTGGAGCTGCAGATCGAGGAGTGGCGCGCGGCGGGGCTCCTGCCCGCCGCGGCGGGCCCCGCGGATCCGCTCGGGGCGGACGCGCTCGTCGAGCGGGGCCGGGCGGAGCTCGCGGCGGACGTCCCCGATCGGACGGCGGCGGCGATCCGGACCTTCCGCGAGGCGATCGCGCTCGCGCCAGGACGATCCGCGGGGGCGGTGGCGGGGTACGCGGAGGCCTTCGTCGAGGCGGCCGGCGAGGAGGGGGCCGACGGCGCGGAGCTTCGCGCGGCGCACGAGATGGTCCGCGAGGCGCTCGGGAAGGAGCCGGTGCGCTCCGACCTCCACGCGGCCTGGGCGCGGCTCCTCCTCGCGGTGCCGAGCGCGGGGAACGTGGGCGAGGCGCGTTTGGCGGCGGAGCGCGCGCTCCGGGCCGATCCGGCCTCGGCGCCGGCGCGGATCGCCTTCGCCCTCGCGTCGATGCCCGGGAATCCACGCGACGCGGTGCGGGTGATCGAGGCGGACCTCGGGCTCGCGGCCCGGGACCGGCGCGTCCTCACGTTGGCGGCCCGGGCGCGCTGGGCCTCCGGGGACGCGCAGGGGGCGCTCGCGCGCGCGGAGGAGCGGCTCGCCCTCGATCCGCTCCACCCCGGCTCGCTCGCCCTCCGGGCGGAGATCGAGGAGGCGGCGGGGCGCTTCGCGGAGGCCCGGTCCACCCTCTCGCGGTGGGCGGCGGCCGAGCCCGGCTCGCCGCTCCCGCCCCTCCTCCTCGCCCGCATCGCCTACCAGCGGGAGGGCGATCTCCGGACCGCCCGCCGGTTCCTCGACGAGGCGCTCTCCCGGGGCGCGGGAGACTTCACCGCGGCGCGGATCCTCGCCCACCGGGCCGCCGTGGAGCGGGCCGCGGGCGATCAGAAGGCCGCCCGGGCGGCGGTGGACCGGGCGCTCGAGCGGGTGCCCGGGAGCGCGCCCGCCCGCTTCCAGGACGCGCTCCTCGCCTGGGA
>JBBIPT010000321.1:0-3904 GCA_037442705.1 Anaeromyxobacter sp.
CCCGCCGCGACGAACCGCCTCCGCGCCTCCCGCGGCCGTTCACCCTGAGCCTGTCGAAGGGGGAGGTCCGTTGTTTGAGCTTCCGCCGCCGCGAAGCGAAGCGAGCGGAACGGCGGAGGCGAGTTCGGACCGACGCGCATCGAGCGCCGCACGCAAGCGCGCGCGTCACGTCGGAGCTGGGCGCGCCGAGCACACGGCGGAACGGCGGCCCGGGCGGCCAGCTACGCAAGGCGGAACGGCGGCCCCGACGTTCGCCCTTCGACAGGCTCAGGGCGAACGGCTCCAGGCAAGGCCGCTCGAGGTGACCGGACACCCCGTGGCCAGCTTCGCCTGGGGAGCACAGCCCGCCGGACCGTCACGCCTTCAGCGCCGCCCCCTCCAGGATCTTCTCGCAGAGGTCGGGGAAGGGGATGCCGATCCCGGCGGCGATCTTGGGGACGAGGGAGGTCGCGGTCATCCCGGGGAGGGTGTTGATCTCGAGGATGAAGGGGGTGCCGTCCGGATCCACGATGAAGTCCACGCGCGTGACCCCGGCGCAGCCGAGCCCCGTGTGCGCGGTCGCGGCCGCCTCCATCACCCGCTTCGCGTGCGCCTCGGGAATCCGGGCGGGGTAGAAGTACTTCGTCGTGCCGGCGGTGTACTTCGCGGCGTAGTCGTAGAACTCGTTCGCCGGGACGATCTCGATGGCGCCGAGGGGCGTGCCGTCGAGGACCGCGACGTTCACCTCGGCCCCCTTCACGTACCGCTCCACGATCAGGTCGCCCTTGAAGGTCGCAGCGTCCTGGCAGGCGGCGGACAGCTTCGCCTCCTCGCGCACGAGGTGGACGCCGACGGAGGAGCCCTCGCCCGAGGGCTTCACCACGCAGGGGAGGCCGAAGGGGAGGTCGGCCACCGCGATCTCCGCCGCGCCGGAGGCGGGGAAGACCCGGTAGTCGATCACCGGGATCCCGAGCGAGCGGAACGACGCCTTCGCGAAGACCTTGTCCATGCCGAGCGCCGAGGCGAGGACCCCCGAGCCCGTGTAGGGGATCCCCATAGCCTCGAGGAGCCCCTGGATGCACCCGTCCTCGCCCCACCGGCCGTGGAGAGCGACGAAGGCCACGTCGAAGCGGCCCTCCCGCAGGCGGGCGGCGATCTCCCGGTCCACGTCGATGAGCGTCGCGTCGTAGCCCTTCTGGACGAGGCCGTCCGCGCAGGCCTTCCCGGTCCGGAGCGAGACCTCTCGCTCGGTGGACTTCCCGCCGTAGAGCACCGCCACCCGCTTCCCCTTCCAACTCGCCATGCCGTCTCCCTGGGGCGACTAGCCCGCCGTGAGGTCTCCGAGGTCTTCTGCAAGGAACTGGCCGAGGAGCCGCACCTCGGCCTCCAGGATCATCCCGAACCGCTCCCGGACGCGTGATCTCGCGAGGTTCAGGAGGGCGAGGACGTCCCGGGCGGTGGCCCCGCCGAGGTTCACGACGAAGTTCGCGTGGACGTCCGACCACGTGGCGTTCCCGACGCGGTGGCCCTTCAGCCCCACCGCCTCGACGAGCCGTCCGGCGAAGTCGCCCGGGGGGTTCCGGAAGGTGGAGCCGAAGGTGGGCCGATCGAGCGGCTGGGTCCGCCGCCGCCGGTCCCGGTCCTCCTGCATGATCCGCTCGCTCTCCGCGACGTCGCCCCGCCGCAGGGAGAGCTCGACCCGCGTGACCACCGCCCCCGGGGGAAGGCGGCAGGCCCGGTAGGCGAAGCCGAGCTCGCGGGCCTCGACGAAGCCGGCTCCGTCCGCGGTCGCGAGCTCGACCCGCGAGACGACGTCCTTCATCTCCCCGATCCGCGTGCCCGCGTTCATCGCGACGGCGCCCCCGAGGGTGCCGGGGATGCCCGCGACGAACTCCATCCCGACGAGGCCGAGCTGGTGCGCGCGGATCCAGAGCCGCGAGGTCGGCGCGCCGGCCCCGAGGAGGAGGGTCTCCCCCTCCACCCGCTCGGCGGCGAGATCCTGCGGGAGGCGGAGGACGACGCCGCGGACCCCGGCGTCGGCGACGAGGGTGTTCGCCCCGCCGCCCAGCACGGCGAGGGGGACGCGAAGCTCCCGGACGGCGCGCAGGAGCGCCGCGAGGGCGCCGGGATCGGCGGGACGGACGAGGAGGTCGGCGGGGCCGCCCACGCGGATCGCGGTGCGCGGCGCGAGCGGCGCGTCCCGCAGGATCTCGCCCCGGACACGGCGGGCGATCTCTTCGCGCCAGGCGCTCACTGCTCGAGCAGCCCGAGGAGCTCCGGGCCGGCCTGCGTGACGTCGCCCGCGCCGAGGGTGAGGACGATGTCCCCGGGCCGGACGCGCTCCCGCGCGGCCCGCGCGAGCTCCCCGCGCGGCGCGACGGAGACGTCCCGGTGTCCGCTCGCCCGGATCGCCTCGGCCATCGCCTCGGCCGTCGCCCCCGGGATCGGATCCTCGCCGGCCGCGTAGACGTCGGTGAGGAGGAGGACGTCCGCGTCGTCGAAGGCGAGGGCGAACTCCTTCATGAGGTCGCGGGTCCGCGTGTACCGGTGGGGCTGGAAGACGCAGACGACGCGCCGGCGGAAGGCCTCGCGGGCGCCGAGGAGGGTCGCCTTCACCTCGGCGGGGTGGTGGCCGTAGTCGTCCACGACGGTGACGCCTCCCGCCTCGCCGCGGACCGTGAACCGCCGCTGCACGCCGCCGAAGGAGGCGAGGCCCGCCCGGATCGCCTCGAGGGGGATCCCCATCTCGTCGCCGAGCGCCACGACCGACAGCGCGTTCAGGGCGTTGTGCCGCCCCACCATCCGGACCTGGAACCTCCCGAGCGGCTCCTCCCGCCGGAAGGCGTCGAAGGCGACGGAGTGGCCGTCGAGGGAGATCCTGTCGGCTCGGTAGTCCGCCTGGTGGCTCTCCCCGTAGGTCACGTACCGGCTCTCCACGTCGGGGAGGAGGGACTGCACGCCGGGGTGGTCGTGGCAGAGGATCGCGATCCCGTAGAAGGGGACCCGGTTCACGAAATCGAGGAATCCCTGGCGGAGCGCCTCCGGGGTCTTCCAGTGATCGAGGTGCTCCGGGTCCACGTTCGTCACGATGGCGATCGTGGGCGGGATGTGGAGGAAGGAGCCGTCCGACTCGTCCGCCTCGACGACCATGTAGTCGCCCCTGCCGAGCTTGGCGTTCGAGCCGAAGGTGTTCACCTTGCCGCCGACGACCGCGGTCGGGTCGAGCCCGGCGTGGGCGAGGAGGTGGGCGGCGATGGAGGTCGTGGTCGTCTTGCCGTGGGTGCCGGCCACGGCCACGCCGTACTTGAGCCGCATGAGCTCGGCGAGCATCTCGGCGCGGGGGATCACCGGGATCTTCCGCCGGCGCGCCTCGACGACCTCCGGGTTGTCCCGCTTCACGGCGGAGGAGATCACGACGACGTCGGCCTCGCCGAGGTGCCCGGCGGCGTGGCCGCGGGCGATCCGCCCGCCCAGCCCGGCGAGCCGGCGGGTCACGTCGGACTCCTTGAGGTCCGACCCGGAGACGGCGTAGCCGAGGTTGAGGAGCACCTCGGCGATGCCGCTCATCCCGATGCCGCCGACCCCGACGAAGTGGATCTTGGCGGGCCTGGAGCGGAAGAGGCTCATGCGTTCTCCTGGGAGCTCACGGCGTGCCCGGGGGGCGCGGCGGCGGAGCGGCCCGCTCGCGCGCCTGGCCCACGGGCGATCCCCAGCGCTGGCGGGCGAGCTCCGTGCAGACGTCGGCGATCTCCCTGGCCGCCTGGGGCGAGCCGAGCCGCCCGGCGGCGCGCGCCATCTTCGCGCGCCGCTCGGGCGAGCCGAGGAGCGAGCGGATCTCCCGGGCGAGGACCTCGCCGGTGAGCTCCCGCTCCTCGATCATCACGGCCGCGCCCGCGTCGACGAGGCTCGTCGCGTTCCGGACCTG
>JBBIPT010000322.1:0-3895 GCA_037442705.1 Anaeromyxobacter sp.
GCCGCCGGCCCGCCGGGCCGGGCGCGCATCGCCGACGTCCGCTTCGCCCAGGAGGGCGGCTTCTCCCGGATCGAGATCTCGGGGAAGGCCCGCCACACCCTCTCCCGCCCCGACGCGCGGACGGTGGTGATGACGCTCGACGCGGCCGAGCTGCCGAAGAAGCTCGAGCGGTCGCTCGACACCACCGCCTTCCAGGGGCCGGTGATGATGGTCTCCTCCTTCAACCAGCCGGCGGCGGGCGCCGTGAAGATCGTCGCGACGCTCCGGGGCGACGCGGTGGACCGCGTCGTCGAGACGAGGGACGGCCTCGCCTGGACGTTCCAGTCCACCGCGGGCGCCCCCGCGAAGGGCGCGCCGGAGCCGGTCGTCCGGATCTCCGACGCCCAGTCGGCCGGCTTCGCCTCCGAGGCGCCGGGTTACGCCCTCTCCGGCGCCCCGCAGCAGAGGGGCTACACCGGCCGGCGGATCACCCTCGACTTCCACGACATCGAGATCCGGAACCTGCTCCGGCTCATCGCCGACGTCTCGAAGCGGAACATCGTGGTCGCGGACGACGTCTCCGGGAAGGTCACCGTCTCCCTCCGCAACGTCCCCTGGGACCAGGCCCTCGACCTCGTCCTCAAGGCGAAGGGGCTCGGCAAGGAGGAGATGGGGAACGTGATCCGGATCGCGAAGTTCGAGCAGATCGCGAAGGAGCAGCAGGCGAGGGCCGAGGCGGAGAAGGCCCGCGTCCCCCTCCTCCCGCTCAAGGTCCGGATCATCCCGGTGAACTTCGCGCGCGCCGGCGACATGTCCGGCCGCGTGAAGGAGGTGCTCACCGAGCGCGGCTCCGTCTCCACCGACGACCGGACGAACGTGCTCATCGTGAAGGACATCCAGGAGGCGCTCGTCCGGGCCGAGGGGCTCGTCCGAAACCTCGACACGGAGATCCCGCAGGTCCTCATCGAGAGCCGGATCGTCGAGGCCTCCTCCAACTTCAACAAGGCGATCGGCATCCAGTGGGGCGGCAACGCCGCCTTCACCCAGGCGACCGGCAACCCGACCGGCCTCGTCTTCCCGAACAACGCGGCGGCGGCGGGCGGCATCGGCGGCGGCGTGACCTCCTTCGGGACGGCGGCGGCCCCGGGCTACGCGGTGAGCCTCCCGGCCCCGGTGGGCGAAGGCTCGGGCGGCGCGATCGGCCTCATCCTCGGCTCCGCCGGCGGGGCGTTCAACCTGAACCTCCGGCTCTCGGCCCTCGAGAACTCGGGCGTCGTGAAGACGATCTCCGCCCCGAAGATCGCGACCATCGACAACCGGGAGGCGACGATCGGGCAGGGCATCTCGATCCCGTTCTCGCAGACCTCCGCCTCGGGCGTGAACACGACCTTCATCGAGGCGAAGCTCGAGCTCAAGGTCACGCCCCACGTCTCCGCCGACGGCTCGATCCTCCTCAAGATCAAGGCGACGAACAACGCGCCGAACCCCCAGCTCACCGGCGCGAACGGGCAGCCCTCGATCTCGAAGCGCGAGGCGGAGACCGAGGTCCTCGTGAAGGACGGCGAGACGACGGTCATCGGCGGCATCTACACGCGGCAGACGGCGAACCGGCGCAACGAGGTCCCGTTCCTCGGGAAGATCCCCCTCCTCGGCGCGCTCTTCCGGGCCCGCACCGAGCAGGACGACCACACCGAGCTCCTCATCTTCATCACTCCCCGCATCCTGAACCGCGCCGCGACGACCGTCGCGGCGGGGAACTGAGGAGGCCGACATGACCGCCCGCCCCATCGCCGCCGCCCTCGCCCTCGGGGCCCTCGCCACGGGCTGCGTGGACAACGCGATGTCGATCGAGTTCTACGCGATCTGCGCGCCGCCCGACGACGCGGAGGCCTGCGAGTGGGGCGCGACCTGCGACGAGGTCGTCGGGGCCGACCGGCTCTGGGCCACGGTCACGGTGGGAGGCGCTCCGAACTACCTCGTGCAGTCCATCCAGCTGAACAACCAGCTCCCGATCAACGAGGACCTCGACGTCGGCCGCGTGAACGTGAACGACTTCATCGGCGACGCCTGGCTCCTCTCCTACTCCGGGCTCGCCGGGGTCGCCGACAAGGTCCACGCCGCGAACTTCACGATCCCTGCGGAGGGATCCGGGTCGCCCTTCATCCCGGTGATCCCGGTGGACCGGATGACGCAGATCGGCGCGGCGATGGCCATCGCCGGCCTCGCGGAGGCCCTCGTCGTCGTCGAGGTCCGGGCGCGGGGGCGGCTCGTCGGGGGACAGCAGATCGAGACGGCGCCGTTCGAGGTCGCCGTGGACGTCTACAACGCCGACTACGGGGGCGCCACCTGCCTCACCCCAACCGACATCCCGTTCTACTGCCCGAAGCCCGGCCAGACCTCCTCGATCACCTGCGTCACCCCCTGACCGGCGCGCCTTGACGCGCCGCATCCCGGCTCCGTCCTTGACGCCCGCCGCCCCGGCGGGCTAAATCCCGGCCCATCCCGTGCGTCCGCCGCGTAAAGACGGGCTTTTTCCGCGGGATCCCGTGCCATGAGCTTCCGAGAGCATCTCGAAGAGGTCTGCCGGAACGTCGACGGGGCGGTCGCCTGCTCGCTCATGGGCATGGACGGCATCGAGGTGGAGACCCACCTCCAGGGCGGCGGGGAGCTCGACGTTCGCTCCCTCCTCGTCGAGTACTCGGGCGTCCTGCGCAGCGCGCGCGAGGCGGTCGAGACCCACGAGGCGGGGGGGCTCTCGGAGCTCGCCATCACCACCGACCGGCTGCAGGCGGTCGTCCGGATCGTCTCGCCGGAGTACTTCATGGTCGTCGCGCTCGCGCCGGAGGGGAACCTCGGCAAGGCGCGCTTCCTCCTCCGCGTCACCGCGCCGAAGCTCGCCCCGGAGCTGGTCTAGGGGCGGGCGAGTTGGCGCGCGCGAGCCGGCGCGCCCGGCCCGGCGCGGGTCGTTCACGGAACAGGGAAATCGAGGAGCATCGCGGACATGGCAGACACGTTGGACACCTCGGCGTTCCGCCGGGGGCTCAAGATCGAGATCGAGCGGGATCCGTGGGAGATCGTGGAGTTCCAGCACGTGAAGCCGGGCAAGGGCTCGGCCTTCGTGCGGACCCGGATCCGGAACCTCATCACCGGCCGGACCATCGAGAAGACCTTCAAGTCCGGGGACGTGGTGGGCAAGCCCGACATCGACGAGCGGGAGATGCAGTACCTCTACCGCGACGGCGACCGCTACGAGTTCATGGACAACAAGAACTTCGAGCAGACGTTCCTCACCGCCGAGCAGATGGGGGAGGCGAAGAACTTCATCAAGGACAACACCACGACGCACATCCTCTTCTTCAACGGGAAGGCGATCGGGGTGACGCTGCCGAACGCCATGGACCTCCAGGTCGTGAAGTGCGACCCCGGGGTCCGCGGCGACACCGTCTCCGGCGCGACGAAGCCCGCCACGCTCGAGACCGGCTACGTCGTGAACGTGCCCCTCTTCATCGAGGAGGGGGAGACGCTCCGCATCGACACCCGCACGGGCGAGTACCTCACGCGCGTGGCGGGGTAGGCTCCGAGCCGAGAGCACTGGGACAGGAGACCCGACGACATGGCGAACCGGAAAGAGAAGCCCGAGCAGGGATTCACGCTCGACGACGTGAAGAGGCTCGTGCAGCTCGTGGAGAAGGGCGAGGTCACCCACATCGCCTGGAAGCGGGGGGCCGAGGAGGTCGTCGTGCGGCGCGAGGCCGTCGCGGTCTCCGCCGCGCCGGTCGCCCACCACGCCCCGGTGGCGGCGCCCGTCCCGCCCCCCGCGCCGCCCGCCCCCGCGAAGGCGGCGGAGGCGAAGGCCGCGGACAAGCCCGGCACCGTCGTCTCCTCTCCCTTCGTCGGCACGTTCTACCGGGCCCCC
>JBBIPT010000323.1:0-3849 GCA_037442705.1 Anaeromyxobacter sp.
CCCGTTCCACCCGCTCGCTCGTCGTGGCCGGAGCCGTCGCGCTCGCGCTCGGGCTCGCCGCGGGGATCGCCGTGGGCGTGCTCGGGGCGGCGCCCCGTTGAGCGGAGCGGGGCGGTTCCGCCGCCGCCACGAGGCGAGGGCCGGCGCCTCCCGCGGTCACTCGCCCCTGAAGCGTGGGACCCGGCGCTCCTCCCAGGCCCTTCGCCCTTCGCGGAGGTCCTCGCTCTCGAAGGCGCGCCGCCGGAGCGCGGCGATCTCGTCCCGCTCCTCCCCGGAGAGGCTCCGCTCGTGGGTGCCCTCGAGCAGCCGGAGGATCCGCTTCATCCCGCGGACGGCGAGGGGGGCGTTCCCCGCGATCTCGGAGGCGAGGGCCAGGGCGTCGCCCTCGGCGGTCGCGGCGGGGGCGACCCGGTTCACGAGCCCCCAGGAGAGCGCCGTGTCCGCGTCGATGGTCCTCCCGGTGAAGAAGAGCTCCCTCGTCCGCGCCGAGCCCACGAGATCCGCGAAGCGGCGCAGGCCGCCCTCGGGGTAGACGACGCCGAGCTTCGCGGGGGTCATCGCCACCTTCGTGCCCGCCCGGGCGACCCGGAGATCGCAGGTCACCGCGAGTTCGAAGGCCCCTCCGAAGGCCGATCCGTTCAGGAAGGCGAGCGTCGGGAAGGGGAGCGCCGCGATCGCGCCGGCGACCCGCTCCACCGCCTCGTCCGGCCGCTCCCCCCGCTTCGAGGTGAGGGCCATCTCGGCGATGTCGAAGCCGGAGGAGAAGGCCTCGTCGCCCGCGCCGCGCAGGACGAGGCACCGGACGTCGTCCCGGCGGGCCCGCGCGCACTCCTCCTCGATCTCGTCGAGCGCCTGGAAGTCGAGGGCGTTCCGCTTCGCCGGGTTGTCGACGACGAGCACCCGCGCGAGTCCCCGGTCCTCGACCCGGATCCTCCGGCCGCCGTGCGTCCCTCCGTTCGCCATCGCTCGTCCCTCCGTGGGGGAGGCCGCGGACGTTAGCCCGCGGGCGGCCGGCGGCGCAACGGAAGGGGGTCCCGAACCGGCCCTCGACCCAGAAAGCGAAGAGGGTCCGCTCGGCCGGCGGACCCTCGTGCGCGCCGGGCCTCGAACCGCTGCCCGGCTTACCGGCGTGAGGCCGGTATCGCATCTGACGGATCCATGCTCTCTCCGGAGCCATCCGTCAACCCGCCGCGCTCGGCCCCCCCGCGGGGGGATGCGCCCGCGGGCGCTCCCTTGCCCTGCCCAGCCCTCCCGAGGCGGGACTCCACCAGGGTCCCGATCGCCCCCGCCACGTCCTGGTAGCTCACCGGCTTCCGGAGGAAGAGCGAGACGCCGAGGCCCGCGAGCTTCTCCCGCTCCTTCTCGCCGCCGGAGGTGATGACGACCACCGGCATCGCCGCGAGCGAGGGCTCCTGGCGGATCTTCTCGACGAGGCTGATGCCGGAGAGGACCGGCATGAAGACGTCGGTGACGACGACGTCGATGGGTGGCGCGCGCAGGAGCCGATCGAACGCCGATCCTCCGTCGCTCGCGACCTCCACGCCGAGGGGAGGCATGTTCTCCGACTCGGAGAGCCTCCGGAGTGACGCGGCGTACATCGAGGCGACGAGGGCGTTGTCCTCGACGAGGAGCACCCGCACCGCCGGCTCCGTCCCGCGCGGCGCGCCGATCCGCTCCGCGACCTCGCGGAGCTTCCGCTTGTCCTCCGGCCTGTCCTCCGGCACGCAGACGGCGACGCCGGCGGGCCCCCCGAGCCCCGGCTCGCGCCGGCGGACGACCTCCACCTGGATCTCCACCGGCTCGAGGAGCTGCGGGAAGGAGACGACGAGGGCGACCCGCTCGCCGACCTCGAAGTCGCGCTCCGTCCGGATGAAGAGCCCGCCCGCGGAGAGGTTCTCGGTGTAGTCGAGGACGCTCTCGGCGCCGACGTACTGGACCGCGAGGATGAGGGGGAAGCGAGGATGGATGCGTCGATCGCTCGTCACCGATCCATTCTCTCGCAGCACGGGCCTCGGGTGAACCCGAGCCCTGCACCATGAGCGCGCGACGCGCCCCTGTGGGCACGTTCCCCACCCCGCCTGGCGCGCGTGCGCCCCGGCGCGAGGATGGCTGCGCGCGGACGATCCGGTCCCCGTTCCCGGGGATCGGCCCGGGTGCGGAGGCGCCAAGGGGAGTCGATCGAGGAGCCCGGACGATGGATGCGCGCCCGCCGCGCCCGCGCCTGGGCGCCGCGCGCCTTGACGGGGACTGCCCCCGTCTGCGCTAATCGCACCTTTCCCTTCCGGCCCCCCCCGGCCAAAGAGGAGCGCGATGGAGACGAAGATCGTCCTGGGCGAGAACCAGATCCCCACCCACTGGTACAACGTCATCCCCGACCTGCCCGGCCCTCCGGCTCCCGTCCTCCACCCGGCCACCGGCAAGCCGGTCACGCCGGACGATCTCCTCCCGCTCTTCCCGATGGGGCTCATCGAGCAGGAGGTCTCCCCCGAGCGCTGGATCCCGATCCCGGACGAGATCCGGAACGCCTACCGGGCCTGGCGCCCCTCGCCCCTCTTCCGCGCCCACGAGCTCGAGCGGGCGCTCGGCACCCCGGCCCGCATCTACTACAAGTACGAGGGCGGCTCCCCGGCCGGCTCGCACAAGCCGAACACGGCGGTCCCGCAGGCCTACTACAACAAGCTCGCGGGGACGAAGCGGATCGCCACGGAGACCGGGGCCGGCCAGTGGGGCTCCTCCATGGCGATGGCCGCGAAGATCTTCGGCCTCGAGTGCACCGTCTACATGGTGAGGGTGTCCTTCGAGCAGAAGCCCTACCGGAAGTCGATGATGCAGCTCTGGGGGGCGCGCGTGATCGCCTCTCCCTCGGAGGAGACGAACGCGGGGCGCGGGATCCTCGCGAAGGATCCGAAGAGCCCGGGCTCGCTCGGCATCGCGATCTCGGAGGCGGTGGAGGACGCGGCCACCCACGACGACACCCGCTACTCCCTCGGCTCCGTGCTGAACCACGTCTGCATGCACCAGACGGTGATCGGCCTCGAGGCGAAGGAGCAGATGAAGCTCGCCGGCGACTACCCCGACGTCGTCATCGGCTGCCACGGCGGCGGCTCGAACTTCGCCGGCATCGCCTTCCCGTTCGTCGCGGACAAGGCGGCGGGCAAGAAGGTCCGGATCGTGGCCCTCGAGCCCACCTCCTGCCCGACGCTCACGAAGGGGGTCTACGCCTTCGACTACGGCGACACCGCGAAGATGGCCCCCATCGCGAAGATGTACACGCTCGGCCACGACTTCATGCCGCCCGGCATCCACGCGGGCGGGCTCCGCTACCACGGGGCCGCGCCGCTCGTCTCCCAGCTCGTCCACGCCGGCGTCGTCGAGGCGCGCGCCGTCCCCCAGCTCGCCTGCTTCGACGCGGCGGTCCAGTTCGCCCGGACCGAGCTCATCATCCCCGCCCCGGAGTCGTCGCACGCGATCCGCGGGGCGATCGACGAGGCGCTCCTCGCGAAGCAGGAGGGGAAGGAGAAGGTGATCCTCTTCAACCTCTCCGGCCACGGCCACGTGGACATGGCGGCCTACGACGCCTACTTCGCCGGCAAGCTAGAGGACTTCGAGTACCCGGCCGACAAGGTGAAGGAGTCCCTCGCCCATCTGCCGAAGGTGGCGCTCTAGGCCCGAAGTCTCCGGCGCGCCCCGCTACCCGGGAGCGAGCGGCGGGACGGGAACGCCGATCGACGAGGCCACCGCCCGCACGACCTCTCCCTCCGCCGCGGTCACCTTGCGGTCGGCGAGGATCGCCGCGGTGCAGGCGGAGAGGAGCCGCTCCTTCAGGCCGGGCGCCGCCCCGGCGAGCCG
>JBBIPT010000324.1:0-3846 GCA_037442705.1 Anaeromyxobacter sp.
CGCCGGGGCGGCCTGTCCGCCGCCGTTCCTCGACAAGGTCGAGATCCGGCGGCTCGAGATCTCGGAGGGAGTCATCGAGGCCTCGCTTCCCGGAGGCGGGCGGCTCTCCGTCGGGCGGCTCGACCTCGAGACGAGCCCGGAGGGGGGGCTCCGCTCCCTCGCCGCGCCGGGCCGGCGGCGCGCGGCGATCGCGGCGACGGCCTCGGGGATCGCCGTGGAGGGGGCCGGGGAGCGGCCGATCCGGTCCCCGCGCCTCGCCGTGGAGGCGGAGGCGGCGCTCGACCTCTCCTCCGCCGAGATCGCCACCCTGGAGGCGGAGGTGGACGGCGTCCGCGCCGCGCTCCGGGGGACGGTGCGCGATCTCTGCGACCCGCGGCTCGACCTCCGAGGCTCCGCCGCGGGCTCCTTCCGCGACGTGCTCGCCCTCGCCCGGATCGCCCGGGACGCGGACGCGGAGGGGACCGTGGAGGCGGAGGCGCGCATCCAGGGGCCGGCCGCCGCTCCGGCCGTGTCCGGCGAGGTCCGGATCGCGAAGGGGCGGGTCGCGTGGTTCACGCCGGGAGACGTGCGGGCGGAGGTCCGGCTCGACGCGGGCGCGCTCGCGGTGGACCGGCTCGACTGGACCTTCCGGGAGGGCAAGGTGACCGGCCGCGGCAGGGTGGGGCTCGCCCTCGCCGTGCCGATCGAGGCGGAGGTGGAGACGGAGGGGATCGATCTCGCCGAGGTCCTCGAGCGGCTCGACATCGGCGGCTCGTGGGTCTCCGTGGAGCTCGACGGGAAGGGGAAGGTCGGGGGGACGCTCGTGCCGCCGTCCCTCGCCGGCACGCTCGCCGCCGACTTCCGCGAGCTCCGGGTCCTCACCCGCTCCTGGCGGGAGGCACCGGCCACGGAGCCGGGCGTGATCGAGGTCCGGCGCGGCCGGCTCCAGACCGGCCTCCGCGTGGACGAGCGGGCCCTCGCCTTCGACGCCGGCCGGATCACCGCGGGGCGGGGGACCTCGGAGGTGGACGCGGAGGCGAGGTTCTCGCCGGCGGAGGGTTTCTCCGTCCGCTGGCGGGGGCAGATCGACCTCGACGCCATGGGGCGGATCGCGGACATCCCCTGGAGCGGGCTCGCGCGGGTGGACGGGACCATCGCCGCGGCGCCCTACGGGAACCCGCGGATCGTCGCCCGCGGGACCCGGGTCGAGGGCTTCCGGTTCCTCGATCTCGACCTCGGGAACGCCGCGGCCGACCTCACGTACGGGCCCGGCTTCCACATGCACATCCAGGACGGGCAGGGGGTGAAGGGACAGTCCCGCTTCCGGGGAGAGGGGGAGGTCGACCTCGAGCCCGTGCCGGCCCGGGTCGTCTGGTCCCGCTTCGAGGGGGTGGGCCGCGTCCGCGACCTCCTCGACGCCGTCCGCGACTACGTCCCCGCGACCCGTCCGCTCCGCGACCTCGTGGACGGCGACGTCGAGTTCTCCGGCACGGCGAGCGGGAAGGCCGGCCTCCTCGACGGCACCTTCGAGGGGAGGTTCGGGACGGGGACGCTCTTCGGGAGGGCGTTCGAGTCCGGCCGGGCGGAGGGGACCTTCCACGAGGGGCTCCGGGCGCACGTCACCCGCGCGGAGCTCAGGCGGGGGACGGGCGTCGTCCGGATGGAGGGCGGCTGGGGGTTCCTGCCGCCGTTCCCCTGGGACGTCGAGCTCTCCTTCGCGGGCGTTCCCCTCGGGGCGCTGGAGCTGCCCGGCGGCGGCTGGGAGGGGTCGGCGAGCGGGACCGCCTCGCTCGAGGGATCGCTCGAGCACCCGAAGGTCCGCTTCGCGGCGAACGGGGACGGCGTCGCCGTCCACGGCGTGCCGCTCGGCACGGTCCAGGCGGGCGGGACCGTGCACGAGCGGCGGCTCCTCGCCACGGGGAGCTCGGACGTCCTCCGCTTCGAGGGGGAGGCCGACCTCGAGGGGAGGCTCCCCTACCGCGCCCGCGCCGAGCTCGCCCTCGTGGACGTCGCGCGGCTCCTCCCCGGGACGCCGGGCGGGCTGCGCGCCCGCGTGCGCGGGGAGGCGAGCGCCGAGGGAGAGCTCGCGAGCCTGGAGGCCTCCCGGGCGCGCGCCCGGCTCGACGCGATCGAGCTCGGCCACTCGGAGTTCGTGCTGGAGTCGGCCGCGCCCGTGGAGGTCGGGGTCTCCCGGGGGCGGGTGGAGGTGAAGGACGTCGTCCTCCGCGGGCCGGAGACCGAGCTCCGCCTCTCCGGGTCGCGCGCCGCGAGCGGACAGATCGACCTCTCCGCCTCCGGGGACGTGGACCTGCGCCTCCTCGCCGGGATCGGCCACGGCATCCGGAGGCCCCACGGCCTCCTCACGGTGGAGGCCCACGTTTCCGGGACCGTCCCCGAGCCGGTGCTCGTGGGGGCGGGGCGGATCGACCGCGGCGGCTTCCGGCTCGAGGGGGCGCCGGTCACCGTCTCCGAGGTGCGGGGCGACCTCGCCTTCTCCCAGAACCGGGTCCTCTTCGAGGGTCTCTCCGCCCACGTGAACGGCGGGCGGGCGACGCTCGGCGGCGAGGTGGAGCTCTCCTCCTTCGCCCCGGCCCGGCTCCGGGTCGAGGCCGGGCTCGAGGAGGTGCCGATCGCGCCCACGCCGTCCTTCCCGGTGACGCTCTCCGGGCGGGTGGAGGTGGCGGGGACGCCCGAGGCGTCCACGGTGACCGGGCGGCTCCACGTCCTCCGCGCCCGCTACACGGCCGACGTGGAGCTCGAGAAGGGGCTGCTCGAGCTCCGCAGGCGCGCGCCGCCCCCGCCCCGCCCCTACGACCGCGCGGGGGAGTGGCTCCGCTTCGACCTCCAGATCGCGGCGGACGGCGACTGCCGGGTGGAGAACGACCTCGTGAGCGGCGACGTCCGGGGGGAGCTCCTGCTCACCGGCACGCTCGCCTCGCCCGGGCTCGTCGGCTCCCTGGCGATGTCGGACGGGAGCATCGCCCGCTTCCGGGGGAACGAGTTCGCCCTCGGGCACGCGGTCCTCGACTTCACCGACCGGAACCGGATCGACGCCGCGATTGACGTTCACGGACAGGCGAAGGTCCGCGACTACCTCGTCTACATGCACGCCTTCGGGACGATGGAGAAGCCGAAGCTCGACCTCACGAGCTCCCCGCCCCTCTCCCAGCCGGACATCATCACGCTCCTCTCGCTCGGGTTCACGCAGCGGGACGCGGGCGTGGACACGGGGCTCCCGAGCGTCGCCGCGGCGGCGGCGGCCCAGGCCCTCTTCACCGCCTCCGGCCTCGACGAGCAGGTGAAGCGCTTCCTGCCGCGGACGGGGGTGCTCCGCGACTTCTCGGTCCGGATCACGAGCGAGTGGTCGGAGGTCACCGGGGCGGTGGAGCCGCGGGCGGAGTTCGAGAGCTGGCTCCTCGAGGACCGGCTCCGGCTCCGCTACCAGGCGCCGCTCTCCGGGGCGCGCGGGCAGAAGGCGCAGGCGGAGCTCCGGCTCGGCAAGCACACCGCCCTCCAGTACCAGTGGGACAACGACAACGCGGACGTGCTCACCGGCGACCACGGCCTCGACCTGAAGCTCCGGTGGGAGTGGACGGACTAGTGCTCAGACCCAGGCATGATGCCTACTGCGAGCGCCGATCCTCTTGCTGCGGCGGGCGGCCTCGTCGGTGCGCTGCTCGACGTAGCGCTGCTACGCCTCCGCTGCTCCCTCCTCGGGCGCCCGCCTCGCGTCGGTCTCGGCGCTCTCGTCACGTCACCATGCCTGGGTCGGAGCACTAGTGCCTCGCCCCGGGAACTCCTCCGGAGCGTGGTCCCGGCCGGCGCTCCTCGCGGTTGCGCTCGCCGTGACGCTGGCGTGGCCGGGTG
>JBBIPT010000325.1:0-3842 GCA_037442705.1 Anaeromyxobacter sp.
GAGGTCCCGAGGAGCGCGGAGGGGAGGGCGAGGAGCGGCACGAACCCGAGGGCGGGGGAGAGGACGGCGCAGGGGCCGAGGGCGGCCCGGAGGAGGGCGCCTCCCGCGAAGGCGCCGAGGAGGGCGAGGAGCGCGAGGGCGCCGCCCGCGGCGGCGGCGGCCGGCGAGGGGTCCGCGCGCCCGCGCTCGATCCGGAAGGCGGCGAGCCCCGCGAAGGGGGCGAGGAGCGCGGCGAGGAGCGAGCCGGCCTGCCCGAGCTCCCACCCCGGCGCCTCGAGGAGGGGGAGGGATCCCGCCGCGAGGCCGGAGAGGAGCAGGAGGGCGGCGCCGGCGCGGAAGGTGCGGCGGAGGAGGAGGGCGATCGCGATCTCGACGGAACGGCTCACGAAACCCCCGATATCGTGCCGGCCGCGGACTACCCGCCCGCGCCGGCACCGGGATACCATGACGCCCGATGGCCGAACACAGAGAGCACGGCCGCGCGCCCATCGAGCTCAAGGTCGACTACAAGAAGCTGAACAGCTTCTTCGCCGACTTCACGAAGAACATCTCGAAGGGCGGCACCTTCATCAAGACGAGGAAGACGCTGCCCATCGGCACGCGCTTCCTCTTCAAGCTCTCCGTGCCCGGGCGCGCGAAGCCCTTCGAGCTCAACGGCGAGGTCGTCCACGCGACCTCCACGGGGGACGAGCCCGGGATGGGGATCCGGTTCGTCTGGGGCGACGACCGCGACCGCCAGGCGTTCGAGGCGGTCGTCGAGGGGCTCATGAAGGACTCCCTCGGGGCGCTCGTGACCGGGAAGCTCCTGCGGAAGCAGTGAGCCATGGCCGTGGCCGCTTCGATCGATCCAGGCCCGTTCGTGGTTCGACAGGCTCACCACGAACGGATGGGAGGGAATCCGTTCGCCCTGAGCCTGTCGAAGGGCGAACGTCGCGGCTCGATCCGGGTGATCACGGCCATCAGAACCGCGGGACGTTCTCGAACCGCAGCCGGTCGCCGCGGCGGACGCCCTTCGCCGCGCACCACCCGCCGTTCACCTCGAGGACGTAGCGGCTCGGCGCGCCCACGCTCCGCGGCTCTTCGGTGAGCGGCTCCGCGCGCTCCACGATCCCGACGACGAACCCGGCCTCGTCCACGAAGAGGATGTCGAGGGGGATGAGGGTGTTCCGCATCCAGAAGGTCTGGACGCGGGTCTCGTCGAAGAGGAAGAGCATCCCGCCCTCCTCCGGGAGGGACGTGCGGTGCATGAGCCCGCGCGCGCGCTCCGCGTCGGTCCGGGCGATCTCCACGGTCACGGGGTGCCTCGCGCCGGCGGCGGTCTCCACGATCACGCGGGGCGGCGCGGCGGCCGGGGCGCGGGGCGACGGGCAGCCGGCGGCGGCGAGGAGCGCGGCGAGCGCGAGGCGGCGCACCGCTACCTCGGGATCGCGCAGTAGCTCGAGAACTGCACCTCGGAGAGGTAGCGCTCCCGGGTGATCGGATCGAGCTGCTCGAGGAAGACGGGGTCGAGGACCATCTGCCGGCAGACGAGCCCGGTGTCCGCCTCGAAGCAGTCGCGGTCGGAGACGCAGGGCTTCGAGCAGTATCCGCAGCCGGGCACGGCGCAGCCGTAGCGAGTCCCGGCCTCGGCCGGCGAGACGATGCAGACGAGGTCGTCGCAGGCGGTGTTCCCCGTCTCGAAGTAGTCGGAGCCGCCGCTCGCGTGGAGGGAGACCGGATCGGGCGGGGGCGGCGTGCCCTGCGCCTCCCAGTCCTCGTTCCAGGCGAGCGTGCAGGGGTTCCCCACGTCGGGGCTCTGGCAGGCGAGGAGCGCGAGCGGCGCGAGGGCGAGCAGGCGAGCGAGGCGCATGCGGGGGGATCGTTAGCACGCAGGGGCGAGGGGGACAAGGAAGGGTGCGATGGGCCGACATGTCCTACAGCCTCGAATGGATTGGGTTTCCTTCCGGTCCTGTCCGTTGCCCACCCGGCGGCCTCGGGCTAGGATGCCTCACCGAGCCCCCGAGCCATGGGACGCATCCTCGTCAGCGCGCTGCTGCTCGCCGCCCTCCCCGCCGCGGCCGGGGCGCAGGTCCTGCCCGGCCTCGACCTCTCGCAGCCGCCGAAGAAGGAGGAGCCGAAGGAGGAGCTTCCGCCCCTCGACCTCTCGAAGCCCGCGGAGCCGGCGCGGAAGGCGCCCGCGGAGGAGAGGCCGCGCGCCGTCCTGCCCTTCTCCGAGAAGGACGTCGCGCTCGGCGACAAGGTGAAGGCGGTCCAGCGCAAGGGCTTCATGAAGCGCGGGCGCCTCGAGGTCACGCCGCTCTTCGCCACGACGGTGAACGACGCCTTCTACCAGAAGATCGGCGGCGGCCTCCGGCTCGCCTACAACCTCCAGGACAGCTTCGCCGTCGCGATCCGCGGCAGCTACTACCGGCCCTACCGGACGGACAACGTCCGCGAGGGGAAGATCGCCTTCCAGAGCCAGCTCCTCTCCTCGCAGCTCGACGGGCAGCTCATCCTCGGAGGGATCTGGTCGCCCGTGTACGGGAAGGCCGCGTTCCTCGGCGAGAGCATCGTCCACTTCGACGTCTTCCTCTCCGCCGGCTTCGGGCTCGTCTGGACGGCCACGGGAGACGGACCCCGCTACGAGGGGGCGTTCTGCGCCGACCTGCCGCTCATGGGCGAGCGGTGCCCGAAGCTCGCCGCGGATCTCGGGGGCGGCGTCCGCTTCTACCCGCGCGAGTGGCTCGCGTTCGAGCTCGGGCTCGCCGCGACCCTCTACCCGGACCAGCCGATCGCCCAGCTCCCCGCGACGCTGCAGCGGGTCTTCGTCGCGAACGTCGGCGTCTCCTTCTACTTCCCGCGCACGTTCGAGTACGTCCACCCATGAGCGCCGGCCGCCGGATCCTCGTCCTCGCCCTCGCCTCCGCCGCCCTCCTCGGCGCGCCGCGCGCCGCGGAGGCGCAGAGCAAGTCCGACGTCTTCGCCGGGAGGATCCCTCCGGTCTCGGGCCAGCTCTACCGGAAGGCGGGCCGTCTCGAGCTCTCCCTCGGCGGCGACCTCTCGCTGAACGACGCCTTCTGGAACAAGTACTTCGGCGGCCTCTCCGTGGGCTGGCACTTCACCGAGCACCTCTCCGTCGCGCTCCGCGCCTCGGGCGGCTTCGCCGCGCGCAGCGGCTCCGCGGTCGTCTGCTCGGCGACCGGCGGCTGCACGGAGGCGAGCGACCCGATGATGTGGCAGGTGCCGGGGAAGATCCGGATGGTCGCCGGGGGAGAGGTGGCCTGGGCGCCGGTCTACGGCAAGCTGAACGTCCTCGCCGAGCAGGTGGCCCACTTCGACCTCTACGTCGTCGCGGGGGCCGACGCCGTCTTCCACGACGAGGTGATCGACCGGGACGACGTCCCCGCGCTCGTCGCGTCGGGCGGGAAGCCCGGGGCGAAGACGGCGATCGGCGGGCACGTGGGGCTCGGCGCGCGGCTCTTCCTCCGGGAGTGGATCGCGGTCAGGCTCGAGGTGAGGGACCTCGTCTACGGGGTCGCCGTCCCGAACGCCGGGGGCGGCACCGACTTCCAGAACCAGATCTTCGCGCAGGTGGGCGTCTCCCTCTTCCTGCCCTCGCGGAACCGTCCGCTCCGGTGACCGGCATGAACCGCTCGCGAAAGACCGCCGCGCGTCCGTCCCGGGCCCTCCTCGCCGCGCTCGCCGTGTCGCTCCTCGCGGCGCCGGCCGCCCGGGCGCAGCTCGGGATCGACCTCACCGCCCCGCCGAAGAAGGAGGAGCGGCGGAGCCCCTCCCGCAAGGCGCCGGCGCGCAAGCCGCCCGCCCCGCCGCCCGCCCGGGAGACCCCGCCGGCGGCGCCTCCG
>JBBIPT010000326.1:0-3771 GCA_037442705.1 Anaeromyxobacter sp.
CCGGAGAGATGGACAGGACGGACCGCTGGGGACGGCCCTACCCGGAGGCGATCGTGTTCCTCGAGCCCCGGATCGGCTACCGCATCTCGGACGTGAAGGCCGGCGGGGCCGACCTGAGCTGGAGCGGCTTCCAGGTCTCGGTGTCGCTGGGCGTGGGGCTCAACATGGGGAGGACCAGGTGAAGAGATCGGCCATCCGGAGTCTCGTCCTGCTCGCCGCCGCGGCCGCCGCGCTCGTCGCGCCCGCCCGGGCCGTCGCGAGCTGCATCCAGCTCGAGGCCGTGACGAAGGAGGACGGATTCCACTACGTCCACTTCAAGAGCAGCTGCGCCGAGCGGAAGTTCGTCAACGTCTGCGTCGTGGCGACGATGTACGGAGAGTGGTGCCCCGCCGGGAAGGCCGTGAAGATCAACGTCGGCGTCATCCCGGAAGGCACGAAGCTCCGCTACACGACCGATGGCTCGAACCCCTGCCGGAAGGACTGATCGAGGCCACGGGCTCGAGGCCAGACGCCCGAGCGCGATTCGGGAACACCCGAGGCTTCAGGCCGGCTTCGGGCCTCAGGCCTCAGACTTCAGAAAATGCATCTCTGCCGCCGCTCCCGAGGCCTGAGGTGCCTGAGGTCCGAGGCCCCCTTCCCCCGAAGCCCGGAGCCTGAAGCCCATGACGCCGCGCGTCAGGGCCGTCAACCGGATCGGGGCGGCCGGTTGACGAGCGGGTCCGCGCTGGTATCTTGGCGCGCCTATGGGCGAGACGACGAATGGGAAGGTGACGGTCGCGGACCTCCCGCCGGGGATGGAGCCGATCACGGTCGAGGAGGCGCGCCGCCTCATCCGCCACACCTCGGGTCCGGAGCTCGACGCCCTCCTCGCCCGGGCGAACGCGGTCCGCGAGGCGGTCCACGGAGCGGAGATCGCGCTCTGCGGGATCACGAACGCGAAGAGCGGCCGCTGCCCGGAGGACTGCGGGTTCTGCTCGCAGTCGGCCCACTTCCCGCAGGCGGACGCCCCGGTCTACCCGCTCGTCCCCGCCGGCGACATCGTGGAGCAGGCGAAGGCGGCGGAGCGGGCCGGCGCGCGCGAGTTCTCCATCGTCGCGAGCGGCACCCGGATCGCGAAGCGGGACGAGCTCGACGTCCTCGAGGACGCCGTCCGCCGGCTCCGCGCCGAGACCGCCGTCGAGCCCTGCGCCTCCCTCGGCCTCATGCGCGAGCCGGAGCTCGCGCGGCTCCGGGAGGCCGGGCTCATGCACTACCACCACAACCTCGAGACGGCCCGCAGCCACTTCGACAAGGTCTGCACGACCCACGGCTACGACGAGCAGCTCGAGACGATCCGGGCGGCGAAGCGGCAGGGGCTGAAGCTCTGCTCCGGCGGGATCCTCGGGATGGGCGAGACCCCGGAGCAGCGGGTGGAGCTCGCGGAGACGATCCGCGACCTCGGCGTGGACTGCGTGCCGGTGAACTTCCTGAACCCGCGGCCGGGCACGCCGATGGCGGACGTGAAGGCGATCACCGCCGAGGAGTGCCTCGCCGCGATCGCGGTCTTCCGGCTCATGATGCCGACCGCCCACATCTTCGTCATGGGCGGGCGCGAGGTGAACCTCGGCGACCGGCAGGAGCTCATCTTCTACGCGGGCGCGAACGGCACGATGGTCGGGAACTACCTCACGAGCGCGGGGCGCGCCCCCGACGCGACGGTGGGGATGGTCGAGGCGCAGGGGCTCGCCCTCCGGCCGCCCGACACCGGGAAGCGCTGGAGCTACGACGGCCACGCGCCCCACGACGCGGACTGGAACGTGAAGGCGGCGCAGGGGGGGCGGCGCACCTCGCTCCCGGTCGTGCGCTGATGGGCCGGGCGTCCCTCGACTGGATCGACGGGGAGCTCGCCTCGCTCGAGGCGAGGGGGCTCCGCCGCGCCCTCGAGCCGCTCGGCTCGGCGCAGGGGCCGGTCGTCCGGGTGGGCGGGCGCCCCCTCGTGAACCTCTGCTCGAACGACTACCTCGGGCTCGCCGCGGACCCGCGCCTCCGGGAGGCGGCCGCCCGGGCCGCGCTGGAGGAGGGGGCGGGGAGCGGCGCGGCGCGGCTCGTCGTGGGCGACCTGCCGATCCACGGTGCCCTGGAGCGGCGGCTCGCCGCCTTCAAGGGGGCCGAGGGGGCGCTCCTCTTCAACACCGGCTACCACGCGAACGCGGGCGTCCCCGGCGCGCTCGTGGGGAAGGGCGACGCGATCTTCTCCGACGCCCTGAACCACGCCTCGATCATCGACGGTTGCCACCTCTCCCGCGCCGAGGTCGTCCGCTACCGCCACGCCGACGCGGGGGACCTCGACGGCCTCCTCGCCCGGTCCGCGGCGCGCCGCAAGCTCGTCGTCACCGACTCCGTCTTCGGGATGGACGGCGACGCCGCGCCGCTCGCGGAGATCGCGGAGGCGTGCGAGCGGCACGGGGCGATGCTCTACGTGGACGAGGCCCACGCCGCGGGCGTGCTCGGTCCCACCGGGGCGGGGCTCGCCGAGGCGCTCGGGGTGAAGGACCGCGTGGACGTCCAGATGGGGACGCTCGGGAAGGCGCTCGGGTCGTTCGGCGCCTACGTGGCGGGATCGCGGAGGCTCGTGGAGCTCCTCGTCTCCCGGGCCCGGACCTTCGTCTTCACGACCGCCCTGCCGCCCTCGGCCTGCGGCGCCGCCCTCGCGGCGCTCGACGTCCTCGCCGCGGAGCCGGAGCGGCGCGAGCGGCTCGGGGCCCTCGCGGCCCGGATGAAGGCCGGCCTCGCGGCGCAGGGCTTCGACGTCTCCCGCGTCGTCGCGCCGATCTTCCCGGTCGTGCTCGGCTCCGAGGAGCGGGCGCTCGCCGCCTCGCGCGCCATGCGGGAGCGGGGCTTCCACGTGAAGGCGATCCGCCCGCCCACCGTCCCGCGGGGCACGAGCCGGCTCCGGGTCTCCCTCACCGCGGCCCACTCCGAGGCGCAGGTGGACGCCTTCCTCGGCGCGCTCGCCGAGGTGCTGCCGGGCCTGCCGCTGCCGGCCGCCGCCTGAACTCCACGGGACGGGCGCGCGGCGGGCGCGTATGCTCCCGCAGCCCGTGGAGAGCTTCCTCGCGCACTTCGGTTACCTCGCCCTCTTCGCGGTCCTCCTCGCCGCGGGGGTCGGCGTGCCGTTCCCCGAGGAGGTGACCCAGCTCACCGCCGGCGTGCTCGCGCACCGGGGAGTCCTCGATCTCCGCGCCACCGTCGTCGTGGTGTGGGCCGGCATCCTCGCCGGCGATCTCCTGCTCTTCGAGCTCGCCCGGCGGCACGGGCCGCGCGTCCTCTCCTCCCGCCTCGTGGGCCGCGTCCTCACCCCGGCGCGGAGGCAGAGGCTCGAGGCGCACTTCGCGCGTCACGCGTTCCTCACCATCGCCGTCGCCCGGCACGCCGGCGCGGTCCGGGCGGCGGCGTTCGCCCTCGCGGGGGCGAGCGGCGTCCCCCTCCGGACCTTCCTCCTCGCGGACGGGCTCTCGGCCCTCGTCTCGGTCCCGGTCGTGGTGGGGCTCGGCTACCTCTTCTCGCACCACCTCGCCGGCGTGGAGCACGGGTTCCGGATCGTCGAAGGGATCCTCGCCCTGGCGCTCGTCGCGGGGGTGATCCTCTGGGTCCGCGCCCGGCGCCGCGCCGGGCGCAACGGGCGCGGTCCTCCCTGAACGGCAGTTCGCGATTCGCGATCACCTTCGGTGTCGCGAAATCACGCGGTCGTTCGGCGATGTTCGGACGGGGGCTGCGCCCCGCCCCGGCGAG
>JBBIPT010000327.1:0-3724 GCA_037442705.1 Anaeromyxobacter sp.
CGTAGAGCGGGTCCGCGTGCGCCTCCCGGAACTCCCGCAGCGGCCCGGGCTCGCTCGTCGCGAGGGCCTTCGCGAGCCGGGCCTCGGCCACGAGCCCGCGGACGCGGTCCACCTCCGCGCGATCCCCCTTCCGCCCCTTGCCCTCGAGCCACGCGGTTCCCTCGCGGATCGCGCCGTCGAGGTCGCGGCGATCGATGCGGCCGCGCACCGACTCGGAGACCGACGCGCAGGCGCACAGCAGCGCGAACGCCAGGGGGACCGCGAACCGGACCGCCCCGCTCGGCGCGCGGACCCTCTCCCGAACTCGAGGTGCGACCGGGTCCGCCACGAGCCCTCCCTCCCGTCTCCGGCGCCGCGGAGTATACGGTGGCGGGCGGACGCCGGGCTCCAGTTGCACGTCCCGCGAACCCGGTACTGCGTTGGCCGGCGCCCCTGTCCGTGACCGT
Organism: Anaeromyxobacter sp.; assembly: GCA_037442705.1. GTDB lineage: Bacteria > Myxococcota > Myxococcia > Myxococcales > Anaeromyxobacteraceae > Anaeromyxobacter. The sequence continues at coordinate 447 of JBBIPT010000327.1, forward strand.
GGGTAGAATGGCGGCTCACGTCGTCGGAGGGGACCTGCATGGACGCGAAGGGCGAGAGGGAAGCGGGGCGCGGATTCTTCGAGAGGCTGGAGCAGGGCTACCTCTTCGTCGCGTCGACGGCGACGCTCCGGCTCGTCGCCTTCGTGGCCGGCGCCTCCGCCGTCCTGGCGGCGGCCGCCTTCCTCTGGTTCGCCGTGCCGCCTTCGAGAACGGGAGTCCCTCCCGAGGTTCCCCTCCCCCAGCTCCCGCCGAAGGCGACGGTCGGCGCGGTCCGGGCCATCGCCGAGGAGCCTCGCGAGGCCGAGCCGGCCGCCGCGCCCCAGGCGAGCGAGCCCGCGGAGCGGACACGGGAAGCGCCTCCCGCCCCCGCGCGGACCCGGCTCGACGAGAAGCTCGACGAGTACCGGCCCATCGCCGCCGCCATCGGCATTCCCGTCGAGTCGGAGTCGCGCCGGGCGTGCGTCTCGGCCTACTGGGGGAACTGCCTCGAGTGGGGCTGGAAGGTCACGCGACGCGGAATCGGCGACCTCCTGAAGCGCGACGTCCTGCCCGACGGAACGCCCGAGGAAGTGCAGATCGCCGTCCTCGACAGGGCCCGGACGCTCTTCGAGACCATCGAGGGGAGGGGGCTCGCGACCCTGTCGGGCGCCGAGGGCGCGAAGACCTTCCAGGCCTCCTACGTGCAGGTGGCCCAGGAGATCCTCCAGGCCTTCCGGCGGATCGAGAAGGGCACCGACGACTCGATGCCCGAGTTCGCGCGCATCCGGCTCCCGGAGGACCTCTACCCGGCCGTCACGGGCGCGGTCGCCGGCGAGACCGTCGAGGCCCGGCGAGCGTCGGTGACCCGGACCCTCGCCGCCCTGGTGCACGAGGAGGCGAGGCGGTCTCGCGAGGCGGCCGCGGTCCTGCGCGCCTACCGGAAGGCGGTCCGGGAAAGGGATCGGGCCGTCGCGGCCCTGGAGACGGAGCACTCGGCCAGGGTGGTCAAGGCGGCCGCGGTTCGCATGCAGGCTCTCTGGGCCGGGCTCGCGTCGATCGGGATCGTCACGTCGATCGGGATCCTCCTCGCCCTCCTCGCGATCGAACGCCACCTCCGTTGGCTCCGTGGAGAGCGCTTCCTCCGGTGGCGCCGGGACGGCTTCGACGGAACCGGGGGCGAGACGGCCGTGGAGACGGTCCTCCCTCGGCCCTCGTAGACGGCCGCTCGCGAACCGCGGCCTTCTCCGGAGCCTGGAAGCGCAAGGGCTTCCGCCGGACCTCGCCGGACCGAACCGTCCCCCTCCGCTGCTAGACTCCGCCCGTGCTCGTCGAGGTCGCCGTCGCCGCCGCCGTGCGCGGGAGGTTCACCTACCGCGTCCCCACGGCCCTCGCCGCCGAGATCGCGCTCGGGCACCGCGTGGCCGTCCCCTTCGGCCGGAGCCGCCGCGCGACCGGCTACGTCGTCGGCTTCCCCACCGCCCCGCCCCCCGGGCTCGAGCTCCGCGACGTCCACGAGATCCTCGACCCGTTCCCCCCCTTCACCCCGAAGCTCGTCGAGCTCCTCCGCTGGGCGGAGGAGTACTACCTCGCCCCCCCGGGCGAGCTCCTCCGGGCCGCCCTCCCGCCCGGCCTCAACGCCCGGGGCGGGGCCGCCGGCCCCACCCGCCGGGGCGTGGAGTTCGTGGAGGCGGCGGCGGGCGCTGCGTCGGCGCTCCCCACGCTCTCCCGCGCCCCCGCGAGGCGCGCGGTCCTCGAGTACCTCCTCGCCCGCGGGAGGATCCCGGTGGAGGAGCTCCGCGCCGCCTTCCCCCGCGGGCGCGCCGCGCTCGGGCCCCTCGCGAAGAAGGGGCTCGCCCGGCTCTGGACGGAGACCCCCGTGGCGCGGAGCGGCGTCCTCGCCGCCTCCGCCCCGCCGCCCGTGCTCACGCCGGCCCAGGCGGCGGCGCTCGCGGAGCTCGAGGGCGCCTTCGGGGCGTTCGCGCCCTTCCTCCTCCACGGCGTCACGGGCTCGGGGAAGACCGAGGTCTACCTCCACGCGATCTCCCGGGCCCGCGCCGCGGGGAAGGGGGCGCTCGTCCTCGTCCCGGAGATCGCGCTCACGCCCCAGCTCGCCGGCCGCTTCCGGGCCCGCTTCGGCGACGAGGTCGCCCTCCTCCACTCCGGCCTCTCCGGCGCGGAGCGGCACGCGGAGTGGCTCCGGCTTCGGCGCGGGGACGCCCGGATCTGCGTCGGGGTCCGGAGCGCGATCTTCGCGCCGGTCCAGGACCTCGCGGTCGTCGTCGTGGACGAGGAGCACGAGGGGAGCTTCAAGCAGGAGGACGGCCCCGCCTACCACGCCCGCGACCTCGCCGTGGTCCGCGGGAAGCTCGAGGACGCCGTCGTGATCCTCGGCTCGGCCACCCCGTCCCTCGAGACGCTCGACAACGCGCGGCGCGGCCGCTACCGGCTGCTCGAGCTCCCCGCCCGGATCGACGACCGGCCCCTCCCCGCGGTGGAGCTCGTGGACCTCCGCCGGCTCCGCCGGGCGCGGCGCGAGGACGCCCCCGCCCTCCTCTCCCCGACCCTCGCCGAGGCGCTCCGCGAGACGCTCGCCGCGGAGCGGCAGGCGATCCTCTTCCTCAACCGGCGCGGCTACGAGACGCTCGTCGTCTGCGAGGCCTGCGGCGCGGAGGCCCGCTGCGGCGAGTGCTCGGTCTCCCTCACCCACCACGCGCGGCGCGGGATCCTCCTCTGCCACACCTGCGGGCGCGCGGAGCGGATGGACGCGCGCTGCCCCGCCTGCGGCGGCGTCCGGCGCGGCGTCGGCGTGGGGACGGAGCAGGTGGAGGAGGCGGTCCGGGCCCTCCTCCCGGACGCGCGGGTCGCGCGGCTCGACCGCGACGCGGTCTCCGGCGCGGACGACACGGCCGCGATCCTCGCCCGGTTCGCCCGCCGCGACCTCGACGTCCTCGTCGGCACGCAGATGGTCACGAAGGGGCACGACTTCCCCGGGGTCACGCTCGTCGGGGTCGTCCTCGCCGACACCGCCCTCGCCCTCCCCGACTTCCGGGCGGCCGAGCGGACCTTCCAGCTCCTCACGCAGGTCGCGGGGCGGGCCGGGCGCGGGGCGGACCCGGGCCGGGTCCTCGTCCAGACCTTCAACCCGGGGACCCGCGCCGTCGCCTGCGCGGCGGGCCACGACTACCGGGGCTTCGCGGAGGGCGAGCTCGCGGATCGGCACCGGCTCGGCTGGCCCCCCTTCTCGCGCCTCCTCGCGGTCCGGGTCGAGGGGTCCGAGGCGGGCGCCCGGCGGACCGCCG
>JBBIPT010000328.1:0-3721 GCA_037442705.1 Anaeromyxobacter sp.
AGGGCGGGGCCGACCGCCCGCGCGAGCCCGGCGCGCTCCGCGGCGACCCACCAGTCCGCGCCGCCGCGGGAGAGCCGGGCGACCCGGCCCTCCGCGAGGAGGGAGGCGAGGTGGGGCGCGAGCTCCGGGCGCTCCCGGGCCGGCAGGATCCCGAGGTCGAGGAGGGCGTCGTGGACCTCGTCCGGATCGCGGAGGGGCGGGAAGACCTGCTCCGCGACCTCCGCGATGGCCGCGGGGTCGAGGGCGCCGGCCCCGAGCGCCTCCGCCGCCGGCAGCGCGCGCCGCATCGCCACGGCGCGGGCCCTCCGCTCCTCGAGGGGTGCGTCGTCGAGGAAGGCCCAGGGGCGCGCCCCGAGGACCTCGTGCGACATCGGCGAGGGCTCCGCGGTGTCCACCGCGAGGAGCCGGATCTCGCCCTCCTCGATCCGCCGGAGGAGTTCCCGCAGGGCGGGGGCGTCCATCGCCTCCTCGAGGCAGTCCCGCATCGTCTCCCGGACGAGCGGGTGATCGGGGATGGCGATGGGGCCGCCGGGGGCGTTGTCCTGGCAGGCGGCCTGCTCGGGGAAGACCGAGGCGAGGAGATCCTCCGCCCGCATCCGGGCGATGGGGGGCGGCGTCCGCTTCCCCTTGAAGAGGCGGGGGATGGCGAGCGCGCGCGTCGCGTTCCAGCGCCAGCGAACCTGGAACATCGGCGCCTGGAGCGCGGCCTGCGAGAGCACCTCGTCGAGGGTCGCGGCGGAGACGAAGGAGAAGATCGACTCGAGCGGGAAGGAGTGCTGGGGGCCGAGCGAGAGGAGGATCCCCTCGTCCGTCGCGGCGGCCTGGAGCTCGAAGTCGAAGGTGCGGCAGAAGCGCTTGCGCAGGGCGAGCCCGAGCGCCCGGTTCGTCCGCGCGCCGAACGGGGCGTGGACGACGAGCTGCATCCCGCCCGCCTCGTCGAAGAAGCGCTCCGCGACGAGCGTGCGGGCGGAGGGCACGGCGCCGAGGGCGGCCCGGGTCGCCCGCAGGTACTCCACCGCCTGGCGCGCGCCCTCCGGGGGCAGGCCGCACTCCGCGGCGAGCCAGGACTCCGCGCTCGCCGGGTCCGCGAGCCTCCGCTCCACCTCCTCGCGGAGGTCCGACACCTCGTCCGAGAGCTCGCGACTCCGGCCCGGGGCCTCCGCGTTCCAGAAGGGCATGCCCGGCGCCGCGCCCTGCGCGTCCTCCACGCGGACGATCCCCGGCTCGATCCGCCGGATGCGCCAGGAGGTCGTCCCGAGGAGGAAGACGTCGCCCGCGAGGCTCTCCACGGCGAAGTCCTCGTCCACCTGCCCCACGGCGGTCCCCTCGGGCTCGGCCACCACGGCGTACTGCGCGGAGTCCGGGATCGCCCCCGCGCCGGTGAGCGCGGCGATGCGGGCGTGCCGCCGCCCCTTCACGCGGCCGTTCACGGCGTCGAGGTGGAGGAGCGCGGTGGTGCGCCCGGGCGAGGTCGCGATCCCCTCCGAGAGCATCTCCAGGACCGCGTCGAAGTCCCCGCGGGAGAGGTCCCGGTAGGGCCAGGCCCTGCGGGCGAGGGCGAGGAGCCGCTCCACGTGGATCGGGCCCGCCGAGGCCTCGGCGACGAGCTGCTGGGCGAGGACGTCGAGGGGGGCGCGCGGGACGGAGCTCCGCTCCAGGGCCCCCCGGCGGAGCCCGCGCACGAGCGCGGCGCACTCGAGGAGCTCGTCCCGGCTCGTCGGGAAGAGCCGCCCCTTCGGCACGCCGCCGCGGACGTGGCCGGACCGGCCGATCCGCTGGAGCCCGGCCTGGAGGGATCCCGGCGAGCCGAGCTGTACGACGAGGTCCACGTCCCCCACGTCGATCCCGAGCTCGAGCGAGGAGGTCGCGACGACCGCGGAGAGGTCGCCGGCCTCGAGCCGCTCCTCCGTCCGGAGGCGGCGGGCGCGGGAGAGGGAGCCGTGGTGGGCCGCCACCCGATCCGGGCCGGTCCGCTCGGAGAGCGCGTGGGCGGCGCGCTCGGCGAGCCGCCGGGTGTTCGCGAAGACGAGGGTGGCGCGGTGCTCCCGCACGAGGGAGGCGATCCGGTCGTAGGTCTCCCGCCAGAGATCGTTCGACGCGACGGACGAGAGCTCGTCCCGGGGGAGCTCGATCCCGAGGTCGAGCGCGCGGCGGCGGCCCGCCTCGACGATCGCGCAGCGCGGGGCGCCCTCCCGGTCCACCCGCTCCGTCCCGACGAGGAACCGCGCCGCCTCCTCCGCCGGGTTCACCGTGGCGGAGAGGCCGATCCGCTGGGGGCGGCTCCGGGCGATCGCCTCGAGCCGCTCGAGGGAGAGGGCGAGGTGGGCCCCCCGCTTGTCGCGCGCGACTGCGTGGACCTCGTCCACGACGACCGTCCGGACGGTGGAGAGGGCGGCCCGCCCCTTCTCCGCCGTGAGGAGGAGGTAGAGCGACTCCGGGGTCGTGACGAGGACGTGGGGCGGACGGCGGGCCATCTGCTGGCGGCGCGAGGAGGGCGTGTCCCCCGTGCGGACGGCGACCCGGATCCCCGGGGGGCGGTGCCCCGCCGCGACGGCCGCCGCCTCGAGCTCCGCGAGCGGCCCGCGGAGGTTCCGCTCCACGTCGTTCGAGAGGGCGCGGAGCGGGGAGACGTAGACGACCCGCGTCTCGTCCGGGAGCCCGCCGCCGTCGAGGGCCTCGCGGAGGAGGCCGTCGAGCGCGGAGAGGAAGGCGGCGAGCGTCTTCCCCGAGCCGGTGGGGGAGGAGACGAGCACGTCCCGCCCGTGGGCGATCTCGGGCCAGGCGAGGGCCTGCGGCTCCGTGGGATCGACGAAGCGATCCTCGAACCAGCGGCGGACGATGGGGTGGAAGGTCTCGAGCACGAGGGCTCAGCATAAGCCCCCCGCTGGGGTCGCGCCGGGCCGGGCGGGGTTCGTGCCGGCCGCGGCCTCGCCTCGCAGGACCCGCCCGAGCGGAGGCGACCCGGGGGGGTTCCGCGGAGGAGGCGGGCGGGATAAAGGATCGCGATGCTCTCCACGGGACGTGCCCTGCTCCTCGCGGCCGGCCTCGCGTCGGCCGTCGGGGCGACGCCGGCGACCGCCGCCGCCGCCCGGAACGCCATCGAGGACGACTGGCCTCGCGCCCTCGCGGACGCCAAGCGGCTCGGCGTCCCGATCCTCGTCGACGTCTGGGCCCCCTGGTGACCCACCTGCCGCTTCATGCGGGCCCACGTCCTCACGGACGCGAGGCTCGCGAGGCTGGCCGGGCGGTTCGTCTGGCTCGAGATCGACACCGAGAAGCCCCACAACGCCCCGTTCGTCGAGGAGTACCCCATCGACGCCTGGCCCACGCTCCTCGTCCTCCACCCGGAGACCGGGGAGGTCCTCCTCCGCTGGGCCGGAACGGCGACGGCCGTGCAGATCGAGAAGCTGGCGCTCGACGCGGAGCGCTCCTTCCGCTCCGCCCGCGCGTCCGAGGCGGACGAGGCTCTCGCCCGGGCCGACCGGCTCCTCGGCGAGCGGAGGCACGCCGAGGCGGCGGAGGCCTTCCGCGCCGCGCTCCGGGCGGGGGGGAAGTCCTGGCCGGTGCGGGAGCGGGCGGCCGAGGCGCTCGTCCAGGCGCAGGCCTTCGCGGGAGATCCCCGCGCCTGCGCCGGAGCGGCGCGAGAGCTCCTCTCCTGGCTCGCCCCGGGCCCCACCGCCGCGCGCGCGGCGGCGCCCGGCCTCGGCTGCGCGCGGGAGCT
>JBBIPT010000329.1:0-3720 GCA_037442705.1 Anaeromyxobacter sp.
GACCCGGGCTCCGCCGGTCCGGCCGGGCCGCGCCGGAGCGCCTCGTCGTAGGTGGCCCGGGAGCCCGGGTCGAGCAGCGTCGTCTTCGCCTCCTCGATTCGCCGCGTGAGCAGGGCCGCCTCCTCCGAGGACATCAGGGTGTAGGTCGCGAGCGAGCCCGGCCCGTAGAGCGCGAACGCCCGGGCGCAGGCCGCCTCGATGACCGCCCCCGCCGCGTCCTGGGGCACCTCGAGGATCTCGTAGAGGGTCTGCTCCGAGATCCGCTTCAAGGTCCGCTCCCGGGGCGCTGCGCCGCGTCGAGCGCGAGGAGCGAGTCGGCGATCGCCGCGAAGGCCTTGGCCGCGGCGACGTCCGGGCGCTCCACGAGGAGCGGCCGGCGGGCCCGGACCGCCCGCCACATCTCGTCGTCGTAGGCGATGTAGCCGAGGTAGTCCATCTCGAGGCCGAAGTACTTCCGCCACGCGGCGACGACGGCCACCCCCACGTCGACGTCCTGCGGCGTCCGCGCCTGGTTCACGACGAGGCGCGGCCGGAAGGCGGAGAGGTGCCGTGCCAGGTTGGCGCCGGCCTCCGGATCGCGCTCCGTGAACGAGGCCACGAGCTCCACCGGGCTCCGGAAGGTGCCGCCCTCCATGATCGAGCGGAGGAGCGGGTCGTAGCCGTACACCTGGGCGACGTTCCGCATCCTCCGCCAGAAGGCCGCCTTCACGAACCGGTAGGCGTTCTCCACCGCCGTGGGCTCGGGCACGAGGACGAGGACGCCGTGGTCGGAGACGAGGAAGAAGTCGAGGACGTTCGCGTGCGTCCCGGCCCCCAGGTCGAGGATGGCGTAGTCCACGTCCATCTGCTGCACGTGGCGGAGGAGGCGCATCTTCTGGGCGTAGCGAGGGTTCGCCGCGTCGAGGTGGTCGAGCGCCCCCGAGACGAGCCCCAGGTTCTCGATTCCGGTCGGGGTGACGACGTCCTCGATCCGGGAGGCCTTCCGCTCCACGAAGTCGGAGAGCGTGCGCCGGGGCAGGTCGATGCCGAGGGTGGTGTGGAGGTTCGCGCCGCCGAGGTCGGCGTCCACGAGGACGACCTTCTTTCCGCGCCGGGCGAGCTCGATCCCGAGGTTCGCCGAGAGGAGGCTCTTGCCGATGCCGCCCTTCCCTCCGCCGACCGACACGACCCGGCGCGCCCGCCGCCTCGGGGAGGGGGCGGGGCGGCGGGGCGGCGGCTCCGGGACCGTCCGCACCAGCTCGAGCGTGGGGGCCTCGCCCATCCAGGGAATCCTATTCCGAACGGGCGGCTACTCCAAAAGCTCGGCGTTCCAGTAGGCCGCGTCGGCCAGCGACAGGAACGGCCGCCACTCGCGATAGAACGCCCGCCGCGTCGCGTGGCGGAACATGGGGGTCCAGCGAGGCCTCGCCGGGCTGCGGAGCAGCCGCATGCCCGCCTCCTCGGGCGTCCGCCCCCCCTTCCTCAGGTTGCAGGCGACGCAGGAGCAGACGACGTTCTCCCAGGCGGTCGAGCCGCCGCGGGAGCGGGGGACCACGTGGTCGAGGTTCAGCTCCGCCCGCCGGAACTTCACCCCGCAGTACTGGCAGGTGGAGTCGTCCCGCGCGTAGACGTTGAACCGGGAGAAGCGGACCCTCGTCTTGGGGAGGTGCTCGTAGGCGGCGAGGACGATGACCCGGGGGACGCGGATCCGCCGGCCGACCGCGCCGATGGAGTCGTGCTCCGCCGCCGCGAGGGCGCTCCAGGACTCGAAGTCGAAGAGCCTGAACTCCTCGTCGATCGCGCGGGCCGCCCCCTGGTAGAGGAGCACGAACGCCCGGCGGACCGAGGTGACGTGAACCGGCCGGTAGACCCTGTTGAGTACGAGAACCCCGGTGTCGAGCATGTTCCGAGGCCCTGGAGGATAGCACCGGCCCGGACGCTCCGCACGGGGCCGCTCCCCGGCGCCGCTAGGCTCCCCCCGCCTTCCCGAGGAGGCCCCGCTCCCACCCCTCCTCCGGGGAGTCCGCCAGCAGCCGGTAGGCCGCGAAGGAGCGGAGGACGCGCTTCACGTAGCCGCGGGTCTCCTCCACCGGGATCTCCTCGACGAATTCGTCGAGGTCGAGCCCGCCGCGCCGGCCGAGCCAGCGCGTGACCGCTCCCCCTCCGGCGTTGTAGGCCGCGAGCGCGAGGGCGAGCGAGCCCTCGAACCTGCGGAGGAGATCGCCGAGGTGCTTCGCGCCGAGCCGGATGTTGAGGTCCGGCCGGGAGAGGTCCGCGCGCTCGACCCGCCCGAGCCCGATCTTCTTCGCGACGTCGCTCGCCGTGGAGGGCATGAGCTGGGTGAGGCCGACCGCGCCCGCCCGGGAGACGGCGAGGGGGTCGAGCCCGCTCTCCTCCCGCATGAGCGCGTGCACGAGATCGGGGGGCACCCCGGCCTCGGCCGCCCAGCGCTCGACCTCCTCGCGGAAGGCGCCGGGGTAGGCGATCTCCCAGGCGCGCCGGTTCTCCCCCTCCGGCGGCCTCCGCAGGGCCTCGCGGGCTCGCGTCCGCAGGAGGTTGTGCGCGGCCCGGTGGTCCCCCGCGCGGTCGAGCAGGTCCGCGACGTGGAGGACGGCGCCGGGGGCGCTGGCCGAGGCCTCCCGCAGGCGGCCCGGATCGATCGCGCCGAGCTCCTCCGCGGCCTCGGAGTGGAGCCCCAGCTCGAGGAGGACGGTCCCGGCCGAGAGGCGCGGATCGCCGCGCAGGGGACCCGCCTCCCAGGCGCCGGACGGCCCGGCGGGCGCGCCGGCCGGAGCGGGCGCCCCCTCGCGTGCCCCCTCCGCACCGAGCCGGGCCCTGGAGAGGAGCCCGTAGTAGTCGGCGGGGTATCTCGCCGCGAGATCCGCCCAGAGGGCCCGCGCGCGGGCACGCCCCTCCTCGCCCGCGCCGGCGATCCAGCGGGCCCGCCAGTACGCGGCGCGTGCGTGCTCGTAGGCGTCCGCGCGCCGTTCCCCCTCGATGGCCTCGAGCCGGGCGATCGCATCCCCCACCTCCCCCGCCTGCCTCGCGAGCCAGGCCGCCCGGAACCGCGCCTCGTCCCGGTAGTCCCCCCGCGGGTGCTCCCGGGCGAGCTGGTCGAGCAGGGCCCTCGCCTCCTCCGGCCTCCCCGCGCGGAGCCGGAGACCGGCGCCGAAGAAGAGGGCGTCGTCGGCGAAGGGGTGGGCGGGGAACTCGCCCGCGAGCCGGAGGTAGGCCGCCTCCGCCTCCCCGGCGTCGCCGCCGATCGAGGCGGCGCTCGCGAGGAGGTAGAGGGAGCGGACGCGCACGTCCGGGTCCGCGCAGCGCGCCACGACGGGCCGGAGCGCCTCCACCGCCGCCCCGTAGCTCCGCTCCTTCCGTTGCGCCCGGCCGGCCGCCGCGGCCACCCGGCAGGCGAACGGGCTCATCGGCCCCGTCCCCGCCGCGCCGCCCGCCTGGAGCGGCCGGAGGATGGCGAGGGCCGCCTCGTTCCGGTTCGCGTCCAGGAGCGTCTCGGCCCTGCGGAGCAGCTCCGCCCGATCGAAGGAGGGGACCGCCGCTCCGCACTCCGCCGACTCCGGCGAGAGGGGGTGCCCCGTCCAGCAGTCCGCGAACGCGCGCCGGGCACCCGCCGCGTCCCCGCCCTCGGCCATGAGCCGGCCGGCGAGGAGGAGCGCGGTGGCGGCGTGGTCGGGCCGGGAGAGATCGACGGGCGCGTCCGGCGCGAGGAGGGGAGCGAGGGCC
>JBBIPT010000330.1:0-3715 GCA_037442705.1 Anaeromyxobacter sp.
CCCGGCGGAGCCGGACGCCGGAGGTCCTTCGATCCCGGCGGCGGCGGGCGGCCAGGCTTCTCCGCCTCGATCCGCTTCATCACCTCGGCCACGGCGCGGTCGAGCTGCGGGTCGCGTCCCGCGGCGGCGTCCGCCGGAAGGAGGTCCACCTCGATGTCGGGCGCGACCCCCTCGTTCTCCACGATCCAGCGGGAGGAGAGGTCGTACATGCCGAACTCGGCGACGAAGGCGTAGCCGCCGTCCGCGAGCTGCGAGTAGAGCCCGCGGATCCCCACGACGCCGCCCCAGGTCCGCTTCCCCACGACGGGCCCGAGCCCGTAGGCCTTGAAGAAGTGGGGGAAGATGTCGCCGTCGGAGGCGGAGTAGGCGTTCGCGATCGCGGCCATGGGGCCGCCCACCGCCGCGGCCGGGTAGGGGAACGGCCGCTCGCCCCGCATGTTGCTCATCCCCATGAGCCGCCGGCGCAGCCGCTCCAGGATCATCTGGGAGACGAACCCGCCGCCGTTCGCGCGCACGTCCACGACGAGCCCGGGCTTCATCGCCTGCCCGTAGAACTGCCGGATGAACTCGGTGAGCCCGCCGGCCCCCATGTCCGGGATGTGGACGTACCCGGCCTTCCCGCCCGAGGCCTCGTCCACCTTCCTCCGGTTCGTCTCGACCCAGTCGTGGTAGCGGAGGTCCCACTCGTCCTTCAGCGGCTGCACCGCCACCTCGCGCGCGCCGGCCGTCACCGGCCTCGCGTTCACGGTGAGCGTCACCGTCCGCCCCGGCGTCTGGGCGAGGAGCCGGTAGGGCTCGTCCTTCGCCCCGAGCTCCTGGCCGTCGATCGCGAGGAGGTACTCCCCCTCGGCCACCCGCACCCCGGGGGCGGAGAGGGGCGTCGCCCGGCCCTCGATCCAGCGCTGCGCCGGGAGGATCCGGGCGATCCTCCAGCGGCCGGCCGCCGCGTCGAGGACGAGGTCGGCGCCGAGCGTGCCGACGGGGACGCGGTCGATCTTGGGGAGATCCCCGCCGCCCACGTAGGTGTGGCCCGTGCCGAGCTCGCCCACGAGCTCGCCGAGGACGTAGGTGAGGTCGAACCGGTGGGTGACGTGCGGCAGGAGCGGCTCGTACCGCCTGCGCATCGCCGGCCAGTCCACCTGCCCCATGTCGGGCAGGTAGAAGAAGTCGCGGAAGAGCCGCCAGGTCTCGGCGTAGAGCTGGGCCCACTCCGCCCGCGGGTCGAGCTCCATCCTGAGCCCGTCGAGCTTCAGCGCCCCGGCGCCGGCCTCGAGCCCCTCCTTCGGCTCCGCGATGCCCCAGGTCTTGTCGGCCTTGTAGAGGAGGCGCGACCCGTCGGCCGAGAGCTCGTACCGCTCGACGCCGCCGATCGCCTCCGTCTCCTTCCGCTTCTCGAGGTCGAAGGCGCGGACCGACCCCTTCTGCGGGCCGTTCCCCGCGCCGAGCTCGCGCGTCGGACGGGAGAGCCAGTAGACCTTCCCCTTCCCGAGCTGGAGGCTCTCGTGGTTCCCCTTCTCCACCGGGAACGGGACCATCCGGTCCTGGATGCCGGCGAGGTCGATCCGGAGCGGCTCGGGCTTCGCCCTCTTCGCGTCCTTCTCCTCCTTCCCCTTCTCCTTCTTCCCCTCGTCCGGCTCCGGGGGCTTCACCTCGTCGCTCCGCGGCGCGAAGGGCGACGGGAGGTCGGCGCGCAGCGTGACGGCGTGCGGGCGGGTCGAGGCGTTCACGGTGAAGGACCGCTCGAGCTGTCCCAGGGTCGGCGCGAGGTCGCGGTTCGACAGCACGTAGAGGACCTTCCCCTCCGGGTCGAAGACCGGCTCGCCCGTGTCGAAGCCGTCGGAGGTCACCTGCGTGGTCGTGCCGGCGTCGAGCGAGTGGAGGAAGACCGCCTGGGTCTCCGCGGCGGTCTCGGTGGAGAAGGCGATCCAGCGCGAGTCGGGGGACCAGGCGTACTCCGCGATCTCACGGTAGGCGGCCTTCGCGATCTCGCGGGGCTTCCGCTCGGCGACGGAGACCCACCAGAGCCGGAGGCCGCGGTCGGCCCAGGCGATCCGGGTCGAGTCGGGGGACCAGACCGGCGGGAAGTGCCAGGTCGCGGGGCCGTTCGTGAGCCTCACCGGCTTCGACCTCCCGTCCTGGGCGACGACCCAGAGTTCCTCCTCGCCGGTCGCGTCGGAGACGTAGGCGATCCACCGGCCGTCGGGCGACCAGACCGCCTTCCGCTCCCTCACCCCCTGCGTGCGGGTCACGTTCCGGACGTCGCCGAACTCGGCGGGGACGGTGAAGACGTCGCCGCGGGCCGTGAAGGCGACCCGCTTCCCGTCGCGAGCGAGGGAGGCGTCCTGGATCTGGTCGTCGACCTTCACCCAGCGCTTCCGGGCGAACCGCTGGTCGTCCGGCAGCTCCACCCGCACCTTGCGGGGCTGCCCGTCCTCCGGATCGAGGAGGTAGAGGTAGCCGCCGTTCTCGAAGACGATCCGGCCGGCGCCGGCGTGGGCCCACTTGCAGTCGAACTCCGCGAAGGACGTGACCCGCGTGGTCGCCTTCGTGGCGAGGTCGTGGCGCCAGAGGTTCACCTTCCAGTCGTCGCGGTCGGAGAGGAAGTAGATCGCCCCGCCGATCCACATCGGCTGGGTGTCGGTCCCGCGCCAGTCGGTGATCCGCTCGACGGCGTGGGTGGCGAGGTCGTAGAGCCAGACGTCCTGCGCCATGCCGCCCTGGTAGCGCTTCCACTGCCGGAAGTCGCGGAAGATGCGGGTCACCGCCGCCCGCTTCCCGTCGGGCGAGAAGGAGACGTGCCCGGCCTCGGCGATGGGATAGCGCTCCACCGGGCCGCCCTCGGGCCGGACCGCCCAGGGCTCGCCCACGAAGCCGCCCATCGGCCCCCGCTGGCTCCGGAAGAGGATCCGGCCGTCCGGCGTCCAGCCGAGGACGATGTTGTCGAAGCCCATCCGGTCGGAGTTCTCGCGGGCGGGGTACCAGGTGAGCCGGCGCGGCTCGCCGCCCGTCGCCGGGACGACCCAGACGTCGGCGGACCCGTCGGCCGTGCCGGTGAAGGCGATCCACCTCCCGTCCGGCGAGAACCGGGGGAAGACCTCGAGCCCGTCACCGCTCGTGAGCCGGCGGGCGAGCCCCCCGGCGGCCGGGACCGTCCAGAGGTCGCCGCCGCGGGAGAAGGCGATCGTCTCGCCGTGGACGTCCGGGAAGCGGAGCAGGCGGGCCTCCTCGCCCGCGCGGGCCGCCGCGGGCGGCAGGGCGAGGAGGGCGGCGAGGGAGGTGGCGAGGAGGGACGGGCGCAGGTGGAGAGTCACGGGGGTTGCCTCCGGTCGTCGGGGGTTGGCGCGGCGCAAGCCTACCCCCGGGGCTCCCGGGGCGGGGATCTCCGGGAGGGTGCGGCCCCTACTCGAAGCGGGCCCGGCAGCCCGGGCAGGCCGGGGGGAGTTCCCCGCGGGCGGGGAGCCGCGCCCCGCAGGACGGGCACCGCGGGACCGAGGTCGCCCAGAGGAAGAGGGAGAAGACCATCCCCACGAGGAAGAGCCCCACCGCGGCGCGGAGGCCGCCGCCGGCGACGGCGCCGAGCGCGGCGCCCCCGAGCGCGGAGAGGGCGGCCCAGGGGAGGAGCCGGCGCGAGCCCCGGGCCCCATTCGAGCTTCCAGTGGAACTTGCCGCCCGTGGCGAACCGCGCGCGCTGCGCGACGAGCACATTGAAGTCATC
>JBBIPT010000331.1:0-3706 GCA_037442705.1 Anaeromyxobacter sp.
CCGCCCGTCGCGGGCGGGGAGCCGGCCTCCGTCCCCGCGGCGGGGGCGGGCGCGCCCGCGGGCTCCGGGGCGGCGAGAGCGGGACGGACGGGCCCGGTCGGGGTCGCGGCGAACGGCGAGGGGGAGACGTCGTCCACGAGGAGGACGGAGCGCGCCTCCTTCAGCACCGGGTACTCCCTCGGCCGGTAGCGCGAGAGCGACTCCGCGATCCGCTTCGTCCACTCGTTCTTCACGTGGAGCTTGCGGGCCGCCTCGATCGCCTGGACGTAGACGGCGACCGCCTGGTCCTCGTAGGGCTGCGCGGCCTGCGCGAGGGCGTCCTGGTAGGCGGCGAGGTACTCCTCCGCCCCCTTCTTCCTGAACTCGGGGGGGACGGGGGCCTCGTAGATCGTCTGGGCGAGCCGCTCGAGGAGGAAGGCCTTCCGGTAGAAGGCGGCCAGGATCCAGTCGGGCCGCCTGTACCGCATGACCTCGTCGTACTGCGGCGCGACCTTCTTCGCCTCGCCGAGCTTCGCCTCGAGCGCCCCCTTCAGCTTCTTCGTGTTCGTCGTCGCCGGGAGGGTGATCCGGTCGTACCGCTCGAAGTCGTACTCGGCGAGCCGGAAGCGGGCCTCCGCGGCGGCCGCGGCGGCGCGCGGGTGCGCGTCGGGCTTCAGGCCGCGGCCGGCGAACTCGGTGACGGCGGCCTGGTAGGAGGCGCGGGTCGCCTTCTCGTCCTTCAGCTCGCGGTGGGCGAGGGCGATCTTGAGGTGGGCCTGCACGATGAGCTCGTGCTCCTTCGTGCGGGCGAAGCGCTTCACGAAGTCCTGGAGGGCGAGGATCTCCTTCCTCCAGTCCTGCGTCTTCTCGTGGACGAGCGCGGCGTGGAAGAGCGTCCGCGCGGCGTCCTCCGCGTCGGGGTAGGTCCGCGCGTAGTTCGCGAAGGCGGCGGCCGCCTCCTCGTAGCGCTGGAGGTTCTCGAGGGAGCGCGCCGCGTTGTAGAGCGCGTCCTTGCGGTGCTTCGACCTCGGGTAGTCCTTCACGAGCGCCATGTAGCGCTCGACCGCCTTCTCGAACTCGTAGGTGTTCTCCGCGTTCCAGCCCACGCGGAAGAGCGCCTCGTCGGCGAGCGCCGAGCCCGGGTACTCCGCGTGGATCCGCTCGTAGAGCTTGAGCGCGCTCTCGAACCGGCGGGCGCCCTCGTAGCAGCTCGCGGCGTTGTAGAGGGCCTTGTCGGCGAACTCGTGCTTCGGCTCCTCGGCGACGAGGGCGAGGAAGAGCTTCGCCGCCTCCTCCCAGGCCCTCGCGTCCATGAGCTGCATCGCCCGCTGGAAGCGCCCGCCCAGCTTGAACTTCTGGAGCGTGCCGTGGAGCTTCTCGTTCTTCGCGACCTCGGAGGACTGGAGGCGCGCGGACACCTGCTCCACGGAGGCCCAGTCCTTCATCGTGAGGTAGCTCTCGATGATGAGGTTCGCGGCGAACTGCGAGACCTCCTGCCGGGGCCACCGCGAGACGACCTCCTCGAAGCGGCAGCGGGCCTCGTCGAACTCGCCGTACTTGTAGAAGACCTCGGCCGCCTTGTAGGCGAGCGCCGGCCCCTTCTCGTGGCCGGGGTAGCGGGCGAGCAGGACGTCGGAGTCGCGGACGAGGTGCCCGTAGACGTAGGGGATCGGCTCCGGCTCGACGACCTCCCCCTCCTTGCGATCCGTGGAGACGAGGACCTTGCGCTCCTCGAGCTCTCCCGACCGCTGCATCCTCGTGACCTCGCCCTCCCAGGAGATCACCGCGGAGAGGGCCGCCTCGCTCTCGTGCCTGTCGTCGGCCGGGTCGTCCCGGACGGCGGCGTAGACGCGGGCGGCCGCGTCGAACTCGAGCGCGTTGTAGAGGCAGTCGGCGTAGTTGTAGGTGAGCTCGTAGGCCTGCTTCGAGTGGGGGAAGCGCTCGAGGTAGTCCCCGTAGGCCCGCGCCGCGACGCGGTACTGCGCCACGGCCGCCTCGAGCTTCCCCTCCTGCTTGTAGGTCTGGGCCTGCGCGTGGTGGAAGCTCGCGGCGCGCAGGAGGCTCTTCTCGGAGAGCTCGCGCACCGTGGCGACGAGGTCCGGGTCGCCCTTGTTCCTCTCCCACCAGGGCTTCCCGGCGGCGTAGGTCGAGACGAGCCGCTCGCGCTCCTCCGCCTCCTTGTCGAACCGGCGGTCGCGCGACCAGGCGAGGACGATCTTCGCCTGGACCCTCGGGGCCTCGGGCGAGAGCGGGTCGAGCGCGAGGACCTCCCTGTAGGCCTCGACCGCGAGCGCGTACTTCGTCTCGTCGAACCAGACGTCGCCGAGGCGCGCGTAGATCTCCGCCTCGTAGGAGCGGCGTCCCTTCGCCTCGAAGAACGACTTCGCGCGCGCGACGCCGCCCCAGGACTCGTCGGCGAAGCTGATGGCGGTGTACTGGATCGCCTCCGGCCAGACGTCGCCGGTGGGCTTCTGTCCCGTCTTCCGGGAGACCGTGACGTAGTGATCGAGCAGGCGGGTGAACGTCTCCACGGCGTTCGCGAAGTCGTCCATCCGGTAATGGGTCCAGCCGAGCTTGTAGATCGCGCGCGCGTAGAGCGGGTGCTCGGGGAAGGAGTACATCTTCCCGAACGCCTGGGCGGCGCTCTCGAGCGAGTCGGCCTTCACCTCGTCGAAGTGCCAGTCGCCGAGCCGGACCCAGGCCTCGGGGACGAACGGGCTCTCCGGGAAGCGCTCGATGAGGGTGCGGTAGGCGGTCTGCGCCTCCTCGCCCTGCCCCATCTCCCCGAGGCAGTAGGCGAGCAGGTAGTACATCCCGTGGATGAACTCGTAGTCGGGGAAGCCCGTGATGAGCTGCTGGTAGAGCGCGATGGAGGGCGCGTAGCTCTTCAGGGGCTCCGGCGGGGGATCTCGCCCCTCCGCGATCGCCTCCTTGGCGGCGCGCCTGTGCCCCACGAGCGCGAGGTCGTAGTCGTCGTTCGCCTTCTCGTAGTAGAGCTCGGCTAGCCGGAAGAGCGCGTCGGGGGTGTAGCGGGGATCGTCCGGGTAGCGGGACAGGAACTCCTCGAAGCGGACGATCGCGGCCTCGCGCTCGTTCCGCTCCAGGACCTCGAGGTCCCGGATCGCCTGCTCGTAGTTGTCCGCGAGGAAGCGCCGGCGCTCGTCGAACCGTTTCTGGACGAGCTGCTGGACCTCGCCGCGGAACCCCCTCGCGGACTCCTCCCAGCGCCGGACGGACTCCTCGAGCTCCCCCCGGGCCTGCTCCGCCACCGCGGCGGGCCGGGCGGCGTGACGCTTCACGATCCCCCGGCGCGCGCCCACCGCCTTCTCGGAGCGATCCTGGCAGGAGACCCACCGCGGCGCCTCCGCCGCGAGCGCGGCCACGGGGGCGAGGGCGAGGGCGACGAGCGCGGCGAGGAGGGCGGGCATCCGTGCCTCCACCCTGGCATGGTGCCCCGACGAGAGGGCCGGGACCGATGCGAGGCGGCGAGGCACTAGTCGACCTCCCGCAGCATCGCCCGGTACTCGCGGTCGATCTGGTCGATCTCGGCGGCCTTCTGGATGGAGAGGGTCTGGATCTTGTCGAGGCGGGCCCGCTTGCGGCTCCAGGCCACGTCCACGATGCCGACGTCCGCCTTGAGCACGATCCCGTAGAACTGGTCGCGGACCTCCTCGATGGAGCGCAGGGCGATCCGGCCGACGAGGTCCCGGGCGACTCCCTGGACGCC
>JBBIPT010000332.1:0-3691 GCA_037442705.1 Anaeromyxobacter sp.
TTCGACAGGCTCGGGGCGAACGGATCCCTTCCTCTCCGCTCGTGGTGACCCCTCGACGGGGCGTTCGCCCTTCGACAGGCTCGGGGCGAACGGCTGCGTGCATGGCCGCTCGCGGGCAGCACGTTCCCGGTGATTCCTCGACGGGGCTCGGGGGAGCCACGAACGGCGGGGATCGACGACGGCCGCGCGGCGCCGTGAGGCCGTCGCGGCGAGCGGCGCCGCTGCGGTAGACTTCCGGTCACCCATGCCTCCCCGGAACGAGAGGACGACCGAGGCGCGCCTCCTCCGGCTCGCCGCCCTGCTCGTCCGCGAGGGCCCGGTGACGCGGAGCCGGATCTTCGAGGCCCTCCCGGACGACTACGGGGGGCGACCCGAGGCCGCGGAGAAGAAGTTCACGCGGGACAAGGAGGCCCTGCGCCGGCTCGGCTACCACGTGGAGACCGAGCCGATGGGCCGCGACGAGGGCCAGACGGGGTACCTCGTGGACGCGCGCGCCTCCGCGCTCCCCGCCGTCTCCTTCACGCCGGAGGAGGCCGCCGTCGTCTGGACCGCCGGGGCGGGCGCGCTCCGCTTCTCCGACCACCCGCTCGCGGAGGCGCTCGAGAGCGCCCTCCGCAAGCTCGTCGTCGGCGGGAAGGGGCTCCCGCCCCGCGCGACGGCCGCCGCGGAGCTCGAGCCGGGAGGCGCTCCCCCCGACGCCGCGCGGCTCGCGAAGGTCCAGGACGCCTGGGAGCGGCGGAAGCGGATCACCATCGGGTACTGGCGCGCCCGGTCCGGGGAGGTCGTCTCGCGGGAGGTGGACGTCTACGGCTGGGCGAGCCGGCGGGGGGAGTGGCTCCTCGTCGGCCACTGCCACCTCCGGAAGGACGTGCGGATCTTCTACCTCTCCCGCGTCCGATCGCTCTCCGTGAACGCGAGGCGGCCGAACGACCCGGACTACGAGGTCCCGGAGGGCTTCGACGTCCGGCGCTGGTCCCGGCAGCAGATCTGGGACTACGACGTCCACCCCCCCCGGGCGGCGGCCGTCCGCTTCCGCGGCTCGCTCGCCCGGATCGCGAGCCGGCTGCTCCCCGCGGCGAAGGTGACGGCGGACGCGGAGGGCGCCCGGGTGGCCCGGCTCGAGGTCCGGAACCTCCGGGGGCTCGTCCGGCAGGCCCTCGCCTGGGGGCCGGAGGCGGAGCTCGTGGAGCCCGAGGAGGGCCGGGCGATGGCCCGCGAGCTCCTCGCCGGCCTCGCGGCCGCGCCCGGCGGAGGAGCCCCGTGAGCTACGACCTGCGCCGGGCCCGCCGGATCCTCGTCCTCCTCGCGCTCGCCGCGCGGGCCGCCCGCAGCGGACGCGGCGTGCCGCTCGAGCGCGCCCGGGAGGCGACCGGCGCGCGGAACGTGAAGGAGGTCGTGGCGGACGTCGCGGCGGCGCGGGCGCTCTGGGTCGACCCGGCGGAGGCGGAGGACGCGGTGGACCTCTACGTCGAGGACGGCGAGGTCTTCGTCACCTACCCGCAGGGCTTCGGCGAGCTGCCCGCCTTCTCCCTCGCCGAGGGGGCGACGCTCCTCGCCGCCCTCGCCCCGTTCGAGGCGGAGGCTGGCCGGACCGTGAAGGAGGCCGCCCGGAAGCTCCGGAAGGCGATCCCCGAGCCCCTCCGGGCGGAGGCGGACCGGCTCGTCCGGGGCCTCGACCTCGCCGTGGAGCCGCCCGGCCCGTGGGCGGGCGCGCTCCAGGAGGCGATCGAGCGGCGCCTCGAGACGGTCCTCGAGTACCGGGCGGCGGTGGACGAGACCACGTCACGCCGGACCGTGGAGCCCCGGCTCCTCTTCCAGCGGGACGGGCACTGGTACCTCGCCGCCTGGAACGTCGCGAAGGGGGAGGAGCACCTCTTCCGGCTCGACCGGATCGTCTCGGCCGAGCCCGGTACGCGCCCGTTCGGCGAACACCGCGGACCACCCGTCGCCCGCTACGCCCGGCGCCACCTCTACTTCGAGTCCGGGGCGGAGCGCGAGGTCCAGGTCCGCTTCCGCGGCGGCTCCGCGGCGCTCGCGGAGGAGCGCTGGGGGGCGAGGGCGAGACGGGGCGCGGACGGGACGGCCACGGTCGCGATGACGGTGACGCCCGGGAGCTACCTCCACGGCGTCGTGCTCGGGTACGGCGGCGAGGCCGAGGTGGTGGGCCCTCCCGACGTCGCGGAGGCCTTCCGGGCCCGGGTGGCGGAGCTCGCGGCGATCTACGCGGGCGGCTGAGGATCGGGCTCGCTCCATCGAGCCTCGACGTTCGCCCTTCGACAGGCTCAGGGCGAACGGATCCTTCTCCGGCCGCTCGTGGTGATCCCTCGACAGGCCCGGGGGAACCACGAACGGTCCGGGCCGACTCCGCGGCGCGCGCCCCCGCGCTACCCGGCGGCCTCGTCCGTCAGCCCGAGCAGCTCCGCGTCCACGACCTCCGCGATGTAGCGCTCCCCGACGAACCCGACGACCCGCTCCACCTCGCGCCCCCCGCGGAAGAAGAGCACGGTCGGCGTCCCCATGACCCCGAGGCGCGCGCTCGCCCAGGGGGCCTCGGCCGCGTTCATCTCCGCGACCTTCACGCGCCCCTCGTACCGGCGGGCGATCGCCATCACGACCGGCTCGAGCATCCGGCACGGCCCGCAGCCCGGGCTCCAGACGTCGAGGACGACGGGCAGCGGGGACCGGGTGACCTCGGCGACGAACGTGGCGTCGTCCACGTGCACCGGCTGGACCGGCGGCGGCTTCGGGCCGAAGAGCTTCGAGAGGATTCCCACGGTCGGCCTCCGGGGCGAGATGCGTCGCCGATCGAGGGGTCACCGCGAACGGCCTTGCCTGCATCCGTTCGTCCTGAGCCTGTCGAGGGGCGAACGGCGAGGCTCGAAGCGAGCGCTCGCGCCCGTGAGAGCCCCGCGCCACTGCCTGGGTTCGTCTGAACGGCCGGTCGCGATTCGTGATCGGCCCTGGCGGACCTCGGGCCTCGGGAACGGTGGCAGAGATGCATTTCCTGAGGCCCGAAGCCTGAGGCCTGAAGCCTCGGGTGTTTCCGGATCGCGCCTGGGCGTCTAGCGTCCGGTAGCCGCCGGCCCTCCCGGCGGGGGCGGCAGCAGGTCGGCGCCGAGCCGGCCCGCGTGGGCGACGCCGTTCACGACGTAGGTCGGGGTCGCCCGGATCCCGACGCCGAGCGCGGCGGAGATGTCCGCCTGGAGGCGCCGGGCCGTGGAGGGAGCGGCCAGGCACTCGCGGAAGCGGTCCAGGTCGAGCCCCACCTCCGTCGCGAGCCGCTCCAGGGGGCGCTTCGCCGCCTGGTTGCGGAAGATCGCGTCGTCCATCGGCTCGAGCTTCCCCTGCTCCTCCGCGCAGATCCCTGCGAGGGCGAGGGTGCAGGCGCCGGGGTGGATCGCCCGGGTCACCGCGGGGTTGCAGGCCGAGTCGAGGGGGAAGTGCTTCCGCACGAGGGTCACGTCGGACCGACCGGCGAGGAGCGCCTTCGCCTCCTCGTGCGCGAGCGCGCAGAAGGGGCACTCGTAGTCGCTGAACTCCACGACGACGACGGGGCCGGACGGGGCCGCCGCCGCGGGCCTCGGGCCGGGCGCCGGCGCCTTCCGCTCCCAGTAGCGCGGGTAGGCCGAGGCCACGATGGCGACGAAGGCGGCGCCCGCGAGGGCGAGGCCCGCGGTCCGGCCGGGGCGAG
>JBBIPT010000333.1:0-3664 GCA_037442705.1 Anaeromyxobacter sp.
GGACGCCGGTGGCGCGGCAGGCGGCGGCGCGGGCGTGGTCTCCGGAGCGGGTGGCGGCGCGGGAGCTGGGGCCGGGACGGCGGCGGGAGGAGGCGGAGGCGCGGGCGCCGGGGTCTCCGGCCTCTTCTCGCCGCTGCAGGCGAGCGAGACCGCGAGGGCGGCGGCGAGCGTCGCGGGGATCCATGCGTGCCGGGTCATCGCGTTCCTCCGTGTCGAGCGCCCGTTCACCCTAGCAGACGCTCCGCGCCGGGAGTGGATTCATGGCTCGAGCGAGCAGGCGGGATCGCGCTCCGTCGAGACCCACACCCGGCCGCTCAGCTTCGGCACGTCCCTGACTCCGTCGAAGTCGTAGCGCCGCTCCCTTCCCGGCGTGCCCTTCACGACCACGTGGTCGAGGCTCCCGGGGCGGCCCTCCACGGCCTCGAAGACGAAATCCCCGTCTGGCGCGTGGACGATCCATGCTCCATGCCGGATCTGTTGCCCCACGATCCCCGACCAGACGACCTGCGCCCCGGCACGCCCGCCCCGCGAACAGGGCCAGTAGTGCGGCCGCCAGAACCGGCAGGGCGCGGTCCGGGCGCACACGATGCGGATCACTCCGCTTCCGTATTCTCTCCATCATCTCCCTCCTCCTCCGTGACGCCCTCGTCCTCGCCGGCGGCGGGCCCCGCCTCGTCCAGGCAGGCGCCCGTCCGCCCCCCCTCCGGAGCCCCCATCGGCTGCATGAGGAGGAGTTCCACCCTGCGGTTCCTCCCGAGATCCTCCGCCGACTCCCCCGTGCGGACAGGTCGCCGGGAGCCGAAACCGACGACCTCGATCTGCGACTCACCCGCGCCCGCCTCCCGCACGAGCCGGGCCACGGTCCGGGCCCGCCGGAGGGCGAGGTCTTCGTTGTACGCGTCGGAACCGCGCCGGTCGGCGTGCCCCTCCACCCGGAGCCGCAGCGCCGGATCGCGCGCGAGGTCGGCTCCGAGCCGCGCGGCGAACGGGCGAATCGCCGCGGACGCGACGTCCGAGCCGGTCGCGAAGTAGACGGAGCTCGACGGGATGTCTCGGTTGATCACGCGCGTGAGCCGCTCGAGCGACGGGCCACGTCCCACGTAGACTTCGCCGCCAGCGGAGGCGATCGCCACCGGCCCCGTCCCCTCCGCGTCGCGGCCCGCCCGGAACCAGGAGAGACCCGCGTCTTCGCTGCAGCGGACCGACGACGACGAGGCGGCGCAGACGAGCGGCCGCCGGCCCGGTCGCACGGAGAGGCGCCAGCCGCCGGCCGCCGCGGGGAGGGCCTCGGTGAAGTGACCTCCCCGGTCGATCGTCCTCAGCAAGCCGCCGCCCTCCGGTGCCCAGAGGAACGCGCCCGGCCGCCCGGGAAGCGGGAGCACCGTCCCACCTCCCAGCCCCTCGGCGAGTCCCTCGACCCGGGCGGCCGCGACCGCCCCCCTTCCGTCGCTGCACCGGCGCGCTTCCGGAGAGGTTATCGCGCAGGCGGCCCCGTCGGCGCCGGGCAGGAGCGCGAGGGGCGGACCTTCGAGCCCCGGCAGGCCGACCTCCGCGAACCCCGGCGCGCCTCGCGCCCGGCGGGCGAGGGCCGGGCGTCCGCTCGCGTCGGTTCCCACCGCCCACGCCGCCCCGTCCGGCCCCGCCTGGATGGCGATCACCTCGGCGAGCCCTGGGTCCGCGGGCACCGGCTCCGCCTCCGGTCCGACGAAGAAGAGCCCGCGGTCTCCGAGGACGTGGAGGCCTCCCGCGCCGTCCGCGGCGAGGGCGCGGACCGGACCGGCGGCTGGGATCGGCCACGTCCGGAATCGTCCCCCGCACGCCTCCGACCGAAGGAGTTCCCTCGTCGCGGTGACCGCGGCGAGCTCCTGGCAACCGGCCTTCGGCAAGCCCAGCGGTGCGAGCTCCGAGACCGCGCCGGCGAGGTCGCTCCATCGAGTCCACTCGTGGTCGAGCCGGACGAGGACCTTCGGCGCGGCCTGCTCGAACCCCGCCTCCGGGCGGAAGCGGACCACGTACTGCTTCGAGAGCTGATCGGCGATGGCGAGGAGCGGACCGACGAAGGTCGCCGGGTCGTCGGAGTCGTCGTCCACCGGGATCGCCGCGCCGCCCAGGGACGCGGCGAGGCCGGCGAACGGGCCGTCGAGCGCGAGCACCGTGGGGACGACGAAGTACGGGCGGACCCCCGCACGCGCGAGCGATCCCCGCAGCTCCGCGTAGTGGCGGGAGGCCGGGTCCACGTAGGGGCCCGAGCCGCCCCCCAGGCAGGCGTCGAGGAGCGGACCGAAGACCGACTCGTCGATGTTCCGGGCGCAGGCGGCCTTTCCGTAGGCCGCGAAGCAGGCCCGCGCGACAGCCTCCGCGAGCGGAGAGGCCCGGCGGTAGGCTTCCACCCGGCAGGCGTCGCCCGCGCAGCGCCGGAAGGCTGCGAGTGCGCTCGTCACGCGTGTGCAGCCGCTCCCCGGCCGGGCGACGCGCAGCCGACCGCCGAGGTTCATCTGCAGCGGCTCGTCGGTGAGGAGGACGGCCACCCGCTCGCCCTGGCCGCGGCCGAGGAGGTCCGCCGACGCGAGGAGGCTTCCGAGCGTGTCCTCCCCTCCGCCGCCCCCCTCCGCCCCGCCCGTGCGCTCGAGCCACTGCCGGAACTCCCCCACGTTCTCCGTCGGCCCGCGGGCATCGCGGATCTTCTCGTTGAAGGTGACGAGGGAGAGCGACGCCTTCCTGCCGCGGAAACGGAAGGTCTCGGCGAACTCGAGGACCGCCGCACGCACGGCCTCCCGCTCCGCGGCCATGCTCCCCGAGAGATCGATGGCGAACGCGACCGAGAGGGGGCGGTCCTCCTCCAGGGAGAGGAAGCCGGTGACCGCCTGGGGCTGCGTGCCGAGGTAGACCTCGAAGGCGTCCCGCCGCAGACCAGCGACGCGCTCGCCGCAGCGCTCGACGTCCAACGTGAGCTCCGTCTCCCCCGAGGGGAGCCTCCGGGCGTGCGTCACGGTCGCGCGCGGCACCGTGGGGTCCGGGTCCGCGACGCGCGCGAGGAGGGCGGCGTTGCGCTCGGCCTCCCGGGCGCGGCGGGAGCCTGGGTGCACCTCGACGTACAGGAGCCAGGCCTCGGCGCTCCCCGATCCCTCCGCCGCCGCCCACGCGGCGCGCTCCTCGAGGACGGCGGCCTCCGGCGCGCGGGGCGAGCCGGGGAAGAGGAGCAGGAAGAGCCGATACCCCGCCGCCCGGCCGGCGGACGCCGCCGCGGCCCAGACGCGGCCCTCGTCCTCCCTGATCGCGGAGCGGACCGCGTCGAGCGGGACGCCGGGAGCGAGAAGGGCCTCCACCTCTTCGTCGCCGGGGAGCTCTCCCCGCTCGACGGCCCTCGCGACGCGAGCGGCGAGCACCGCCCCGATCCGCTCCGCCGCCCTCTCCGGCCAGGGCGGGTCGGGGTAGTCGCGCACGACGGCGCGTAGTGCCTCCACGTCCTCTCCCGCCCGCTCCAGGGCGAGCCCGGCCTCGAGCCCGTAGGCCTCCGCGCGCGGCTCCGCGGCCTCCTCCCAACCCGCGTAGTCGCTCCGGAACGCCGCCAGGGCCGCGGTCGTCCCCGCGCGCGCGGCGGCGGCGAGCGCGGCCAGGGCCTCGCTCCTCCGCGACTCCGGGAGCAGCGCGGCGGCGTCGGGCC
>JBBIPT010000334.1:0-3624 GCA_037442705.1 Anaeromyxobacter sp.
GGCCCTCCGAGGAGGCGCTCGCCCTCGCCCGCCGGCTCGAGGCGCTGGAGGAGGGGCCGATCCGCGTGCGGGCCGCCGCGCGGGGCCTCGCCTCGATGGATCCGGACCGGGCGGCGCTCGTCGTGGCGGAGCTCCTCCGCGGGACCGCTCCGCGATCGAGGCTCGCGGCGGCGGCGGCCGCGGGCGCCCTCTCGGAGCCGGGCGAGGACCTCTCCTACGCGTGGCTCGCCGGCCTCTACGCCTTCGCGTCGGAGCGAGGCCTCCACGAGGTGGCGTCCCTCCTCGTCCGTCCGCCGCCCCGCCGCGCCTGGGAGGAGCCGCGGGACAGGGCCGATCCGCGGCTCGCGCACCTCACCCTGGGCCACCGGAAGGCGTTCGCCCGCTCCCACCGGGACCCCGACCTCCTCGCGAGGCTCGCGGCCGAGGGGGAGCCGGTGGTCGTCCGCGAGCTCCTGCGGAACCCGCAGGTCACCGAGGACTTCGTCGTGCGCGTCGCCGCGCGCCGGCCCTGCCGCCCGGAGACGCTCCGCTGCATCGGGGAGTCGCGCCGCTGGCGGACGCGCCCGCCCGTGGCGCTCGCCCTCGTCCGGAACCCCTGGGCGGAGCCTGGCCTCGCGCTCAAGCTCGTCTCGGGGCTCGGGGCGGCGGACCTCCGCGAGATCGCCCGCGACGGCGCCCTCCACCCGCTCGTGCGGGCGGTGGCGGAGCGGCTCGCCGCGCGGCGGATCGAGGCTCCGGCCGGGACATCGACGCCGTCAGGGGCTCCCGTCCCCGCGCCCGGAGCGGCCTCGCCACGCCCTCCCGATCGCGTCTCCGATGCGCGGGACGTAGAGCCCCCCGAAGACGAGGACGGCGACGAAGAGGGCGACGGCGAGATCGGTCATGGCGGTGGCCCGGGCGGGCCGGGCTAGGATAGCGGGAGGAGGGAGCGATGGCGAGGAGAGCCCCACCTGCCCCACGCGCCGACGGCCGGCCGCTCGTCCTCGGGCACCGCGGGGCGAGCGCGGACGCGCCGGAGAACACGATCGCCGCCTTCCGTCTCGCGATGGAGCAGGGGGCGGACGGGGTGGAGCTCGACGTCTGGCGGTGCGCCTCCGGCGAGGTCGTCGTCGTCCACGACGAGGACGCGGCGCGCGTGGCCGGGGTGCCGCTCGCCGTGCCCGACGCCCCCCTCGCGGCCCTCCGGACGCTCGACGTCGGGGCCTGGAAGGGGGAGCGCTTCCGGGGGGCGCGGATCCCGCTCCTCGAGGAGGCGCTCGAGGCGTTGCCGGGCGCGGTCGTGAACGTGGAGCTGAAGTCCCGCGGGAGGGACGTCCGGCTCGCGGAAGCGGCGGCCAGGGTCGTCCTGCGGGCCGGCGCCCCGGCGCGGGTCGTCGTCTCCTCCTTCGACTGGCGGCTCCTCGGGGCCTTCCGGGTCGCCGCGCCCGCCGTCCCCGCGGGGCTCCTCTTCGACGGGGAGCGCCCGTGGCGGCTCCGGACCTGGCTCGCGCTCCGGCTCCTCGCCCCCTCCGCGGTCCACCCCGATCGCGCGCTCGCCACGGACGGCCGCGTCCGCGGCTGGGCCGCGCGGGGGCTCGCCGTGAACGTCTGGACGGTGGACGATCCGGCGGAGGCCGGGCGGCTCGCCGCGCTCGGCGCGGCGGCGCTCATCACGAACGTCCCGGGGCGCGTGAGGGACGCGCTCGCGGTGCATCGCTAAGAACGCCCGAGCGCGATTCGGAGACACCCAAGGCTTCAGGCCTCAGGCTTCAGGCCTCAGGAAATGCATCTCTGCCGCCGTTCCCGAGGCCCGAGGTCCGAGGTCCGAGGCCTGAGGCCAGGGGCCGATCACGGATCGCGAGCGGCCGTTCAGAACTCGAACCCGAAGCGGAAGGCCCAGGAGAAGGACGAGGCCACGTCGAAGGCGGGGTACGGGGAGCTCCCGCCCGAGAAGTCCTTCCCGCCGAAGTAGGTCGTCTCCAGGGCGAGCGACATCGCGTAGGCGGTCATCCGGACGCCGAGGGTCGTGCGGTAGAGCGTCGCCTCGAGCGCGGGGAAGGCCGCCTGGGTCGGCCTGGGGCCGGGGGGGAGGGCGACGCCGGGGCCGAACTCGATCGCCTCGGAGGAGGCGTCGAGGAAGCCGAAGCGGGCGACGACGTAGGGCGTGAAGGAGGTCACGGCGCTCACGCCGAACCGCTTCGACACCATGAAGTCGACGTCGGCGATCCCGAGGTTCCAGTCCCGCTGGCCGAAGAGCTTCGTGTAGGCGACGCGGACGGCGACGTCGGGGATGAGCTCGTAGCCCTCGTTGAGCGCCCACTTCGCCTCGCCCTGGGCGGCGAAGTAGGAGGTCTTCGAGAGGTAGAGGAGGCGCCCGCCGAGCTCGAGGCTGAAGGGGAGGGCCTTGCGGACGTGGATCCCGGTGACGAGGAGCTCCGCCGGCCGGACCGAGCGCGTGGCCCAGGGCGACGCGGAGAAGCCGGGGAAGCCCGAGGGGACCGCCGTGCCCACGTCGTCCGCGTGGACGGGAGCCCCGCCGAGCTCGAGGGCGAAGTCGAAGCCGGAGACGCCGGTCGTCGAGGCGGGCTGAAGGACGGCGGAGGAGATCGCGAGGGCGGTCTCGGTGGAGAGGATCCCGAAGCGCTGCCGCGCCTCGCTCGCGAGCGTCGCCGCGGCGGCGGGCGACTCGCCGAGGGCCTCCCAGGCCGCCTGGGTGGGTGGGCCGAGCCTCGAGAGCTCGAAGTCGAACGGCTCGGCGCGCGCCGCGGGGGCGGCGAGGGCGAGGGCGGCTGCGGCGAGGGACGGCGCCAGGCGACGCATGGAGTCTCCGGAGAAGGGCGGTCGGCCGAGGTTAACCACCGGATTTCCGGGGTGTCAATTCGGGCGCGGCCCCGATCCGGGTCACCGCGCCGCCTTGCGCGACCGCATCATCTCGAGGGCGAGATCCTGCGACCGGCGATCGGACGGGTCGGCCCGCTGCGCGAGCCGGTAGGCCTCCTCGGCCTGGGCGAAGGCGCCCGCCGCCCGGTGGATCTCCCCGGCGAAGAAGTGGGCCGGCGCGCAGCCCGGATCGGAGCGGACGATGCCGGAGAGCTCCGACAGGGCGAGCGTCGCGAAGCGCGCCGGATCGCCGAGGTAGCGCGCCCAGGCGACGTGGGCGCGGTGCGCGCAGCTCGGCTCGATCTCCGCGGCGTACTGGAACTGCTCGAGCGCGCCGCGGGGGTTCCCGTCGGCGAGCCGGCGCTTCCCCTCGGCGAACTGGGTCGAGGCGTCGAGGAGGTCGGTCGAGATCCGGAACTGCTCCGCCGTGGGCGGGCGGGCCGCCCCCCGCTTCCGCTCGGCCGCCGCCGCGCGCCGCTTCCGCCACAGGGCCGCCTGCTCGGCGTCGGCGAGCGCGGCGTAGGCGCGAGCGCGGGCCGCGAGGAGGGCCTCCGCCTTCTCCCGGAGGTCCGCCGAGCGGAAACGGAGCGGCGAGGAGCGGTCCGCGAGGGCGAGGAAGGCGGCGCGCGCCTCCACCGGCGTGGCCGCGTCGCCCACGCCGAGGAGATCGAACGGGTCCTTCGACCGGTGCTCGAGGTAGTCGGCGACGAGCGCGTCCCGGAGCGCCGGGTCGTCCGCCTCGGGGGCGGGCTCCGCGACCGCCGG
>JBBIPT010000335.1:0-3608 GCA_037442705.1 Anaeromyxobacter sp.
GGCTCGTGGCGGGGGCCGTGCCGGGCGGTACACGGGCGACGGGCTCGCCGAGGCGATCGCCGAGCGGCTCGCGGGCGCCTGAGCGGCCGGGGGGCCTGGAGGGCTACCCCGCCTTCCGGCCCACCTCCTCGCCCGCGAGCCCCGGCCGTCCGGGGATCACGCCGAGCCGCGCGCCGAGCCGCTCGAGCGTGTCGAGGACGCGCTCCACGTGCTCCTCCGCGAGCGCGGCGGTGAGGGTCATCCGGATCGCGCACGATCCGGCCGGCACGGCCGGAGGGAGCACGACGTTCACGAAGATCCCCTCCTCCGAGAGGGCCTTCCACATCGCGAAGGTGAGCTCCATCGAGCCGACCGTGATGGGGACGATGGGGGTCTGCGATCGGCCGGTGTCGAAGCCCATGCGGCGGAGGGCGTGGAGGACGCGGCGGGTCAGGTCCTGGAGCTGCCGCCGGAGCGCGGGCTCACGCTCCACCACGTCCAGGGCCGCGACGACCGCGGCCATGGAGGCGGCCGGAGGACTCGCCGCGAACACGAACGGCCGGTTCGTGGTCGAGTAGCGGAGGTAGTCGGCGACCTCCTGATCCGCGGCGGCGAAGCCCCCCACGGAGGGCAGGGCCTTGCTCGTCGTCCCGACGACGACGTCCACCTCCTCCTCGAGGCCGAAGTGCTCCGCGGTGCCCCGCCCGTCCCTGCCGAGGACCCCGAGGCCGTGCGCGTCGTCGAGGACGAGCCGCGCCCCGTGCTTCCGGCAGGCCTCCACGATTCGCGGGAGGTCGGCGATCTCCCCCTCCATCGAGTAGACCCCGTCCACCACCACGAGCTTCCCCGCGTCCCCGCAGGCCTCGAGGACGCGGTCGAGGTCCCTCGCGTCGTCGTGGCGGAACCGCCTCACCTCGGCGAGCGACAGCCGGGCGCCGTCGACGATGCTCGCGTGCGCGTGCCGGTCGAGGACGACGACGTCGTTTCGCCCGGCGAGGGCCGAGACGACCCCGACGTTGGCCATGTACCCCGAGGTGAAGAAGACGGAGTCGTCCCGCCGGAGGAACCGGGCGATCCGCGCCTCGGCCTGCCGGTGGACGTCGAGGGTGCCGTTGAGCACGCGCGAGCCCGCCGTCCCCGAGCCGTACTTCTCCAGCGCCGCGATGGCGCTGGCCTTCACGTGCGGGTGCTCGGAGAGGCCGAGGTAGTTGTTCGACCCGAGCATGATCATCGTGCGTCCCTCCACGACCGCTTCCGCGCCCTGCGCCGACTGGACCTCCCGGAAGTAGACGTTGAAGCCCGCGTCCATGAGCTCCATCACCGGGTGCAGCCGGGCGCACTTCTCGAAGACGTCCATGGGTTCTCCTCCACCCGCCCGTCGGGGGGAGAGGCGTGCGGGCGGGCCGGAGCGGACGTTACCGCTCGTGTCTGACACTCGCGGAGCGAGGACGAGTGGTGAATGTGAGCGCGAGCGCCGAAGGCGGCGAGAGGTGTGTCTAAACGCCCCGAGCGCGATTCGGAAACACCCAAGGCTTCAGGCCTCAGGCTTCAGGCCTCAGGAAATGCATCTCTGCCGGCGTTCCCGAGGCCTGAGGTCCGAGACCTGAGGCCAGGGGCCGATCACGAATCGCGAGCGGCCGTTTAGTGGGCGAGCGGCCCCGCGAGCCGCCGGAGCTCGTCGACCACGAGCTCGAGCCGGTCGAGCTCGAGGGGCTTCAGGAGCACGGGCTGCGGCTGCTCCTCGAGGAAGCGGCGGGCTTCCTCGGTGAGGGCCCCGCCGGTGAGGAAGACGACGCGGCGGGCCGCCCGGGGATCGCGGTCGAGGAGGAGCCGGTAGAGCCGCTCGCCGCCGCCGTCCGGCATCATGAGGTCGCAGAGGACGAGGTCGAAGTCCTCGTCCTCGAGCCTGGCGAGCCCTGCCTCGACGCCGGCGGCGACCTCCACGCCGAAGCGGGGCTCGAGCTGCCGCCGGAGCGAGGCGAGCACCGGGGCCTCGTCGTCGACGAGGAGCAGGCGCCCGCCGGATGGGGCCGCCGGCCGCTCCCCCGGCGTTCGGGCGCGCGGCGCCGTCCCCGGGGCGGCCCGGGCGAGCTCGATGCTCGCGCGGGTGCCGACGCCCGGGGTGCTCTCGAGGGAGAGATCGCCCCCGAGGCTGATCACGAGCCCGCGCGAGACCGCGAGACCGAGGCCGGTCCCGACGCCAAAGGGCTTCGTCGTGAAGAAGGGCTCGAAGACGCGCCGGAGGACCTCCGGCTCCATCCCCGCGCCGTCGTCCTCGACCCGGAGGAACACCCGCGCGCCCCGCTCCTCCGCGCTGATCGAGACCCGTCCGTCCGGGCGGTGGGCGGGGATCGCCTGCACGCCGTTCGCGACGAGGTTCGCGAGCACCTGCGCGAGGACCCCCTCGTGCCCCAGGGCGCGGAGCCCCTCGGGGACGACGTTCGTGAGCCGGACCCGCCTCCCGAAGCGGGCGCGGGCGACCGCCATCGCGTCCTCGCCCAGCCGGCGCAGGTCCACCGCCCCGGCGGATTCGGGGGAGGCGGCGAGCCGGCCGGCGTCGAGGAGCTGCCGGACGATCGCGGCGATGCGGCGGACGGCCTGGGTGGACTCGGCGAGCGCCTGGTGACCTTCCTCGGAGAGCGCCTCGCCCTCGTGCTCGGAGAGGTAGGCGAGGTTCGCGTGGACGACCGCCGCCGGGTTGTTCACCTCGTGCGCGACGCCGGCGGCGAACTGCCCGAGGGCGGCGAGCTTCTCGGAGCGGTGGAGGGCGTCCTGGGCGCGCCCGAGCTCCGCCGTGCGCTCGGCCACCTGGTCCTCGAGGCCGTGGCGGAGCCGCTCGTGCACGCGGGCCTCCTCGACGAAGCGGGTGGTGAGCGAGAAGCCCACGGCGGCGGCCGGCAGCAGGAGCCCCACGTCCCCGAGGTACGGGGCGAGGTATGCGCCGCCCGCGACGAGGGCGTCGTTCGCGCCGAGGAGGAGGAGCACGCCGAGCGCGAGGAGCTGGACCCCGGCGCTGGGGATCCCCATCCGCCAGGCCCGCCAGAGGCGGAGGAGGGCCGCCACGAAGCCGAGGATCACGAACCCGTAGGTGAGCTCGCCGGCGAGGGTCGTCGCCGCCGTCCGGTAGACGCCCACGGGGGGGACCTCGTGGACGCGGACGGTCCCGTCGAGGAGCGCGGGAGTCACCGCGCCGAGCACGGACAGGGCGAGGAGCGCGGGCCCGTAGAAGCGGTCGATCCTCCTGCGCCCGCCGGCGAGCGCGCCCGAGTAGCGGACCCAGGCCCACGCGTGCAGGGCGGCCATCCCCAGCTGGACGCGCGAGCAGGCGACGACCACGTCGTCGGAGAAGAAGGAGGTGCTCGTGGGGAGGTTGAGGAGCGCGTAGCCCGACGCGGAGAGGGCGACGGGGACGAAGTGGCGGAGGACCTGCCACCCGGGCGCTCGGGCGAGCTGCCGCGCGAGCAGCGCGACGTAGAGCGCGATGCCGGCGGACAGGAACGCGACCGCGGACGCGGGCGTCACCGACCGCCCTCGCACGCGCGACGCCCGGGGGTCGAGGCGTGCATCGGCGCCAGACTAGCACGGATCGTCCGGGTCGCCGATCGGGCGGCCCGGGGCGGGTCAGCGGC
>JBBIPT010000336.1:0-3539 GCA_037442705.1 Anaeromyxobacter sp.
GCGCGAAGCGGCGGCCCAGCGCCCTACGGGCTCCTAGCCCGCCGGGGCCCCCGCTCCCTCCAGCACCCGCTCCAGCCGCCGCGCCGCCCGCCGCCCGCCGGGGCCCACGACGACGAGCACCGCGTTCCGCCGCCGGAAGGCGTCGCGGGCGACGCGGAGGACGTCCGCGGGCGTCACGCGCTCCACCCGGCGGCACCGCTCCTCGAACGCCTCGGGGGAGGAGAGGAGCTCGCCGGAGCCGTACCAGCCGGCGAGCTCGGCGGCGCTGTCGAGGGAGAAGGCGAGGGTCGTGCGGTGCCGGCGCTGCACGCGGAGGAGCTCCTCGTCCGCCACGGGGCTCGCGGCGAGCCCGTCGAGGACGCGGAGGATCTCCTCCACGACGCGCGGCACCTTCGCCGGGGCGCAGGCCCCGTCCACCGCGAGCATCCCCGCGTCGGCGAAGGTGTCGATCGAGGCATGGAGGGAGTAGGCGAGCCCCCGCTTCTCCACGATCTCGAAGGGGAGGCGGGAGGAGAGGCCGTCGTCGAGGATCCGGCGGATGCAGAGGTGGACCGGGTAGTCCGGGTGGCGCTCGGGAGGGCAGGGGAAGGAGAGGGAGAACTCGGCCTGGGCGTCGTCGTGGGGGACGAACTCGAGGACCGGGCCCGAGGGCCAGGGCGGAGGCGGCGCCTCCGGGGGCCGGCGGCCGCGGGGGATCCGCCCGAAGTGCGCCTCCGCGAGGGAGAGGACCTCCGCGCGCCGGACCGGCCCCGCCACGGCGAGCACGAGGTTCCGGGCGCCGTAGAGCCGCTCGTGGTGCTCCCGGACGTCCCGCTCCCGCAGGCGCTTCACCGTGCCCGTCGTGCCGGCGATCTTGAAGCCGAGCGGGTGGCGGCCGAAGATCGCGCGCTTCGCGAGGTTGTCCGGGTCGATGTCGCGGCCGGAGGCGTCCACCTCGTCGAGGATCTCCTCGAGGATCACCTCCCGCTCCACGTCCATCTCGCGGAAGAGCGGGCGGCGGACGAGGTCGCCGAGGACGGCGAGGCCGGTCCCGAGCTCGTCCGGGTGGAGCGGCGTGAAGTAGCAGCCGTGGTCGCGGGCGGTGATCCCGTTCAGGCTCCCGCCCGCCGCCTCGACGCCCGCGTTCATCGCGACGGTGTCGGGGAAGCCCTCCGAGCCCCGGAAGAAGAGGTGCTCGAGGAAGTGGGAGACGCCGTTCCGGCGCGGGGTCTCGTGGCGGGAGCCGGCCCCCACGTAGAGGGCGATCATCGCGGAGTGGAGACCGGGCGCGCAGGCGGTGACGACGCGGAGCCCGTTCGGGAGGACGTCGCGGCTCGCCTCGCCCCAGGCCGCGAGCGGGGCGGCCGCCGCGGCCCCCGGTCCACCCCGCCTCCGCCTCGAGCCCCTTCTCATGATCCGTGCGTTCGCGCCGGGGCGCTCCCGCTCCCTTCCGGGGCGGCCGGGCCGGAGGCCTCCCGCGCCTCGCCGGCCTCTCCCTCCGCCTGCGCGGGGAGCCGGACGGTGAACGTGGTTCCCTTCCCGACCCCGCTCTCGCAGCGGATGGAGCCGCCGTGCTCGCGGACGACCTGCTGGGTGAACGCGAGCCCCAGCCCGGTGCCTCTCTCCTTCGTCGAGTAGAACGGCTCGAAGATCCGCGTCAGGTCACCGGGGGGGATGCCCCCGCCGGTATCCGCGACCTCCACCTCCACCGTCCCTTCGGCCTCCCTCGTCCGGACGCCGATCGTCCCCCCGCGGGGCATCGCCTCCCGGGCGTTGCGGAGCAGGTTCAGGAACACGGCCCGGAGCGCGCCCTCGTCTCCCCGCACGGCGGGGAGCCCTCCGGGGAGGTCGCGCCGGACGGAGACGCCGGCGGCCTCCATCTCCGGGCCGAGGAAGTCGAGGAGTCCCGAGAGGATCTCGTCCACGTCGTGGCGGGCGACCTGCGGGCGTGGAGGGCGGGCGAAGCGGAGGTACTCCTCGGCCACGCCGTTCAGCCGGTCCACCTCCCGGGAGATCGCCTGGACGAGCTCGATCGCCTCGCGGGGCGGCTCGGCCGTCTCCCCGAGCTCCTCCGCGAGGAGCTCCGCGTTGAGTCCGATCGCGTTCAGCGGGTTGCGGATCTCGTGGGTGATCTGCGCGGAGATCCGCCCCACCGCGGCGAGCCGCTCGGCCCTCCGGAGCTCGTCGCGCTGCCGCGCGAGCGAGGCGGCCATCGCGTTGAACTCGCGGGCGAGGAGGCCGATCTCGTCCCGGCTCCGCACGTCCACCTCCCGGGAGAGGTCGCCCGCTGCGACCGCCTTCACCCCCTCGGTGAGCGTCTGGATCGGGGCGAGGAGCCGCTGGGAGATCGCCGCCGCTCCCGCGCCGATGGCGAAGGCGATGAGGGAGTAGATCACGATGAGGAGGACCGTCCGGCCCTCGGTCCGCTCCGCCGCCCGGACCCGCTCCGCGATCCGGGTCTCGAGCGAGACCTGGAGGAGCTTCACGTCGAGGGAGAGCCGGCGCTCGAGCTTCGCGACCTCCTGGGCCCGGGCCTCGAACGCGGCCGCCGTCCGCGGGTCCTGCCCCTCTCCGGCCTCGAGCGCGTCGAAGAGGGCGCGCGCCTCCCGGTCGTACTCTGCCCAGCGGCCGGCGAGGGCGTCGAGCCGCGAGGTGACCTCGTCGAGGAAGCGGGCCTCCTCCTCCTCCGCGAGGGCCCGCGCGTCGCGGGCCACCCGGCGCCCCTCCTCGATCTTCTCCCGCACGAGCTCGGGGAAGTGGGCGCGGGCGACCGGCAGGTAGGCGCGGCGCGCCGCCCGGTCGAGCGCCCGGGCCTCGAGGGCCCTCGCCGCGACCCAGTCCTTCACGTCGAGCTGGGCGGCGATCCGGGTGAGCGCGAGGTAGCCGCCGGAGAGGAGCTGGAGGTCCTGGCGGAGCTCGTGGAGGCGCAGGACCCCGAAGGCGGCCACGGCCCCGAAGGCGGCGAGGGCGACCGCGAAGGCGAGGAAGATCTTGGTGGCGACGCGCCGCAAGGGACGGGAATCCTACCGCGCCGGCGGCGGGCCCGCCCGCGGCCGGTGCGCCCGGGCCCGGGCGGAGGGCTGCCGCTCCTTCCCAAGACCGGAAAGCTGCGGTACGGAAAGGGAATCCACGGAGCCTCCCCACCATGACCGGCCTCTCCTTCTTCGTCGCGCTCGTCGGCGTCCTCGCTGCCCTCGGCTTCTTCCTCTCCGCCCGCGGGGCGAAGGCGGCGCTCGCCGCCCGCGTCGCGGAGGAGGAGCGGCTCCGCGCGGAGGCGGAGGCGGGGCGGAAGGCGGCCGCCGAGGCCCGGTCCGAGGCGAAGGAGCGCAAGGAGGAGGCCGCCCAGCTGCGCGCCGACCTCGAGCGGTCGAGGCGGAAGGCGTTCGAGCAGCAGGAGGCCTCGAAGCGGATCGGCGGCGCGCCCGCCCTCCGCGAGGAGGTGGACAAGCTCGCCGCCCGGCTCGCCGAGGCGCGGGCGGAGGCGGAGCACCAGGCCGGGCGCGCGAAGGCGCTCGAGAAGGAGATCGAGAAGGCCGCCGCCCAGGCCGAGCGCGCGAAGG
>JBBIPT010000337.1:0-3536 GCA_037442705.1 Anaeromyxobacter sp.
GGCGCCCACGCGCCCGCCCGCGGGGCCTCCCGGGAGAGGAGGGCCTCGAGGTGGGCGATCGCGTCCTCCGGCGCGCGGCCGAGCTGCGTGACGACGGGGCCGTGCACCGTCGCGAGCCCCGCCCGGTTCAGCAGGGCGTGGATCGCCGCGATGTCGGAGAAGCCGACGAGCAGCTTCGGCCGCTCGAGCAAGGGCGCCGGGTCGATCGCCGGGAGGATGCGCATCGCCCCGTACCCGCCGCGGGCGCAGAAGATCGCCCGGGCGTCCGGGTCCGCGACCGCCTCCCGCCACTCCTCGATCCGGCGGGCGTCGTCCCCCGCGAGGTAGGCGCGCCGGGCGGCGAGGTCGGAGCGCATCCTCGGGCGGAGCCCGAGCCGGCCGGAGAGGACCGCGAGCCCCTTCTCGAGGGCGGCCGGGTCGAACGGGCTGGACGGGGCGACGATCCGCACGACGTCGCCGGAGCGGAGCGGGGGGGGGAGGAGCACCCGGCGAGGATAGCCCCGGCCGAGGCCCTCCGCGAGGAGACGCCTCCCGCGTGCCGCCGTGCGGCATGAGCCTCTCCGGGGCCCGCTTGGAGACGATGTAGGCTTTCTGGTACTTTCGCCCCTTCGTCAAAGCCGTGACCGATCCTCGGCGCGGACCCCGACCCCAACCCGCTTTCGCCGCATCGAGTGCGATTGGAAAAGGAGCCCGTGATGAGCCAGAAGCCCGAGATGGAGGGGGAGGTCTTCTTCCCCACGCCCGAGGTCGTCTCGCAGAGCCGCGTGAAGGACTGGAGCGAGGTCGCCCGGAAGGCGGACGCGGACCTCGAGGGCTTCTGGGCCGCGGAGGCGGAGGAGCTCGAGTGGTACCGGAAGTGGGACGAGGTCCTCGACGACTCGAAGAAGCCGTTCTTCAAGTGGTTCAAGGGCGCCCAGACGAACATCGTCCACAACTGCCTCGACCGGCACCAGCGCACCTGGCGCAAGAACAAGCTCTCGCTCGTCTGGGTCGGCGAGAAGGGCGAGGTCCGGACCTACTCCTACTTCGCGCTGAACCGCGACGTCGCGAAGTTCGCCAACGTCCTGAAGGCGATGGGCGTGAAGAAGGGCGACCGCGTCACGATCTACATGCCGCGCATCCCGGAGATCGTCATCGCGATGCTCGCGGCGGCGAAGATCGGCGCGATCCACTCCGTCGTGTACGGCGGCTTCTCCGTCGAGGCGCTCCAGGGGCGCATCGAGGACTCGGAGTCGAAGGTCGTCGTCACCGCCGACGGCGGCTTCATGAACGGGAAGGTCGTCGAGCTGAAGAAGATCGTGGACGACGCCGTCCGCCGCTGCCCGTCCGTCGAGACCGTGATCGTCGTGCAGCGGACCGCCCACGAGGTCCGGATGGAGCCGGGGCGCGACTACTGGTACCACGAGCTCATGAAGCTCCCCCTCGCGACGGGCGCCTGCCCGACCGAGGTCATGGAGTCGGACGACCCCCTCTACATCCTCTACACCTCCGGCACGACCGGGAAGCCGAAGGGGCTCATCCACGGCCACGGCGGCTACCAGGTCGGCATCTACTCCACGCTGAAGTACGTCTTCGACGTCCGCGACGACGACCGCTACTGGTGCGCCGCCGATCCGGGCTGGGTGACCGGCCACAGCTACATCGTCTACGGGCCGCTCCTCCTCGGAGCGACGACGTTCATGTACGAGGGGGCGCCGACCTACCCGTACCCGAACCGCTGGTGGTCGCTCGTCGAGAAGTACGGGATCACGATCCTCTACACCGCGCCCACCGCGATCCGCGGCCTCATGCGGTTCGGGGAGTCGTGGCCCAACCGCCACGACATCTCCACCCTCCGGCTCCTCGGATCCGTCGGCGAGCCGATCAACCCCGAGGCGTGGAAGTGGTACCACCGCGTGATCGGCAAGGGGCGCTGCCCGGTGATGGACACCTGGTGGCAGACCGAGACCGGCATGTTCCAGATCACGCCCGTCCCCTCCCTGCCCCTGAAGCCCGGCTCCGCCGCGAAGCCGTTCTTCGGCCAGAGCGCCTCGATCCTCGACGACGACGGGAAGCCGGTGCCCGACGGCGAGGAGGGCTTCCTCGTCCTCGAGAAGCCCTGGCCCGCGATGGCGATGACGATCTTCCGCGATCCCGGCCGCTACGTGAGCCAGTACTGGTCCAAGTACCCCGGCCGCTACACGGCGGGGGACTCCGCGAAGCGGGACAAGGACGGCTACTTCTGGGTCATCGGCCGGACCGACGACGTGATCAAGGTGTCGGGGTACCGGCTCGGGACGGCGGAGGTGGAGAGCGCCCTCGTCGCGCACCCCGCCGTCGCCGAGGCGGCCGTCATCGGCCTCGCCCACGAGGTGAAGGGGCAGGCGATCCACTGCTACTGCCTGCTGCGGCAGGGCTTCAAGCCCTCCGACGAGCTCGCCGACGAGGTGAAGAACCACGTCGCCCAGACCCTCGGCCCCATCGTCCGCCCGGAGAAGGTGAACTTCGTGGACTCCCTGCCGAAGACGCGCTCCGGAAAGATCATGCGCCGCGTCCTCAAGGCGCGCGCGCAGGGCCTCCCCGAGGGTGACGTGTCGACCCTGGAGGAGTAGAACCGGGGCCATCGACACCAGCAGGGGAGTCACGACATGAGAACCGTCCTCGCGGCCCTCGCGGCCGCATCGCTCTCGCTCGCCCCGGCCGCCCGCGCGGCCGCCCCCGCCGCCGGCGCGGACTCGAAGAAGGCCCTCTACGGCGTCGGTCTCTCGGTCGCGCGGAGCCTCGAGGCCTTCGACCTCGGGCCCGCGGAGCTCGAGACCGTCCTCCAGGCCGTGCGCGACGGCGCCTCTGGCAAGGCGAAGATGCCGCTCGACCACACCCTCCAGGTCGCGATCAACGATCTCGCGCGCGAGCGCTCCGCCCGGGCAGCCGAGAAGGCGGCCGCGAGGGGGCGCGAGGCCGCCGCGAAGCAGAAGGCGGCGGGGCCCGCCGCCCTCGCCCGCGCCGCGCAGGAGGCACGCGCGAGGAAGACCGCATCGGGCGCGATCGTCGTCCCGATCCGCGAGGGCTCCGGGGCGAGCCCCCGGGAGACGGACAAGGTGAAGGTCCACTACGAGGGCACCCTCGTCGACGGCTCCGTCTTCGACAGCTCCCTCGAGCGCGGGCCGACCGAGTTCCCCCTGAACCAGGTCGTGAAGTGCTGGACCGAGGCCCTCCAGCTCATGAAGGTGGGCGGGAAGGCGAAGGTGGTCTGCCCCTCCGAGATCGCCTACGGCGAGCAGGGGCGGCCGCCCGTGATCCCCGGGGGCGCGGTCCTCACCTTCGAGGTGGAGCTCCTCGAGATCGTGAAGTGACCGGGTACCGCGGCGGGCTGCCGTCCGGCGTCCGAGGGACTCACGTCGGGCTTGCCCGGTCGCTCCGGGCCATCCACGATGGGACCGGTCCCCGTTCCCGGAGCGCCCCGTGAAGCGTCGAGCCCTCGCAGTCGCCGCCCTGGCAGCGCTCGTCGTCCTCCTCCTCTTCCTCCTCGGCCGCGCCGGCGAGGAGGGAGAGCGGCA
>JBBIPT010000338.1:0-3490 GCA_037442705.1 Anaeromyxobacter sp.
CCGTCGGTGACCGCGAGAAAGCCCTCTCCTTCGGCGAACACGTGCCGGTAGCCGCCGCGCTCGGCGAGCGCGCCGTAGTCCAGGCCGTCGCCCCACGCCGGCTCGCTCCTGCCCGCGGCATGCAGGCAGGTCGCCATGATGTCCGCGTTGGTCACGAGGGCGCGGGAGGAGCGGCCGCCTTCGGCTGCGCCGCCGCGCCCGCCTCGAGCTGGCCGATCACGTCGCCCACCGAGACGGTCTCCCCGGTTCGCTTCAGGATCTTCGAGAGCACGCCGGCGGCCGGCGCCGGCAGCGCGACCGTCGCCTTCTCGCTCTCCACCTCGACGAGCGGCTCGTCCGCCTGGACCGGGTCCCCCTCGCTCTTCAGCCACGCGCCGATCGTCGCCTGCGTGACGGACTCGCCGAGGGACGGCACCTCGAGGTCGATCGCCATGGTCATCTCTCCTGGGCCGCGGCCGCCGGGCCGCCGTGGGCGAGCTGCGGGACGGGCTCGCCCAGGGCCTCGCGGACGAGCTGCTCCTGCTCGAGCTTGTGACGGGTCGCGGAGCCCGCGGCGGGGCTCGCCGAGGGCGGACGCGCGACGAGCCGGACGGGCGACGGGAGCCTCGGCGCGAGCCGCGCGGCGACGTAGTCCCACGCACCCATGTTCGCCGGCTCCTCCTGCGCCCAGACGATCTCGATCCCCGGGCGGTGGCGCCCGAGCGCCGCGAGGACCTCGTCCGCCGCGAGCGGGTAGAGCTGCTCGAGCCGGACGATCGCGGCGTGGCGGGCCCCGGACGTCCCTCGCGCCTGGAGGAGATCGTAGTACAGCTTCCCGGAGCAGAGCACGACCCTCGTCACCGCCCCGGGCTCCGCCTCCTCGTCGTCGATCACCGGGCGGAAGCGCCCCTGGACGAGGTCGTCGAGCGGCGAGACCGCCTTCGGGTGACGCAGCAGGCTCTTCGGGGACATCACGACGAGCGGCTTGCGCCAGGGCGAGACGACCTGCCTGCGCAGGGCGTGGAAGATCTGCGCCGGGGTGGTGAGGTTCACGACGCGCCAGTTGTCGTCCACCGAGAGCTCGAGGAAGCGCTCGAGCCGGGCCGAGGAGTGCTCGGGCCCCTGCCCCTCCATCCCGTGCGGCAGGAGGAGCACGAGGCCGGAGAGCCGGTTCCACTTCGCCTCGGCGGAGGAGATGAACTGGTCGATGATCACCTGCGCTGCGTTCACGAAGTCGCCGAACTGCGCCTCCCAGATCGCGAGGGCCTCCGGCATCTCCAGGGAGTAGCCGTACTCGAACCCGAGGGCGGCCGCCTCGGAGAGGAGGCTGTCCCGCACCTCCACCGGCCCCTGCCCGCTCCGGAGATGGGAGAGCGGCGTGTAGGGCGTGCCCCGCTCGTGATCCTGGTAGACCGCGTGCCGGTGGCTGAAGGTCCCGCGTCTCGCGTCCTGGCCGACGAGCCGGATCCGCGTCCCCTCCCAGGCGAGGGAGCCGAGCGCGAGCGCCTCCCCCATCGCCCAGTCGAGCGGCCGCTCCCCCCTGCCCATCTCGGCCCTCCCCTCGAGCACCTTCGCGAGCTTCGGGTGGACCCGGAAGCCCTGGGGCACGTGGACGAGCCGGTCGGAGATCTCGCGGAGGGTCTCCCGGGCGACGCCCGTCGCCACTTCGGAGCCCTTGCCGATCGGCCCCGCGCGGAACTTCGTCCAGAAGCCCCCCATGGACTGGGCGCCGGCCTGGACCGCGATCTTCGCCGACTCGCGGAACGCCTCCTCGAGCCGGGCGCGGTAGCGCGCCCCGGCGCCGTCGACCTCCGCCGGCGTCGCGACCTCCTCCTCCACGAGCTGCGCGGCGTACACCTGCCGCAGCGTCGGCTTCCGGGCGATGGCCCGGTACATGATCGGCTGGGTGAAGGAGGGCTCGTCCCCCTCGTTGTGGCCGTGGCGGCGGTAGGTCCAGAGGTCGATGACCACGTCCTTGTGGAACCGCTGCCGGAAGTCCACCGCGAGGAGCACCGCCTGCGCCACCGCCTCGAGGTCCTCCCCGTTCACGTGGATCACGGGGATCTGGAGCATGCGGGCCGGACCGGTGCAGTAGGTCGTGGACCGGGCGTCCTTCGGGGCGGTGGTGAAGCCCACCTGGTTGTTCACGATGACGTGGATCGTCCCGCCCACCGCGTAGGCCTCGAGCTCCGACATCTGCAAGGCCTCGGCGACGATCCCCTGCGCCGCGAACGCCGCGTCCCCGTGGATGAGGACCGGGACGGTGCGGCCGCGATCGCCGTCGCCGTACCGGTCCTGCTTCGCCCGCACCCGACCCTGCACGACCGTGTCGATCCACTCGAGGTGGCTCGGGTTGAAGGAGAGGGACAGGTGGACGAGGACGCCCTCGGGGGTCTCGCGGTCCGAGGAGTGGCCGAGGTGGTACTTCACGTCGCCGCCGCCCGCGTTCACGATGGCCGTGTCCCGGAACTCCGCGAAGATCTCGCGGATCGGCTTCTCGAGGACGTTCGCGAGCACGTTGAGCCGGCCGCGGTGGGCCATCCCGATGACGACGTTGCGGACCCCGTGGCCGATGGAGCGGTCCACGAGGAGCTCGAGGAGCGGGAGGAGGGCCTCCGCCCCCTCGAGGCTGAAGCGCTTCGCCCCGAGGAACTTCGTCCCGACGAACTGCTCGAACGTCTCCGCCTCGACGATCTTCTCGAGGAGCCGCTTCCGCGCGTCGGGCGGTAGGGGGCAGCGGTTCCGGGTCCGCTCCATCCGCTGCTCGAGCCAGGCGCGGAGATCGGCGTCGTGCATGTGCGCGACCTCGACCCCGATCGTCCGGCAGTAGGTCTCCTCGAGCCGGGCGACCTCCTCGCGGAGCGTCCCCGCGTCCCGCCCCTCGGGGTCCGCGCACCTCCGGTCCAGATCGGCCTCGCCGAGCCCGAACCCCCCGAGGGAGAAGCGGGTGGCGCGCCGGGTGAGGGCGAGCGGGTCGAGATCCGCGCGGAGGTGCCCGTACTCCCGGTACGCCTGAACGAGCCGGTCCACGCGCGCCTGGAAGGCCCCGTCGGAGACCGCGGCCGCGGGCGCCGCGCCCGCGCCGTCCGGCCTGCGCCGGGGGAACGGCCCCGGGGCGGGCCCCGCACCCGGCGCGGGCGGCAGCCCCTCGAAGTAGCGCCGCCAGGGCTCCTCCACCGCGCTGGGATCGACGAGCCAGGCGTAGTAGAGGTCCTCGACGAACGCCAGGTTGGGGGCGCCGGGCGCCGGAAGCCCGGAAGAGGGCCGCTCGGAGGGCATGGAGCCCATTCTTAACCCGGTGGCCTCCACCTGGGCGAGGAACCGGGCGGGCACCGGGGGGTCGAGCGGGCGGAGGCTGCGGATGCACGGACCGTTCGAGGTCGTCTGGCGGGAGGGAGGTGCCGACCGGCGCGCCGGCTGGCGCTCCGCGTCCTTGCCGCCTCCCTCCCGGGTCGGCCTCGCCGGCGACCGCACCACCGCGGCGGAGGCGCTCGCGCGGGCGCGGCGGGGC
>JBBIPT010000339.1:0-3470 GCA_037442705.1 Anaeromyxobacter sp.
CGGCCGGGCTCCTCCGGACCCGGCCCGGGGCGACCCTCGACGAAGACGAGCTCGAGGCCGACGTGCGGCGCTTGCGGACCGCGCTCGCGGCCGCCGGCCACCGGCGCTCCCGCGTGGGCGCGCCGCGGGTCCGGGTGGAGGGCACGGCCGCCGAGGTGGAGTTCCCGGTGGAGGCGGGGCCGCGCCTCGCCTTCGCCTTCCGCGGGAACGACGCGATCCCCTCGAGCGTCCTCGCCCGGGAGCTCCGCTTCGAGGAGGGGCAGCCCGTGGACGTCCCCGCCGTGGGCGCGGCGGTGGACCGGCTCGTCGCGCTCTACCGCTCGAGGGGGTACGCCGCGGCCCGCGTCGAGTCCTCCGAGACGCTCCGCGGCGGAGAGCTCTCCGTCGTCTTCCACGTGGAGGAGGGGCCGCGCCTCCGGGTCCGCGCCATCCGGTTCGAGGGCGCGTCCCACCGCTCCGAAGCCTGGCTGCGGGAACGGCTCCGCGAGCACCTCGACGAGGACGCGCCGGAGGAGGACGACGCCCCGGCGGACGGCGCGCGGGCCCTCCTCCTCTCCGTACCGGTGGCGGAGCCCCGGCCGACCCCTCCGCCCGCGCTCGCGCCCAGCCGGACCTTCGACGGCGCGGCGTGGGACCGGGCCGTCGAGCGGATCGTCGCGGGCCATCGCGCGGAGGGGTACCTCCAGGCCCTCCACCTCGGGACCTCGGTCCTCCTCGACGCGCGGCTCGGGGTCGTGGACGCGACGATCCGGCTGCGCGAGGGGGAGCGCACCGTCGTGGACGCCATCGGCTTCGAGGGGGCCTCGGCCGTGAG
Source organism: Anaeromyxobacter sp. (assembly GCA_037442705.1). Lineage (GTDB taxonomy): Bacteria > Myxococcota > Myxococcia > Myxococcales > Anaeromyxobacteraceae > Anaeromyxobacter. The sequence goes on from JBBIPT010000339.1 coordinate 815, forward strand.
CATCGCCGAGCTCGCCCGCGAGGCGCGCCTCGCCCCCGGGGATGCGCTCGTCCTCGAGCGCGTCGAGCAGACCCGCGCGGCGATCCTCCGCGTCTACCTCGCGCGAGGCCACATCTACGCGCGGGTGGACGTCCGCGAGGACGTGGACCGGGAGCGGCACGCCGCCGCCCTCCGCTTCGTCGTCTCGGAGGGGCCGAGGGTCCGGATCGGGCGGATCTTCCTCTCCGGGAACCGGCGGACGCGGGACGACGTCGTGAGGCGGGCCCTCTCCCTCTCGGAGGGGGAGCCGTACGATCCCGACCGCTTCGCGCGTGGCCAGGCCGCGCTCCTCCGGCTCGGCGTCTTCCGGTCGGTGAGCCTCCGGCTCCAGGAGCCGGACGTGCTCCAGGAGACGAAGGACGTCTCCGTGGAGCTCGCGGAGCTCCCCTGGGCGACCCTCTCCCAGGGCGTCGGCTTCTCCGTCGCGAACGGCCCCCGCGCCTTCGTGGAGTGGGGCCAGCCGAACCTCGGCGGGCGCGCCCTCGAGCTCTCCGCCCGGGCGAAGGTGAACTACCCCCTCGACGAGTTCCGCCCCGACCTCGTCGGGAAGCGCCCGGTGGACCGGGTCGAGGGGCGCGCCGACGTGGGGCTCCGTACCGCGAGCGTCGATCTCGGCGCCTTCCCCTCCCGGCTCCGGGGCGACGTGATCGGCGAGATCGTCCACCGGCGGGCGTACGGGCTCCGCCGCCTCACCGGCGTCGCGGGGCTCGACGTGGGCGTGACCTACCGGGTCGCCTTCTCGCTCCAGTACGAGCTCGAGGTGGACCGGATCGACAAGACGGGCCAGACCGGCTCGCTCACGCGGGTGGATCTCGAGCGGCTCCGCTTCGACGTGGGGGACACGACGCTCCACGCGCTCCGGCCCACCCTCTCCCTCGATTACCGGGACAACTCCGTCCATCCGAGGAGCGGCTGGTTCGCCACGGGCTCCGCGGAGTGGGCCCGCTCCCTCGGGTCCCCCGGGGATCGGGTCCTCCTCGGCGCCCTCCCCGGGTCCGACATCCACACGAACATGCTGAAGCTCTCCGCCGCCGCGTCGGGCTACCTCCCGGTGGGGAAGGGGAACGTCGTCGCCCTCTCGCTCCGCGGGGGGAGAGTCTTCCCGCTCGACGCGAGCTCGCGGACGATCGTCCCCCGCCGGTTCTTCCTCGGGGGCGCCACGACGATGCGCGGCTTCGCGGAGGAGGAGATGATCCAGCAGGACGTCCGGCCCGTCCTCGCCGCCGAGGCGGAGCACTGCGCGACGAGCCCGACGGGGACGGGCTGCACCGACCGCGGGAGGGCCCTGGCGCGCGGGGAGCGGCCCGTCTCGGAGGGTGCGGAGGCCTACCTCCTCGGGAAGGCGGAGCTCCGGATGCGGCTGCGCGGGAGCCTCGAGGCGGGCCTCTTCGTGGACGTGGGGAACCTCTGGCTCGACCCGTCCCGGTTCCGCGTGCTCGACCTCCGGGCGAACGCGGGGTTCGGGCTCCGCTTCGTGACGCCGATCGGCCCGGCCGTCCTCGACCTCGGCTTCAACCTCTCCCCCGACGGGTCGATCAACGAGCGGCTCTTCGCGCCGCACTTCACCATCGGGCTCTTCTAGCCGGGAAGCGGGCCATGACCTCGTCGAAGGTCTCGAAGATCTCGTGCGGGATGGCGCGCTCGAGGCAGTAGCGGGCCAGCGCGGACCCGTGGCGGGCGAAGACGGCGTCGGCCGCGTCCGCGGCGTGCCGGTCGCCCGTCCCGTCGCCGCAGACGAGCACCTTGTTCCCGGCGGCCTGGAGCTCGCGAACGACGTTCCCCTTGCAGAAGCCGCAGAAGCCGCAGTCGGTCCCGTGGAAGGCGACGTCGAGCCCGAGGGGAGACGGGTGGGCGCGGTTCGCCCGGAGCTCGACGTGGCCGCGGAGCGGGGGCGCGAGCCGCTCGAGGACCGGCTCGATGTAGGCGTCGAGCCCGGCGGAGACGACGAGGAAGGGGCGCCCGCTCTCCCGGCAGGCCTCGAGGAAGCGCTCGAAGCCGGGGCGGAGGACGGCGGTCGCGCGGGCGAAGGCGGCGATCTCCTCCCTCGTGGCGGTGATCGGGGCGAAGACCCGGCGCAGGAGCGCGCCGAACGGGTAGGCGCCGGCCCGGTAGCCGTCCTCCGCCTCGCGGTAGCTCTCCTCGCCCGCGAAGCGCAGGGCGACCTTGTCGCCGAGGTCCTCGGTGAGCGCGGTGCCGTCGAAGTCGCAGACGATGGCCCAGGGTGCCCGCATCGGGGTGCTTCCTTACGTATGAAACGGGCCCCGGGTCAACCCGGGTCCCGCCCCCTTGCGCTCGTCCGGGAGCTACCGGGGATCGGGCGACGTTTGCCGCGTGCCAACCTTCCTTCAGGGATGGCGCGGCGCTGCTGCGTGCCGGCTTTCGGGGCTCCGCGACTCCCGGCGCTCCGCGCGCCAGAGACGTGTCCGTGGGGGGATAGTCCCGCCATGCCCGCTCCCCGCCCGCAAAGCCGTGCGGGCCACCGCGCGGGGGTTCAGGAGGTTCCGGAAGCGCGGTGTCCCGCCCTTTGCAGTGCGGGCCGTGGGGGAGGCGTCTGCAGAAGACGCGCAGTCGCGCCGGTCGCTGCGGAGCCCCGAAGCCGGCGCGTGGCGTCGCCGTG
>JBBIPT010000340.1:0-3421 GCA_037442705.1 Anaeromyxobacter sp.
GATCGGCGATCGCTCCGAGGGTCGACCCGACGGCGATCCGGAGCTCCGGATCCGGGGAGTCCATCCGCTCGACGAGCAGCGGGAGGGCGGGGCCGCCGAGGCGCGAGAGGGCGGCCGCGGCCGCGTCCCGCGCCCCGACGCTCGCCCCGCCCACGAGCGAGTCCACGAGGGCCGGGACGATCGCGGCGGGGTCCGGCGTCCTCGCGAGCCGCTCCGCGACCGCCGCCCGCACCCGCCAGCTCGGATCGGCGAGCCGCTCGAGGAGGACCTCCCGGTCGGCGGCGTCGGCCGGGTCGAGGGCCAGGACCGCCTGGTAGCGGGTCTCCTCGTCGGCGGCCCGCGCCAGGGCCCTCCGCGTCTCCGGACCGCGCTCCGTCATGCCCGCCTCGAGGCCTCGGCCTGCGCCCGCGCCGCCTCCGCCTCGCCCGGCACGGAGGGATCGAGGAGCGCCTTCACGTTGAGGAGGAGGCGCATCCGGTCCGCGCCGGGCCGCCGGCGCGTCCCCGCCCTGGGCTCCCCGCCGCACACGCCGAGGAAGAACCGGGGCGTGCCCCCCTCCGCGAGCGGGGGTGCCGGACGGATCTCGCGGCGGGTCACCCGCAGGACCTCCCGGACCTCGTCCACCACGAGGCCGATGCGCTGCCTCGCCACGTGGACGACGAGGAAGCGCGCCTTGCGCCCCGGCTCCCCGGGCGGAAGGCCGAGCCGCTTCCTCACGTCGAGCACCGGGATCACCTCTCCGCGCAGGCGGAAGACGCCCTCGAGGAACGAGGGCGTCCGGGGGACCTTCGTGATCGGCAGCGGGTGGATGATCTCGCGCACGCGCATGATGTCGATCGCGTAGTCCTCCCCGCCGAGGCGGAAGGTGCAGAGCTGCACGAGGCGGTCGTCCCCGCGGGCAGGCCCCGGGGGCGCCGCACGCTCAGAGTCCGGCACGCCGCTCCCCCCTCGGCCGCTCCGGGGCGCGCCGCAGGAGCGCCCCGAGATCGAGCACGGTGAAGATCCGGCTCTCCTCCCGCCCGATGCCCGCGAGGCAGTCGGCGTGGGCCCCGCCGATCCCCTGCGGGCAGGGCTCGATCGTACCGGCCCGGAGCCGGACGACGCTCGCCACCCGGTCCACGAGGAGCCCGCAGGACCCCTCCCCGGCGTCGACGATCACGACGCGCCGATCGCCCGAGGGGGCGCCCGCCGGGAGGCCCAGGCGGCTTCGCGGATCGAGCACGGCGACGACCTCGCCCCGCACCGTGATCACGCCGAGGACGTGGGACGGGGCGCGCGGGACCTCGGTGATGGGCGGTGACTTCATCACCTCCCGCACCCGCTCCACGGCGACGGCGTACTCCTCCTCCCCGAGGAGGAACGTGAGGTACTCCTCCCGGATCGCCGTGTCCGGATCCTCCTCCTCTCCCGAAACCTCCGCGCCTCCGCCGATCGGCGGGACCTCGGGCCCCTCCTCGTCCTCGCGGTAGAAGAACTCCCCGAGCGGATCGGCGGGGCCGCGGATCGGATCGCGCGGTGCTTCCGGCGGCTGCGCCGTCCATGGCTCGCGGGGGACCGGGGTCGCCGCGGCCACCTCCGGGGGCGGCCACGCGCCGGGCGGAGCGGCGGGGAGCGTCGAGGGCGCCGCCTCGGCCGGGGCCCAGGACCCGGTCCCGGGGACGGCGGCACGCTCCGGGGGGACTCCCTGGAGCCGGGCCGCGAGCTCCCCCTCGAGGACGTCCGCCGGCGTGACGACGGGATCGCCCGGGGGAGGCCCCGGCGCCCCAGGCTCCGCCGGGCCCGGGGCCTGCCTGGCCCGCGCACGCTCGCTCGCCGCCTCGCGCGCGGCGGCCCGCTCCCGGGCCTTCTTGCGGATCTTCAGGAAGTCCATGCTCCGGACGGAAACTCTACCGCGCCCCGGGGGGCGTTCCCATGTAGGCCTCGAGATCCGCGGCGGCCGCCTCGACGAGCCCGGCGTCGATCCGATCCGCCTCCCGGGAGAACCCCTCCAGCAGGGCGCTCGCGGCGAGCTGATTCACCCGGCGAGGCAGGCCGCCGCTCCGCGCGTGGACGGCCGCGACGGCCGCCGCGTCGAAGAGCGGCTCCGTCCGTCCGGCGACGGCGAGCCGGTGGGCGAGGTAGCGCCCGGTCTCCTCCGCGTCGAGCGCTCCCACGTGGTAGGCGACCCCGACCCGCTGCGCGAAGGCCTCCCCTCCCCGCTCCCGGAGCCGCTCGCGGAGCTCCGGCTGGCCGAGGAGCACGAGCCCGACGAGCGCCCGGTCGTCCGCCGCGAGGTTCCCGAGGAGCCTGAGCTCGTCGAAGGCCGCCCTCCCGGGCAGGAGCTGCGCCTCGTCCACGACGACGACGCCGAAGGACCCCTCCGCGTCGAGGCGGGCCAGGTGCTCGGCGAGGGCTCCGAAGGCCTCCGCCTTCCGCCGGGCGGGGGGCAGCCCGAACCCCTCGGCGATCGCCCCGAGGAGCTGCGCCGGGGGGAGGGCCGGGTTCACGACGAAGGAGAAGCGGCAGCGCTCGGCGAACTCGTCCACGAGCGCGCGGGAGAGCGTGGTCTTGCCCGCGCCGACCTCGCCGGTGAGGACGGCCACCTCCCGCTCCTCGAGGGCGTGCGCCAGCCGCGCGAGCGCCTCCGCGTGCTGGCGCGAGGGGAAGAGGAAGCCGGGATCCGGCGTCTTCGAGAAGGGCTTCTTCGCGAGGCCGTAGAACTCGAGGTACATGCCCGTCCGGCTCCCTCACCCCGCCCGCGGGGCGGCCGGCTCCGGGACGGCCGGCTCGCCCGACACGACCTCCTCGATGATCGCCCCGACGTCGAGGACGAGGACGGTCCGGCGGCCCCCGAGGTCGGTCGCCCCGGCGATGCCCCGGATCCCCTGGAGCTGGGCGCCGAGCGGCTTCACGACGACGTCCTGCTGGCCGCCGAGGGCGTCCACGGCGATGCCGATCCGCTCCTGGGCGAGCCCGACGACCACCACGAAGAACGAGCGGGGGCGGTCGCCGCCGTGCCCGAAGAAGTCGGCGAGCCGGACGAGCGGGAGCGTCGCCCCGCGGACGGAGATCACCTCTCGCGTGGACAGCGTCCGCACGTCCCGCGCCCCGACCTCGAGGATCTCGAGCACGCTGTTCAGGGGGACCGCGTAGACCCGGGAGGCGACCTCGACGACGAGGGCGCGGACGATGGCGAGCGTGATCGGGAGGGTGATCTCGAAGCGCGTCCCGGCGCCCCGCTCGCTGTGCAGGTCGATGAGGCCGGAGAGGTTCGCGATGTTGTTCTTCACGACGTCCATCCCGACGCCGCGGCCCGACAGGGAGGTGACCTCGCGCGCCGTGGAGAACCCCGGCACGAAGATGAGGTTCAGGAGCTCCCGCCTGCCCATCTCCCGCACGGCCTCCTCCGTGGCGAGGCCGCGCTGGACGGCGACCTCCCGGA
>JBBIPT010000341.1:0-3406 GCA_037442705.1 Anaeromyxobacter sp.
GGCCGCGCCACCCCTCCGCGAGACAGCGCGAGCCGCCCGGCGCCGCCGTGAGGCCGTGTTCGTGAGGCGCGCCCGCCGCGACGAGCCGAGGAACGCGCGCGTCGCGAGGCACGAGGGGGCGCGTTGGTCCGTTGTCCGAGCATCGGCGCCGCGCAGCGAAGGCGCCGAGGCGAGTTCGGACCGACGCGAATCGAGCAAACGCAAGCAAGCGCGCGCGTCATGCGAGAGTTGGGCGCGCCGAGCACACGGCGGAACGGCGGCCCGGGCGGCCAGCGGCCGGCATCGCAGGGGGAACGGCGGCCCGGGCGGCCAGCGGCCGGCATCGCAGGGGGAACGGCGGCCCCGTCGCGTAACCCAAACGGGTCCCACAGGCACCTCCTGACTCCTTGAAATCGCTAGGGGCCCCGTTAGAAGCCTTAGTATCTGGACTGGTTCAGTCCATAATGGCTCCCACCGGGTGACCGAATGATAAGGATGTCCAGGCTCACCGACTACGCGATCCTGCTCCTCGCGCACCTCGCGCGGGCGACCGGGACGCTCACGGCGCAGGAGCTCTCCTCCCGCTCGCGCGTCCCGGTGCCGACCGTCTCGAAGCTCGCGAAGGAGCTCTCCCGGGCCGGGCTCGTCGTCTCCCACCGCGGCCGCCACGGCGGCTACGGGCTCGCCCGCCCCGCGGATCGGATCTCCGTCGCGGAGATCGTCGAGGCGCTCGAGGGGCCGATCGCCCTCACCGAGTGCGCGAAGCCGATGGGCGGGGACTGCGACCTCGGCGACACCTGCCTCGCCCGCGAGAGCTGGGATCCCGTCTCCCGCGCGATCGAGAGCGCGCTCCGCGGGCTGCCCCTCTCCTCCATCGCCCCGTTCCGGGCCCACGACCACGGACCGTCCCCGGTCCGCATCGGAGCGAACGCGTCATGAGCACCGCGGAGCAGCTGAAGGAGCTGACCGAGCAGAAGTACCGGTACGGCTTCGTCACGGAGATCGAGGAGGACAGGGTCCCGAAGGGGCTCTCCGAGGAGCTCATCCGGATCATCTCGGAGAAGAAGGGCGAGCCTCGCTTCATGCTCGAGTGGCGGCTCGAGGCCTACCGGCACTGGCTCGGGATGGAGGAGCCGGCCTGGGCGAACGTCCACCACCCGAAGATCGACTTCCAGGACATCGTCTACTACGCGGCCCCGAAGGCGAAGAAGCAGCTCGGCTCGATGGACGAGGTGGACCCCGAGCTGAAGAAGGCCTTCGCGAAGCTCGGCATCCCCCTCGAGGAGCAGATGCGGCTCGCCGGCGTGGCGGTGGACGCGGTCTTCGACTCCGTCTCGGTGGCCACGACCTACAAGAAGAAGCTCGCCGACCTCGGGATCGTCTTCTCGTCCTTCTCCGAGGCGGTGCGGGAGCACCCCGCGCTCGTGGAGAGGTGGCTCGGGTCGGTCGTGCCTCACACGGACAACTACTACGCGGCCCTGAACAGCGCGGTCTTCTCCGACGGCTCGTTCGTCTACGTGCCGAAGGGCGTCCGCTGCCCGATGGAGCTCTCCACCTACTTCCGGATCAACGCGAAGGACACCGGCCAGTTCGAGCGGACGCTCATCGTCGCGGACGAGGGCTCCTACGTCTCCTACCTCGAGGGCTGCACCGCGCCGATGCGCGACGAGAACCAGCTCCACGCGGCGGTCGTCGAGCTCGTCGCGCTCGACGGCGCGCAGATCAAGTACTCCACGGTGCAGAACTGGTACCCGGGCGACGCCGAGGGGAAGGGCGGCATCTACAACTTCGTCACGAAGCGCGGGAAGGCGATGCGCGGGGCGAAGATCTCCTGGACCCAGGTCGAGACCGGCTCCGCCATCACCTGGAAGTACCCCTCCTGCATCCTGCAGGGGGACGACTCGGTGGGCGAGTTCTACTCGGTCGCGCTCACGAACCACCGGCAGCAGGCCGACACCGGCACGAAGATGATCCACGTCGGGAAGAACACCCGCTCGACGATCGTCTCGAAGGGGATCAGCGCCGGGCGCGGCCAGAACACCTACCGCGGCCTCGTGAAGATGGGGAAGGGGGCGACGGGGGCCCGCAACCACTCGCAGTGCGACTCGCTCCTCATCGGCGACCGCTGCGGGGCCCACACGTTCCCGCACATCGAGGTCCGCAACCCGACCGCCACGGTCGAGCACGAGGCGACGACCTCGAAGATCGGCGAGGACCAGCTCTTCTACTGCCGGCAGCGCGGCATCTCCGAGGAGGACGCCGTCTCGATGATCGTGAACGGCTTCGCGAAGCAGGTCCTGAAGGAGCTGCCGATGGAGTTCGCGGTGGAAGCCCAAAAACTCCTCGGGATGAGCCTGGAAGGGAGCGTCGGATAGAGATGGCGACGAACGGAGAGAGCGGCACGAACGGGCGGGGCGCGCTCCTCGCGGTGGACGGGCTCGCGGCGAGCGTCGCGGGCCGGGAGATCCTGAAGGGGGTCGACCTCGAGATCCGCCCCGGCGAGGTCCACGCGATCATGGGCCCGAACGGCTCGGGGAAGTCCACGCTCGCCGGCGTCCTCGCGGGGCGCGACGCCTTCGAGGTCACGGGCGGCACGGCGCGCTTCGGCGGCGAGGATCTCCTCGCCCTCCCGCCGGAGGACCGCGCCGCGAAGGGGCTCTTCCTCGGCTTCCAGTACCCCGTCGAGATCCCCGGCGTGGGGAACCTCTACTTCCTGCGGACCGCGCTCAACGCGGTCCGGCGGTCGCGCGGCGAGGAGGAGCTCGACGCGATGGACTTCCTCTCCCTCGCGAAGGAGAAGATGAAGCTCGTCGATCTCGACCCGGCCTTCGGGAGCCGCTCGGTGAACGAGGGCTTCTCGGGCGGCGAGAAGAAGCGGAACGAGGTCTTCCAGATGGCGGTCCTCGAGCCGAGGCTCGCCATCCTCGACGAGATCGACTCCGGGCTCGACATCGACGCCCTCCGGATCGTGGCCCGTGGCGTGAACGCGCTGCGGCGCGCCGACCGCTCGATCCTCCTCGTCACCCACTACAAGCGGCTCCTCGAGTACGTCCGGCCGGACCGGATCCACGTGATGGCGGGCGGGCGGATCGTCCGCTCCGGCGGGCCGGAGCTCGCCGACGAGCTCGAGCGGACCGGGTACGCCTGGGTCGAGGGGATGAAGCCGGAGGTTCCGGCGGCGGCGGGAGCGTGACGATGACCCCGGTCGAGAAGAGCCTCGTGGAAGCCTTCGCCCCCGGCCGGCGGGAGCCCGCCTGGCTCTCCGAGGCGCGCCGGTCCGCGCTCGGGCGGTTCGAGGCGCTCCGGCTCCCCACGAGCCGGCACGAGGACTGGCGGTTCACGAGCCTCTCCGCCCTCTCCCCGCTCACCCTCGGCCGCGCGCCGGAGGGCGGGGGCGACGGGGCCTCCGGGCTCCTCGCCCGGGCCG
>JBBIPT010000342.1:0-3395 GCA_037442705.1 Anaeromyxobacter sp.
CCTCCGCGTCGCGCAAGCATGGGGCCACGTCGACGCCGCTTCCATCGCGCCCGCCCTCGCGCTGTGCGACCGGGTGCTCGCCATGCTCTGGCGCCTCACCCACTGAGTCCCCGGGCCGCTGCCGCAGCCGCATCCGCAGGCGGCAGCGGCTTCCGCATCCGCACCCGCATCCGCACCCGCATCCGGAACCGCATCCGGAACCGGAACCGCAGCGGCAACCGCGACCGCTTCCGGCCGCCCGCAGCGAAGCGAGGACGGCCGGAAGCCTTCTACGCCCTACGGGCTCCTAGACCCCGAAGGGGCTCATGGCCCCTTCCGGGATCGCCCAACGTACCGGAATCGCTTAACCATCTCGACGGCGCGGCCTGCGATCCCCCGAGCGTGGCGACGCGGGGGCGGGCTAGTGTATAGCTACGCGCCCTCATGGTCCTGGGAGCCCACGAAGGAATCGCAGGCGGAGTCTCGAAGGCCTTCGCCCGCGCGGAGGCCGACGGGGCCGACTGCCTCCAGATCTTCACCCGGAACGCCCGGGGCTGGGCGGCGAAGCCCCTCGAGGAGGAGGAGATCCGCGCCTTCCGGGACGAGGCCCGGCGGACGGGGAAGCCCGTCGCCGCCCACTCCTCCTACCTCCTGAACTGCGCCTCCTCCGACCGGGTGATCCGCGACAAGAGCTGGGACGGCCTCACGGACGAGCTCGCCCGGTGCGAGCAGCTCGGCATCCCGTCGCTCGTCTTCCACCCCGGGAGCCACCCGGACGAGAAGGAGGGGATCCGGCTCGTCGGGGAGGCGATGACGCGATCGCTCGAGGACGTTTCGGGGAAGGTCCGGCTCCTCGTCGAGACGACGGCCGGCCAGGGATCGAGCCTCGGCTGGCGGTTCGAGCAGGTCGCCGCCCTGCGGGAGGCGGTCCCCTCCCCGCTCCGCCGGCGCGTCGGGGTCTGCGTGGACACCTGCCACGTCCACTCCGCCGGCTACGACCTCTCCTCCGGCGAGGGCTACGGCCGGACGATGGACGAGCTCGACCGCGTGGTCGGGCTCGGGCACGTCCGCGCCTTCCACCTCAACGACTCGAAGAAGCCGCGCGGCTGCCGGGTGGACCGGCACGAGCACATCGGCGCGGGGACGATCGGGCTCGACGCCTTCCGCCGGCTCGTGAACGACCCGCGGTTCGCGGAGGTCCCCGCCTTCCTCGAGACGGAGCTCCGGTTCCGCGAGAACCTCGAGGTGCTCCGGGGGCTCGTGCGCCCGTCATGAAGAACGGCCCCACACGACGCGCGGCCCTCGCGCCGCGCCCGCGTCCGCACCGGGTGCGGACCGCGCGGATGAAGCTCTACCCGCGCCACGTCCCCACCGCGAAGGCGAAGCTCGACCGGCTCGTCGAGTACGCGAAGTCGCACCGGCGGGCGCTCGTCCTCACCCACGACAACCCGGACCCGGACTCCATCGCGGCCGGGGTGGCCCTCGCCCACCTCCTCGAGAAGCTCGCCGGCGTCGAGGCGATCGTGGCCTACGGCGGGATCGTGGGGCGCGCCGAGAACCGCGCCCTCGTCCGGGTGCTGAAGCTCCCCGTGGTCCCCGTCTCGCGCGTCGTCTTCGACGACTTCGACCTCATCTGCATGGTGGACACGCAGCCCGAGCAGGGGAACCACTCCCTGCCGGCCCGCCACTTCCCCGACGTCGTGATCGACCACCACCCGGAGCGGCCCGACTCGCACCTCGCGCCGATCTCCGACGTGGGCGGCCCCATCGGCGCGACCTCCACCGTCGTCGCGGAGTACTTCCGGGCGAGCAGGCTCGAGGTGCCCGAGGCGATCGCCACGGCGCTCTTCTACGGGATCAAGGCGGACACCCGCGACCTCGGGCGCCAGACCACCCAGTCCGACGTGGACGCCTACCTCTGGCTCTTCCCGATGGCGGACAAGGACGCCCTCGGCGAGATCGAGCACCCCCGCCTCCCCGAGGAGTACTTCCGCCTCTACCACACCGCGATCGAGCGGGCCCGCCTCCACGGGGACGTCGTCGTCTGCGACCTCGCCGAGATCTACGCGCCGGACATGGTCGCGGAGGTCGCCGAGCGGTTCATGTACCTCGAGGACGTCCGCTGGTCCCTCGCCTTCGGCGAGTACGACGACGCCTTCTACTTCTCCCTCCGCACGAACGACCGGCGGACGAACGCCGGGCGGCTCATCCGGGAGGTCATCGAGGAGAAGGGCGGGACGGCGGGCGGGCACGGCAGCATGGCCGGCGCGCGGCTCCCCGTGAAGGGGCTCGCCCCCGCGGCCCGGCAGCGCCTCCGGATCGAGATCGTCCGGTCCTTCCTCGACGCCTTCGGCGCGAAGGGGAAGAAGGGCCGCCCGATCGCGTGATGGCAGCGCTCCCTCGGATCGAGCCGCGACCTTCGCCCTTCGACGGGCTCAGAGGCCGTGAGGGAATCCCCGGACCGAGCCGGGCGGTCGAGGCGCAAGCAGCGCAAGGCGCGCCGACCGAGCATATCCCGCTGACATGTGAGGGAGGCGCAACGAACCGATGCGATGCGCATCGGCCGGTCCGGCGACGGGAGGGGATTTCTTCTGGGCCTCTCAGGGCGAACGGATCCCTTCCTGTCCGTCCCTGGTGTCCCCTCGACCGGCTCGGGGCGAACGGCCCCGGTCGCACGCGATGATCTACCTCGACCACAACGCGATCACGCCGGTCCGCCCCGAGGCGAAGGCGGCGGTCCTCGAGGCGCTCGAGACCTTCGGCAACCCCTCCTCGATCCACCAGGCCGGCCGCGCGGCGCGCGACGTCCTCGACCTCGCCCGCGCCCGGGTCGCCCATGCCCTCGGGGCCGCCCCCGCCGACGTCGTCTTCACCTCCGGCGCCACCGAGGGGGCCGCCCTCGCGATCCGGGGCGCCCTCGCCGCCGCTCCCCCGGGGCGCCGGCGGCTCGTCGTCACCGCGGTGGAGCACCCCTGCGTCCTCTCCCTCGGGCGCGCGCTCGAGCGGGGGGGGACCCCGCTCACGGTCGTGCCGGTGGACGGGCGGGGGCTCGTCGATCCGGACGCCTTCCGCGCCGCGCTCGGCCCCGACGTCGCGCTCGCCTGCGCGATGCGGGCGAACAACGAGACGGGCGTCCTCCTCCCGGTGGCGGACTTCGCGGGCGCGGCCCGGCAGGCGGGGGCGCTCTTCCTCTGCGACGCGGTCCAGGCGGCGGGGAAGATCGCGCTCGACGTCCGGACGCTCGGGGCGGACCTCGTCCTCGTCACCGGCCAGAAGCTCGGCGGGCCGCGCGGCGCGGGGGCGCTCTGGATCGCCCCCGGGACCGGGCTCGAGCCGCTCTTCGGCGGCGAGCAGGAGAGCGGCCGGCGGGCGGGGACGGAGGGGCTCCCGGCCATCGCCGGCCTCGGCGCGGCGAT
>JBBIPT010000343.1:0-3355 GCA_037442705.1 Anaeromyxobacter sp.
GCATGGGCGCTCGTCGCCGCCACCTACGAACGCGAGGTTCATGTGCTCGCGAACGTCCGCGACATCACCCCGACGCCCGAGACCTCCAAACGCCGGTCCCGGGCGTCACGATGAGAACCACACCCTCAGGTCTTCTCGCACGTACAACTCAAGCTGCTGCGCCACCGCTCGAAGGACGTGAAGCTCGGCGACAGCCCGACCGCGACCGAGGCGCTGCTGGCCCTCGCCGCCATCGGTGGCCACATCAAATCGAACGGCTCGCCCGGCTGGCTGACGCTCTGGCGCGGCTACCGGAAGCTCGTCGAGATGGAGGCCGGCTACCACCTGGGCCGCGCCGAGATGTGATCAATCGTCAGGCCTCGGACCTCAGGCCTCGGGAACGGCGGCGGAGATGCATTTCCTGAGGCCAGAAGCCTGAGGCCTGAAGCCTCGGTGTTCCCGGATCGCGCTCGGGCGTAGCCCGGCGGCTGACAAGGCCATCCGGGCGTGCTCTCCTCCCCCCGATGGAGCCCGCCCGAGCCCTCGTCTGCAGCCACGTCGCGGCGGGGGCGCCCGCGCTCCTCGCGGCGCGCGACGAGCCGGGCACGGCCGGCGCCTGCGAGTGGAGGTTCCTGTGCGGCGCGGAACGGCACGGCGAGGGCGAGCTCGTCTCCTCGAGGCTCGTCGAGGTGGTCCAGCGGGACCCGTCCGCCGCGGAGATCGTCCTTCACCCGCGCGGGACCGCGCTCGAGCGGGAGGGCGCGGAGGGGCGGTGGAGGATCGGCGAGGGGCCCGTCCTCTTTCCCCAGCGCCCGTCCCGGCGCTTCCCCGGGCTCGATCCGCGCTACGCGCCGCGCCCCGGCGAGCCCCTCGACGCGTTCGACCTCGCCATCCTCGCCGACGTCGCCCAGCACGGGTTCCACGTGGTCGCCGTCGCGTTCGAGGGAGAGCCGGAGGGGCACGCGTTCACCGTCGGGCTCTTCCGGACCCACGACCACCCCGAGATCGCGATCTTCGGCCTCGCCCCGGGGGAGGCGGCCGCGGCCGTGGCCCTGGCCGCCGGGCGGGTCCGGGCCGGCGAGCGGCTCGACGCGGGCGGCGTCGCGGAGGAGATCGTCCCGGGCCGCCGCGTCGCCTTCCGGAGGATCGCGGCGCGCCACCTCCCGGCCCACCTCGGGCACGCCGTCTGGTATCACGGCGGCGCGCTCTTCCCGGCGCTCCAGGGCGTCTGGGCGGACGAGGCGGGGCACTTCCCGTGGGACCGGTGGTTCCCGCGAGAGCTGCGCGACCGGCAGCCCTATCTCTTCGAGCCCGAGCCGGCCTGATGGCCGTGGCCGCTCGCGCTGCTCCGGGCCGTTCGTGGTGCGACGGGCTCACCACGAACGGGCAGAAGGGGAGCCGTTCGCCCTGAGCCTGTCGAAGGGCGAAGGCCGAGGCTCGACGCGCGTGATCACGGCCACGAGAGGCCCCCGCCCGCGGAATCCCGCCCGCGGAGGCCGCGACCCGTGGCAAGCTCGCGCGCCATGCCCAGGCGGATCTGCGTCTTCTGTGGCTCGAGCCCGGGGAAGGACCCCGCGCACCTCGCCGCCGCCCGGGAGGCCGGCCGCACCCTCGCGCGGCGCGGGCTCGGGCTCGTCTACGGCGGCGGGAGCGTCGGGCTCATGGGGGCCGTCGCCGACGGCGCGCTCGCGGAGGGGGGGGAGGTCGTCGGGGTGATCCCGAAGGCGCTCCAGCTCCGGGAACTCGCGCACGCGCGGCTCACGAGCCTCCACGTCGTCTCCTCGATGCACGAGCGCAAGGCGAGGATGGCGGAGCTCGCCCACGGCTTCGTGGCGCTCCCGGGCGGGATGGGGACCCTCGAGGAGTTCGCCGAGATCCTCACGTGGGCGCAGCTCGGCCTCCACGCGAAGCCCTGTGGCCTCCTCGACGTGGACGGCTACTACCGGCCCCTGATCCAGTTCTTCGACCGGGCGGTGGAGCAGGGCTTCGTCCACCCGGAGCACCGCGCGCTCGTCCTCGTGGACGAGCGGTTCGAGGCGCTCCTCGACCGGTTCGACTCCTGGAAGCCGCCGGCCGTCGAGCGGTGGATCGACAGCCGCAGCGCCTGAAGCCGCCCCGGGGCGGCGCCAGGGCGCATGCCCCCAGTGGGTTCCTGCGCCCCGGAGCGCGAACGTTCACGATGTGGGCGGGGGCCGGCCATGAGCGTGACCTCGCCCATCGACAGCGCCGCGTGCAACGTGATGGTGCAGGACGTGGAGCGCGCGGTCCGCTTCTACACGCGCGCCCTCGGGATGCGCCTCGAGTCGAGCCACTCCGGTCCCGCCGCGGACTGGGCCGAGCTCTCCGGCCACGGCCTCCGGATCGTGCTCCTCGGGAGCGATCGACCCACGGTCCGCGACGCCGGGCTCCACCCGGTCCACCTCACGATCGGCTTCGAGGTGGACGAGGTCGAGGGCGCGATGCTCGTCCTCCGGGAGCGCGGGGTGGAGTTCGCGCCGGAGGTGGCCGAGGACCCGGAGTTCCGGATCGCCCACTTCAGCGATCCGGACGGGACCCCGCTCTTCCTGCGGGAGCGCAAGCGCCAGGGTGTCCGCGCCGCGGGCGTGCCGATCGCAGCCGGACCGTGACCTCCCGGCGACACCCCTGGGCCGCTCTTCTCCCGGGGCCGCACGGGGAGAACCGCCGTTCTCCCGCGGGAACACGGAGGAATTCCCGCCGGGGCTCCGCCGGCACGCCGTTCGCTAGGAGATCCGGACGAGCCATTCGTCCAAGGAGGACTCCATGCTCGCCCTCGTCGCCGCCGCCCTGCTCGCCGCGGCCCCCCAGAACGACACGATCCACACGCCCGGCGGAGGCCGCATCGTCGGCACCGTCGTCGAGGAGGGGCCGCAAGGCATCACCGTGCGCCTGCTGGACGGGACGATCCGTCAGCTCCGGAGGTCCGAGGTGGACCGGATCGACTACGCCGACGGCTCCGTGTCGACGCCGAGCAGCCCGGCCCCGCCGCCGCCGGTCTACGCGCCCCGGCAGCCCCCGGCCTACGCGCCGCCGGAAACCAGGTTCGCAGCGACCCGGCCGAGCCGTTCGCAGGCCGACTGCATGCGCACCTGCAGACGCAGGCGGTCCGTGACGCCGTAGCGGGAGGGATCCAGGTCGACGAGCTCGACTTCCTCGATCGTCCGGATCTGCAGCGCCCAGTGCGACTCCGTGGCGCAGGTCGGGGTCGTCTCCCCGTCCGCCTCGGCGACGTCGGCCGGGCCGACGTCGTCGGTCCAGACGTCGGGGATCGCGTCGGCCTCGGCGTCGGCGGCGACGTCGACGACCTCGACCGCCCCATCGTCCGGTCCGCCGTCGCCCGAGAGGACGGTGCCGCCGC
>JBBIPT010000344.1:0-3352 GCA_037442705.1 Anaeromyxobacter sp.
CGGCGGGGGTGGCGTGGGGGCTGGCGCGGGGCGTGCGCCGTTCCGGCAGACCCCACCCGAAAGGAGTCGAGAGCGAGAAGGGGTCGCGGGATCGACACGAGGCGCGGCTCGTGATCCGGGGCGGCTTCCGGCCCGTACTGGCCGCGGCGCAGGCGTAGCCGTAGCCGCAGCCGGAACGGCAACCGCAACCGGGCCCGCAACGGCAGCCGCTACCGCATCCGTGACCGCACCCGAAAGTCAGAAGCTGCCGCCCGACCAGGCCCCCGCGTGGCGCGCGAGCGCGAAGCGGGGGCCCAACGCCCTACGGGCTCCTAGCGGCGCGCCGGGCGGCCAGGTCCGTCCCGGCGGGAAGCCCGGGGCGGGTCGCGGTCGAGCAGCGGCTGATAAGATGGCCGCGTGGCCGCCTCGGAGCACATCTCGGTCCCTGGCCGCGATTCGGTCGACTCGCTCCTCCTTCGGCTCGCGAGCAAGTACGTCTGGTGGAAGGCGCCCCAGGACGCCCTCTCCTTCCGCCGCCGGCTCATCGCCCAGGTGATGGACGTGGGCGACTACGGCGACGTCATCGCGCTCGCCGGGGCGGTGGGCGACGAGACACTGCGGGACGCCCTCCTCCGCGCGGGCGCCGGCGAGTTCAGCGCCCGCTCGTGGGCCTACTGGCACTACCGGCTCGGGCTCGCGCGGGTGGACGAGGTTCCCCCCCTTCCCGTCCGGCGGTTCGCTTGACGCGCACCTACCCCTCGATCCGCATCCCCTTCGGGATCACCACGATGCCGCTCTCGGTGACGTGGAACTGCTTGCGGTCCTTCTCGAGGTCGTAGCCGATCGTCGTGTGGGGCGGCACGTCCACGTGCTTGTCGATGATCGCCCGGCGGATCCGGCAGTGCCGGCCGATGTTCACGTTCTCGAAGACGATCGCCTCCTCCACCTGGGCGTAGCTGTTCACGCGGACCTTCGGGGAGAGGATCGAGCGGTGGACGCGGCCGCCGGAGATGATGCAGCCCTCGGAGACGAGCGAGTCGGTCGCGTGCCCCACCCGGCCGTCCGCCTGGCTGAAGACGAACTTCACGGGCGGCTGGTTGTGCCGGATCGTGAAGATGGGCCAGCGGTCGTTGTAGAGCGAGAAGACCGGGTCCACCTCGACGAGGTCCATGTTCGCCTGGAAGTAGGCGTCGAGGCTCCCGACG
The DNA here is from genome assembly GCA_037442705.1 of Anaeromyxobacter sp. Lineage (GTDB taxonomy): Bacteria > Myxococcota > Myxococcia > Myxococcales > Anaeromyxobacteraceae > Anaeromyxobacter. Next base: position 1,185 of record JBBIPT010000344.1, read on the forward strand.
TCCCGCCAGTACCCGCGCTCCTTCTCCCCCTGCCCGGGGACCGCGTTCCTCGCGAAGTCGTAGACGTAGACCCGCTTGCGCTGGAACATCGACGCGACGATCGACTTGCCGAAGTCGTGGGCGCTGTTCGGATCCCCCGCGTCCCGCACGATCTCCTGCACGAGGGCGTCGGTGCCGAAGAGGTAGTTCCCCATGGAGGCGAGGCAGCGGGTGGGGTCGCCCGGGATCGTCTTCGGGCTCTCCTTCGGCTTCTCCACGAAGCCGATCATCCGCCCGTCCGCGTCCACCTCGATGATCCCGAACTCCTTCGCCTCGGCGACGGGGATGGGGATCGCGGCGACGGTGAGCTCCGCCTTCTTCTCCCGGTGGAAGTCGAGCATCTGGCGGACGTCCATCCGGTAGACGTGGTCGGCGCCGAAGACGAACGTGAACTCGGGCTCCTCGTCCGTGATGATGTTCAGGTTCTGGTAGACGGCGTCGGCGGAGCCCTCGTACCACTTCGGCCCGACCCGCATCTGCGCCGGGACGATCTCGCAGTACTGGTCGAGGAGCGAGGTCATCCGCCAGCCTCGCTGGATGTGGGCGTTCAGCGACTCCGACTTGTACTGCACGACCACCTTCATCTTGAGGATGCCGGAGTTCGCGAAGTTCGAGAGGACGAAGTCCACGATCCGGTAGCGGCCGCCGAAGGGGACGGCCGGCTTCGCGCGCTCGCGCGTGAGCGGGTCGAGTCGGCGGCCCTCGCCGCCGGCGAGGATCATCGCGAGGAGCTTCGGCATCGTCGGGACCCCGGGGTGCTGCGGAGGCGGTGCCCTCCGAATCTACGCAGGGTGGCCTGCGGGGGCAAGGAACGGTCCGCGGGGGCACCTCCGGGGCTCCGCGCGAGCGCGGCCCGCGACCGCTCGCCTCGTCCCCCTGCGGCCGCGGTTCCCGCGAGCCCGGCGAAGGGTCACCTCGAGCGGCGAGGCGGCGGCGCGCGCAACCGTTCGCCCTGAGCCTGTCGAAGGGCGGACGCCGCGGCTCGAGAACGGCGACAGCCGGCCTTCACGGCCCGCGGAGCGCGGGGGCGTGGGCCGCCTCGTGGGCGAGGAGCCAGCGCTTCACCTCGACCCCGCACGCGTAACCGCCGAGCCGGCCGCTCGCCTGGACCACCCGGTGGCAGGGGACGAAGAGCGCCACCGGGTTCTCGTGGTTCGCGCCGCCGACCGCCCGGGCCCCGCCCTCCCGCCCGAGCGACCTCGCGATCTCCCCGTAGGTGCGGACCTCGCCCCACGGGATCTCCCCGAGGGCCGCCCAGACCGCGAGCTGGAAGGGCGTCCCGCGGAGGTCGAGGGCCGGGGGCTTCGGCGGCCTCCCCGCGAAGTAGTCGCGGAGCGCCTCCTCGGCCGCCTCGAGGTGCGCCCGCGCCCGGGCGGACGGCCCCGGTCGCGACGGTCCCCGGTCCCCGAAGGCGAGGCCGAAGACCCCCCGGTCCCCCGCCTCGACCGAGACGAGGCCGACCGGGGAGCGGTAGCGGAGGTGGGCGGACACGCGGGGGCGAGTCTACCGCGCCGGGGGGGACGCGGCTTCGCCGCCGTGAGTGCTCGACCCACATCCGTCCGCCCTTCGACAGGCTCAGGGCGAACGGCTCCGAGAAGGCCGTTCACCGTGAACATCCCCCCGCCCTTCGGCTTGCCCCCCGGCCGGGAGGAGCGGGCGCTCACGGACCGGCGAGCCGGACGGGCACCCAGCCCCGGACCGCGTTCACGAGCCAGAGCCGGTCCGCCCGGAGCACCTCCTCGACCGCGATCCGGCGCTCCTTCACCTCTCCCCGGGCGAGGAGCTCCGCTCGGAAGACGCCGGCGAGGAGGCCCGAGTCCCGCGCGGGCGTGAACCGCTCCCCCCCGATCTCCGCGACGAGGTTCCCGATCGTGAACTCGGTCGCCTCGCCCTCCTCGTTCGCGAGGAGCACGTCGAAGGCCTCCGGGTGGCCGGCTCGCGCCCGGTCGTGGACCTCCCGGCGGGTCGTCTTGTGGAAGAGGAAGAGGTCCCGCCGCGAGACGCGCTCCCTGGAGAGCGCGACCGGGAGGGGGTCGAGGACCTCCTCCGGGAGCGGCCCGCTCTCCGTCCGCGCGGTGCCGCCCGCCGCGACGAGGAGCCGGACGCGCCGCCCCTCCCCGCGGGCGGCG
>JBBIPT010000345.1:0-3350 GCA_037442705.1 Anaeromyxobacter sp.
GCTGCGAAGCCGCCGCGGAGGGCGGCGCCGGCGGGGCCTTCTGCTTCTTCGAGGCGGGCGGCGACGGTTCCGGCCCCCCACCGAAGAAGGCCTCGAGCGCGTCCTTCGAGCCGCCTCCGAAGGGATCGAACACCGCCTCCGGCTGCCCCTCGTCCGCCTCGAGGTCGAGGGCGATCGCCTCCACGGCCTGGTCGCCGGGGTAGTGCGCGCGGAGCGCCTCGGCGAGCTCCCGGTCTCCGCCGATGCAGACCTTCACGCGCCTTCCGGTCCGGAACCGGATCTCGTCCACGACCGCGAGGTTCGTGGGATCGCTCATCGCGACCGTGACGGTCTGGGTGTCGGCCGCCATCGGGAAGACGTTGTTGTGGAGCGCGAACTCGCGGGGGAGGAGCGAGAGCGCCTGCTCGAGGGCGTAGGCCTCGAGCCCGTCGAGGCGGGCGACTTCGTAGCCGTACCTCGTGGCGAGCGCCCGGACGATGTCCGCCTCGATCGCGAGCTTGAGGTCGACGAGCGCCTGGCCGATCCGGACGCCCCACTGGCGCTGGTGGCCGAGGGCGGCCTTGAGCTGGGTCTCGTCGATGATGCCCGCGTCGATGAGCATCTCGCCGAGCCGCTTCTTGGCGGTCATGCACGGCGGATCCTAGCGCCCGGGCGCAGGAGGGTCGAGTGATCGGCGTCACCGGGAGCTGCCGGGGCTCCCGCGAGCGATATCACCTCGCCCCCGCGGCCTCCGTTCGGGTCGCGATGGCGAGCCGGGTGAGCCCCGATCGGCGCGCGAGCTCCATCACGTGGACGACCCGCCCGTGGGGGACCCCCTCGTCCGCCTGGAAGAGGACGATCGTCTCGGCGCTCCGCTCCTTCGCGGCGGCGAACGTGGCGGCGAGCTCCGCCTCCTCCACGACCTTGCCGGCGACGACCGTGCGGCCGTCCGCGAGGATCGCCACGGTCACGTCGCGCGGGACCGCCGCCTCCTCGCCCTTCGTCCCCTGGGGGAGGCTCACCTTGAAGGCACCCTCGTTCCGCTCCGACTCGTGGATGGCGGTCGTCGTCACCATGAAGATGACGAGGAGGACGAGGAAGATGTCGGTGAGCGGCGTGATGTTGATGTCGGCGAAGATCCCGCCGACCGACTCGAGCTCCTCGCCCCCGCCGGCGGGGTCTGGCCCTCCGAGCGCCATGCCCTCAGCCCTCCCTCGCCTCGCGCCGGCCGCCGCCCTCCGCCGGGGCGGGGAGCGCCTCCTTCACGATCTCGAGGTACTCCTCGGCGAGGAGCTTCAGCTGCACCGAGAGCTTCCCCACGTGCACGTTGAGGAAGTTGTAGACGACGACCGCCTGGATCGCGACGGCGATGCCCCCGGCGGTCGCGACGAGCGCCTCGGAGATCCCGGCCGCCACGACCGCGAAGCCGCCCTGGCCGGAGAGGGCCATCTGGTGGAAGGCGCGCATGATCCCCACGACCGTCCCGAAGAGGCCGATGAAGGGGGCGGTGGCGCCGACGGTGCCGAGGATCCAGAGGTTCCGCCGGAGCCGGAGGTTCGCCTGCTGGCGCTCCCGCTCCACGGCGGCCGCGATCCGCTCCGGCGCGGGGGGCGCCCGCCCCGCCCCTCGCGGCGCCGAGGCGACGAGCGCGGAGAGGAAGACCTCCGCCGCCGGGGAGCCGGAGCGCTCGCACTGCGCGCGCGCGTCCTCGAGGTCCCCGCGGTAGAGGGCCCGCGTCACCGCGTCGGCGAGGGTCCGGGCCTTCGCCCCGAAGCCCCAGAGCGCGATCCCCCGCTCGATCGCCACGCCGAGGGCGACGACGGAGCAGGCCGCGATGATCCAGAGCGAGATGCTTGCGCTGTCGACGATTCCGAGGAGGCTCGTGTCCAAGTGGGTCTCCGTCCGCGCGGGAGTCTAAACGCCCGACCGCGATTCGGAAACACCCAAGGCTTCGGGCCTCAGGCTTCGGGCCTCGGGAAGTGCATCTCTGCCGCCGTTCCCGAGGCCCGGGGCCGATCACGAGTCGCGAGCGGCCGTTCAGCGCCGGCCGACCTCACCGCGCTTCCGGGGGGACGAGGCCAGGCGGCGCGCTGGCGTCCTCGAGCGGGATCACCCGGGCGCCCGCCGGGACCGGGGGCCGGAAGAGCGAGGGGTCGAGCGGGACGTTCGCCTCGAGGTCGGAGAAGCGGAGCTCCAGGCGGACGCCGGGCAGGGCGAGCTTCACCTCCGCGGGGAGGCCAGGGCCCGCACTCCCGAAGTCGCCGAAGGCGACCTCGTGGCCGTCCTCTCCCCCCTCGAGCGTCGCGCGCTCCACCCGCGCCCCGGGCCCGACGCGGAGGACCTGCCTCCGCCCGCCCCTCTCGAGCTCGAGCGTGACGTGCCCCGGGCCCGGCTCCGCCCGGACAGGCTTCCCCTCGAGGAGGGGCGCCGCGCCGCAGAGGATCTCCGCGAGGGCCGGGGGCGGGAGCGCGAGCGGCACGAGCCTGCGGAGGTTCTCCTCCGTCGCCGGTCCGCGCCAGGCGGCCCGCTCCCGCGCGTCGTAGAAGAGGAGCTCGCCGTCCGCGATCGCGAGGACCGAGGCGGTGTTGCCGAAGAAGTCGAGCGCCTGGACGTGGATCCGGCCGGGCCGCTCCGCGGCGACGAAGACGGCGACGGAGCCGGACCCCGCCTCGCCCCGGAGCCGGAGCCGCCCCTCGCCGCGGACGCTCCGGGTCCGGCCTTGCGCCTCGCGGACCTGCGCGAGGAGCGCGGCGGGATCGAGGGAGAGGTCGGGGGGCGGGACGCGCGGCGAACAGGCGGCGAGCACGAGGAGCGCCGGGAGGGCGAGCCTCCTCGCCGTCGCGAGCGCGCGCCCCGCGGGGGAAGGGCCGTTCATGGGCGCCCGAATCTACGCCGGCGCCGGGTTTTCCGGAACCGTGAGCCGGGGCTCGCTGCGCGCGATCACGCCCTCAGGGCGGTGCCCCATCGATCGATCCACGCCCGTTCGTGGTTCCCCCGAGCCCGTCGAGGGGTCACCACGAACGGCCTTGCTTGCTCGCGAGCGGCCCTGCAAGCAGCCGTTCGCCCTGACCCTGAGCCTGTCGAAGGGTCGAAGGGCGAAGGTCGCGGCTCGATCCGTGTGATCACGTCCATCAGAACAGCCGCGCCTTCCGCTCCAGGAGGACGGCGGCCTTCCGCTTCGCGATCGCGTTCTCCGGTGCGCGGGCGGGATCGCGCTCCGGCTCGGAGGCGAGCACCTCCTCGAGGAGCGCCTCGAACCGGGCCTCGTCCTGCACGAGGACGGCCCAGGTCTCGGCCTCGGCGACCCGCGCGAGCTGGTCGTCGGGGAAGAGCGCGCGGGCCCGGTCGAAGTGGGCCCTCGCCGCCGCGGC
>JBBIPT010000346.1:0-3328 GCA_037442705.1 Anaeromyxobacter sp.
GCGGGCGGCCGCCGAGGAGGCCCGCCGGCTCGAGGAGCGCGAGCGGGAGCTCGCCGCACGGGAGCAGCAGCTCGACGCCCGCGACAGGCGGATCGCCGCCCGCGGCCCGCCGACCCAGCAGCAGCGGCAGCTCGAGTCCCTCGAGGCCCAGCTCGCCGCCCAGGAGCGCTCGCTCGCCGCCCAGGAGCGGAGCTACGTCCCGGCCGTGGAGGCCGCCCAGGGTCGCGAGCGCGACGCCGGCGCCCGCGAGGACGCGGAGCGCCAGGAGGCGAACCGGCTCGCGGCGAGCGTGAGCGGCGCCTCCTCCCGCGCCCTCCAGCTCGAGATCCGCAAGCAGGCCGTCTCCGCCCGGAACCGCCAGCTCGCGGCGCTCGAGGCGAAGCTCGTCGCCCGGGGCGAGCGGATCGACGCCGTGGAGCGGCAGCTCCGCACGAAGGCGGAGCGGCTCGACGCCTGGTCCCGCCGGCTCGACGCCCGGGCCGAGCGGCTCGACCTCGTCGAGCGCAGGGCGCAGGAGTCCCGCGCGCCGGCCCCCTCCGCGCCGAGGACCGGCGAGGAGGGCGCGGAGGCGAAGGACAAGGCGGTCTTCGTCATGGTGGTGAAGTCCCCGACGGCCATCGTCCGCGAGAAGGCGGCCGCCCCCACGGCCGCCGCCCCCGGCTCCGCCCTCCACCCCGGCGTCGCGGTGGAGAAGGCGGTCGCCGCCGCCACGGTCGTCATGTTCCCGAGCCCCGGCAGCCAGCTCTCCGAGCTCGACCGCGAGACGATCGACAACATCGCGAAGCTCGCCGCGAAGGAGCGCTGCGAGCTCCTCATCTGGGCGCGGGCGAAGGACCCGGGCCTCATGGGCGAGGCGCAGCGCCGGGCCTCCGAGATCCGGACACAGGTCCTCGCCGCCGCCCCGCTCGACGGGAACCAGGTCGTGACCCGCATCACGACGAGGCCGGGCGCCCAGGGCGTGGACGTCGTCGTCTCCGCGCTCCGCGAGACGGCGAAGGCCCCCACCCCCGCCGCCCCGGCGGCGGCTCCCGCCCTCCTCGCGGGCGAGAGCGGCAAGCGGCAGATCCGGGAGGCGGTCCAGTCCGCCCAGGCCTCCATCGAGGCCTGCGTCGGCCAGGTCATGCTGCAGAAGCGGCTCGCCCGGGCGGAGGGGACCCTCAAGCTCACGGTCTCCACCCGGGGGATGGTGACGAAGGTCGCGGCGGGCGACGGCGACCTCTCCGGGACCGCGATGGAGGAGTGCCTGACCGCCGCGTCGAAGAAGTGGCTCTTCCCGCCGGCCGAGGCGGAGTACGTCGTGGACGTTCCCATCACCGTCCTGCGCGGAGGGACCCAGCGATGAGGACGGGAACCCTGCTGCTGGCGGCGGCCGCCGCCCTCCTCGCCCCGCCCTCCGCGGCCGCGTTCGAGTGGAACGCCCGGGCCGCGGCGGAGTACTTCCGCTCGGACGCCACCCTCCCGTCGGGCGAATCCGTGACCTACCCCCGCCTCGACCTGGACCTCTCCCTCGACGCGGGGGGCTCCCTCGTCGCCCCGAGCGTGTTCTCGTGGAGCGGAGGCGCCCAGTACCGGAGGATCGACCGCTCCTCGGGAGCGGAGGCCCTGGACGACCAGGTGAGCTACCGGCTGCGGGCCTCGCTCTTCCAGGACCCGCGGAGCCCGGCCACGGTCCGGCTGCACGCGCAGCGGATCGACGGGGACTCGACCCTCGCCGGGGCGGCGGCCGGCTCCCTCCTCCAGACGGCGTACGGCGCCGACCTCTCGCTGCAGGGCCCGGGGAGACCGCATCTCCGGGCGGGCTACTCCTTCTCGGACCTCGATCAGGAGAGCGTGGCGTTCGGGCCCCGGGAGCGGACCGTCCACACCTTCAGCGGCGCCACGGGCCACGGCTCGACGAACTTCTCCTGGGGGGCACGGTACCGGGCGAACCTCAGCGAGGGCACCTACGCCTCCGACAACTTCGACGATCACCGCGTGGATCTCGACGTGGACGTGGACGCGACGGCGTCCACGAAGGTGAGGCTCGCCGACGTCTACTTCCTCCGGAAGCCGACGACCACCTCGCCCTTCAACCCCCGGCAGGAGCTCAACTCCCTCTCCGCCAGCGTCATGGCCCGCGGCGAGGAGCGCGACCTGCAGTCCGTCACCTACTACTACGCCCACGGCCTGCAGGAGGTTCCCCTCTCGCCCACGACGGAGCGGACCCGCCACCGGGCCGCCTACCTGATCGACCGCCGTCTCCCCTCCCCCGAGTGGCGCCTCCGCGGCACCGCCGACGTCGCCTTCACCGAGGACCGGCTCGGCGCCGTCCCGGCGCGGACCGTCGGAGAGACGGCCGGCGCGGTCCTCTTCTGGCGGCGCGGAGAGCGCGGGGACCACGTCGAGGTCCGCGCGGGCCCGTCCGTCGGCCTCCTCCACCCCGACGCCGGCGGCGCGGAGCTCGGCTGGGGCGGGACGGCGGGCGCGACGCTCCTGAGGGGAGCCGGACCCACCTCGCTGCAGCTCACCTACGACGCGACCTGGGAGTCGGACCTCCGGGGGGTCGAGGGCTGGCGGCTCTCGCAGGCGGTCCTCGGGTCGGCCTCCCGCCCGCTCGGCCGCGGCTCCGTCCGCGGGATGCTGCAGGCGTCGGCGAGCCGCAGGGAGAGCCCGCTCCTCGGCCCGGCGGCCACCCGCTCGGTGATCGCCACGGGGGCCTACCGGTGGGGATCGAACGACGTCCAGCTCCAGGCCGGCGTGCAGGACAACGCGGCCGGGACCGTCGGGGACGAGATCGGAGGAGATGCCCTGTTCCTCACGTCCTACGACAACCACGTCCGGTTCGCCCAGCTCGACGCGAGGGTCTCGCCGTGGCGCTTCGTCGCCCTCCGGGGACGGCTGCGGCTCAACTCCACCGACATCCCGGATCGCCCCGCCTACCTGGAGGTCGAGGGGATCGCCGGGATCGACTTCACCTACGGCGCCATCGTGCTCGGCGTCGAGGACCGCTACCTCGCGAGCGAGGTGGGCGGCAACTCCACCCGGGTGAACCAGTTCCTCGTGCGCGTCTCGCGCACCTTCGGCTCCCGCTTCTGACCCCATGGCGTGGACCGGGCACCGGACGGGCTTCCTGGCGTTCGCCGCCGCGGCCGCGTGCGCCCACTCCCCGTCCGGCTCGCGGCCCCTCCCCGAGGCCGTCTGGCCGGAGCCCCCGGCCGCCCCGCTCGTCCGCCTCTCCGCCCTCGTTCCGGACCCGGGCGCCCCGCCCGAGCGCTCCGCCTGGAGCTCCTTCCTCCGCATCGTGGCGGGGACCGAGGGCGGGCGCGCCGCCGGACCGGCGCTCGCGCGG
>JBBIPT010000347.1:0-3322 GCA_037442705.1 Anaeromyxobacter sp.
TCCGGTACCGGTCCGCCACGCGGCGCTCGCCGCCCTCGTCCGCGAGCGGGACTCGCTCGCCGCGGACGAGGGCGAGCGGGCCCGGCGCGCCGACTACCTCTCGTTCCAGCTCGCCGAGCTCGACCGGGTGGACCCGCGGCCGGGGGAGATCGAGGCGCTCGAGGAGGAGCGGCGGGTGCTCGCCTCCGCGGAGAGGCTCCGCGAGGCGGCCCGGGCCGCGGAGGGGCTCGCCTACGGGGAGGAGGGGAGCGCCTCCGAGCGCGTCGCCCAGGCGGTGCGGGCGCTCGGGGAGGCGGCCGCCCTCGACCGGCGGCTCGAGCCGATGCTCGCGCTCCTCCGCTCGGCCACGGTGGAGCTCGAGGAGGCGGGGCGGGAGCTCGGGCGGTACGCGGACGCCGTCGGCGGGGATCCCGAGCGGCTCGCGGCGGTGGAGGACCGGCTCGAGGCGCTCCGCGCCCTCGCGCGCAAGAACGGAGGCTCGCTCGAGGCGGCGATCGCCCGCCGGGAGGAGGCCCGCGAGGAGCTGTCGGGGCTCCGCGGGGGAGGGGAGCGGCTCTCGGAGATCGAAGGAGAGATCGCCGCGCGCGGCGCGGAGGCGGTGCGGCTCGCGCGGGAGATCGGGAAGGTCCGCGCGGAGGCGGCCCGCGGGTTCGCCTCCGCGGTCCGGCGCGAGCTCGATTCGCTCGCCATGGGGAGATGCCGGATCGAGATCGCGCTCGTCCCGCCCGAGTCGGGGATCCCGGCGGACGGGCTCCTCCTCGGCCCCGCGGGCGCGGAGCGGGCGGAGATCCTCATCGCGCCGAATCCCGGGGAGGCCCCGCGCCCGCTCGCGAAGATCGCCTCGGGAGGGGAGCTCTCGCGGCTCCTCCTCGCCGTGAAGCGGACCCTCGCCCGGAACGACCCGGTCGCGACCTACGTCTTCGACGAGGTGGACTCCGGCATCGGAGGGGCGGTGGCCGAGGCGATGGGGCGCGCCCTCGCCGACGTCTCGCACGGCCGGCAGGTCGTCTGCGTGACGCACCTTCCCCAGGTGGCCGCCTTCGCGGACCGCCACCACCGCGTGGAGAAGCAGGTCTCGGGTGGCAGGACGCACACGTCCGTCGCGCTCCTCGAGGAGGACGAGGCGAGGCGCCGCGAGATCGCCCGGATGATGGCGGGGGCCACGATCACGGAGTCGGCCATCGAGCACGCGGGCTCCCTCATCGAGGTCGCGAGGGGAGGGGATCGTCCGCCCGGCCGGGGCAAGCGGCAGGGGCCGACCCGGGCCGCGGCGCGGAGCCTCTCGCGAGCGGGCGCGGCGAACTGATCCGGTCCGCGCAGGTTTGACCCCCCTCGACCGCGGGGTTAGTCTGCCCGGCCGTGGCGGGCCCCACCCTCCAGCTCGAGGCGCGCGGAATCACCGACGTCGGGATGCGCCGCGACCAGAACGAGGACGCGTTCCTCGTGGACGACGAGCTTCGCCTCTACGTCGTCGCGGACGGGATGGGCGGGCACGCGGGGGGCGGCACCGCCTCCCGGCTCGCCGTCGAGACGATCCAGGCGGCCGTGCGACACGCGAAGGAGGCCGAGCCGGACCTCTTCGGCGCGGCCGAGGGCGTCGAGGAGAGCGGCCTGCCGGACGTGCTCCGCGCGGCGGTCGAGGAGGCCTGCGCGGTGATCTTCCGCACCGCGCAGGGGAACCCCGACCTCTCCGGGATGGGGACGACCGTCACGGCCGCGCTCGTGGACGGCCGGATCGCCTACGTGGCCCACGTCGGGGACAGCCGCATCTACCTCCTCCGCGAGGGGCGCATCTACCAGGTCTCCGAGGACCACTCCCTCGTGAACGAGCAGCTCAAGGCCGGCGCGATCAGCCCGGACGAGGCGAGGAACAGCCGGTTCAAGAACATCATCACCCGCTCGGTCGGGTTCGAGCCGTCGGTCCAGGTCGATCTCATCGGGCTCGACCTCGAGCAGGCGGACACCCTCGTCCTCTGCTGCGACGGGCTCTCGAACCTCGTCGAGGACGAGGAGATCCTCCACGTCGTCGAGGAGAGCAGCCTCGACCTCGCCCCCGGCCGGCTCGTCGCCCTGGCGAACGATCGGGGAGGGGACGACAACATCACCGCGATCGTCGTGAAGGCGATCGGGGCCTGACGCCCTCCCTGCGATCGGCCCGGCGAGGCCGATCCCCGCAGCGCGGCCCGGCCTCCCCGTACGGGTCATGGCTCCTTCGGACGGCGCCTCGAGGGGGCGCAAACCGGCGAGGGGCAAAGCCCTTTCTTGACAGGCAATCGGGCCGTCTGCTACCCGTCTGAGCGTCGTGCCCCGGTCCCTTGACCCGGGGACTTTCCGGATCGAGGGCACCCCCACCCGCGATCCCCATCCGCCGCCGCCGGACCAGAGCACCTCGGAGCCCAACGAATGGCCGCACCCCCGAAGACCCAGGTCTACACGGTCATCGTGGTGTCCGACCACTCCCAGGCCGTCCGGAAGTTCCGCCTCCCGCGCCGGCTGCTCCGCAACTCCGTCTACTCGGCGGTGGCCGTCTCGCTCGTCGCGCTCTTCGCCGCGGGCCACTACTTCTCGCTCCTCGGCGCGAGCTCCGAGAACTCGGTCCTGAAGGAGCAGAACGCCCAGCTTCGCTCCCAGATCCTCCTCGTCCAGGAGAAGGTCGCCCACATCAGCGCGACGCTCGACCGCGTGGAGCGCTTCGACGCGAAGCTCCGCTCCGCGGTGACGCAGCTCCAGGACCCCGAGCGGAACCTCGCGATCGGGCCGGTCGGCAGCGCCGAGCTCGACGCGGCGATCCCGGGGCCTGCGCCGGCCGCCGAGGCGAACCTCACCGCGCTCCCCGGCCGCCTCAGCTCGCTCGAGACGGAGACGGCCCGGCAGGAGCAGAGCCTGCGGGAGCTGCAGGAGTACTTCGACGACCAGCGGTCGCTCCTCGCCTCGACGCCCTCGATCTTCCCCACCCGTGGCTGGGTGACCTCCGACTTCGGCACCCGCATCGACCCGTACACCGCCGAGCGGAAGATGCACCAGGGGATGGACATCGCCACCCCCCACGGGCAGCCGATCCAGGCCCCCTCCGACGGGACGGTCGTCTTCATCGGGACGGACGGCGGCTACGGGAAGGTGCTCGTCGTCGATCACGGCTACGGCGTGAAGACCCGGTACGGGCACCTCGCCGACGTCCACGTCCGGCTCGGCGAGCGGGTGAAGCGGGGGGACAAGATCGCGGCCGTCGGGAACACGGGGCGCTCCACCGGTCCCCACCTCCACTACGAGGTGCGCGTGAACGGGGTGCCCGAGAACCCGCGGAAGTTCATCCTCGAGTAGC
>JBBIPT010000348.1:0-3316 GCA_037442705.1 Anaeromyxobacter sp.
CCGCGCCGGGGAGGCGCAGCGCCAGCTCGCCCGCGCGGAGGTGGCGCGGAAGCTCGGGAACGTGGAGGCGGCGGAGCGCGCCCTCGAGGAGGCGCTCCGGGCCGACCCCCTCGACGTCGCGGCGCACGAGGCGCTCGCGGCCCTCCGGGGCGGCGGACGCGCCTGAATTCCCGTCTGTGGTGCCTCATGGTCCCGCGCGACGGCCGACGGCTGAATCGGAATCGTCGTCACGTACACTCGGCACTCCCCCGGCCCGTCAGCAGCGGTCCTCGCGAGCGCGAGTGAGCAGGGACCGCAGCCTTTCTCGGCAGCCATGTTCGGGTGCCACCTCGCACTCCCAGACAACCAACGCCCTGATCCCAAGGCCCCGGATGTCCCGGAGCACCCGCGTGTCCCGCCGCCGGTTGTCCTCGAACTTCCGCAGCCAGAAGGCCCGGTTCCGCTTCGGCACGGTCGCCCTCTTGCAGCCCCGGTGGGCGTGCCAGAAGCAGCCGTGGACGAAGATGGCCCAGCCCTTCGAGAGGTTCACGAAGTCCGGCGAGCCGGGGAGCCGGCGCTGTGGCTTGCCCGCGCGAACGCCCAGCTCGCGCAGCACGGCGCCGACGGCCGCCTCCACCGCCGTCCCCTTCTGACGAACTCGGCCGAGGCGCAGAGACGTCGCGGGATCGACGACCAGGGGTCGGTCGGATCCGCGCGTGCGCCGCGTGCTCATGCAGCTTCGGACGCCTCCATGCGGCGCAGGTGGACCTCGACCGCCTCGATGAACCCGGGCGGGAAGCGCAGCGATCCTGAGCGTGCACGCGAGAGGAAGCCGGCGGCCCCCTTCGCCGAAAGCAGGTCGGGCCTGTACTCGAGGAACTTGTGCAGCGTCGCCGGTCGGCGGCGTACGGGGTAGGCGCTCACGGGCGCCACGAACCGCCCCTGTCCCATGTTCCAGGCCGCCCGCGGCCACGGGGAGCCGCGCTTGAGGGGATAGGCGTCGGCCGGCGAGTAGGAGCCCGGCACGGCCAGCCGCTCGCCGAGCCACTGGGCGACGTCCACGGTGACGGCGTTGCCAACGAGCTTCCAGCGGTAGCCGCGCTTGACGACCTTCTCGGCCGGCTCCGTCCAGCCTGGCTCGAACCCCTGCATGCGCTCGGCGTCGCGGAGGTCAGGCTTCACCATCGTCCCATCGGGCATCCAGATGGCCGGCGAGGACGGGATCCCGATCGTTGAGCCACCCTTGAGCGTGGGGACGGCATTCACCGCCCATCCCAGCCCCCTGATCCCTTCGGTCCAGTAGAAGCCGCAGGCGAGCCCCTCTCGATCCAGCGGGGCCGGCTCACCGGCATCGTCCGCTAGGAGAACGTCCCTGGGATCGCCATCGAGGCCAGCGACGAAGAAGACTCGCTCGCGTCGCTGCGGGAGCCCGAAGGCACGGGTGTCGACGACCCGGTAGGCCCAGCGGTATCCGAGCCGCTCCAGCGCGTCGAGAACGACCGCCAGCGCGTGCCCGCGGCCGAGCTGCAGCATGAACGGCACGTTCTCCAGGACGACCCAGGGCAGCTTGTGGGTTCGCAGGAGGCGGAAGACCTCGCCGACGAGTCCGGAACGCTCCCCCGTGATCCCGGCCGTCTTGCCGGCCTGGCTCAGATCCTGGCAGGGGAAGCCGCCGGCAAGCAGGTTCACCTCGGCCGGGAGCTCGCGAAGCTCCCGCACGTCGGGGTGAACGGGAACGCCGGGGAACCTCGCGTTCAGGACAGCCGTCGCCGACTTGTCGTTCTCGCAGAAGAGCGCCGCGGAATGGCCGGCGCGAGAGAAGCCCAGCTCGATGCCGCCGATCCCCGCGAAGATCCCCGCCGCCGTGAAGACCCGCCGCTCAGCCGGCTCGGTGCCGCGCTTCTTCGCGCGCGGCTTGGGCGCGAGCCTGACGGGCAGCGCCAGCTGAGCATCGGCGCGATCTCGGTCACCCCTCTTCGCGTTCACACGTGTACCCTACCCGAAAGCCCTGACGAACTCGAGGGGTCTCGCGGCCGATTTTCGCCTCCGTCACCCCCTGATCGAGACTGTCGGTTCACCACGGGGAGAGCACCACATGAGAGGGCCGGAGATCCTCGCGAACACGATGAGCGCGCCGTCCGTGCGCGGAAAGAAGACTGCGGAGGCCTGGCAGTACCACTCCCGCAGCGACCGGCACTCGAAGGTGGCCTGCTGGACGATGATGTTCGACCTGCTCGCCGAGTGCGACGTGATCCGGAAGCGCGCCAACGAGGGCAAGCTGGGATTCGGCATCAACCACGTGATGGTCGGGCCGATCAACAAGACCCTGGATCTCGTGCTCACTGTCGTCCAGTCGCCCCGCTCCAAGGCGAAGCGCAGGGCCTTCGCAGGCCTCGTCGACGAGTTCGAGATCCACCTCGAGAAGAAGGATAGGGCGATCCTTCGGGACCTTCCCGTGGTCGAGGAGGATCTCGAGGAGGACGTCTCCGAGGTGGCGATCGCCATGGAGGCGAAGGCCTGCATGACCGACCACGTTGGCGCACTCCCCCGCCTCCACGCCGAGATTCTCGCGACGGGGTACCTCGCGAAGCGTGCCGCTCCCCACTGCATCAGCGTCTCGTACAACCTCGTGAACGCCGCCACGTCCTTCCGCACCCCCAGCGGCGACGGCAAGCAAACGAACCTCCACAACCAGCCCGACGACGCCCGACGGGTCGTGGAGATGCTCGCCACCGCCATCCCCCAGGTCCAGGGCGGCGAGCGCTTCGGCTACGACGTGATCGGTGTGACGGTGATCGACTGCAAGAACGACGGGAGCCCGGTCACGGTGGTCACGAAGCCGCCTGGGCCCTCGACCAGCGACCACGTCCACTACGACCGGATGATCCGATCGATCTGCTCCGCCTACCGGAGCAGGTTCTGATCTGGAGGAGGAACTGCGCGCCCTCTACCGCTGCGGCCCGCGCTCGGCGCCCGAGCACCTGCGCTCCTGGCTCTCCTGGGCGAGCCGCTCGAACCTCGCCCCCTCCCATGGAGGGGCTGAACGACGAGAGCGGCGTCATCGAGCATCGCGCCTTCGGCTTCCACTCGTTCGCCGCCCTCGCCGTGATGGTCTTCCTCTGCGGCACCGATCTTCAACTCGAACTACCCACTTGAAGTCGAGGAGAGGCTGAATTCCGCGGGGCCCGGGAGCGTCCAGGGGCTAAGCGGCATCCCTCTCAAGGTCACCGGACCCGTCCGTCGCGTAGGACCCTGGCCGTCGAGACATGGCGCTGGACCTTGGCCCTGGGCGCGTAGCCCTTCTTGAGCTTGCGTTTTGGCGCGCGAGGGTGCTTTC
>JBBIPT010000349.1:0-3277 GCA_037442705.1 Anaeromyxobacter sp.
GTCGGGAGCGAGGCCTCGGCGGCGAGCCGCTCCACCGGGTCCGCGATCGCGGCGATCCGCGCCCCGGGACCCGGCCCCGCGAGCGGCGCGAGGAGCGGCGCGGGCACGCCGAGCCGGCCCGCGGCCTCGGCCGGGGAGACGCCCGCGAAGCGGACGAGCCAGGACGCGTAGCGGAGGGAGAGGGACGGGGCGCCCCCGAGGAGGAGGTCGAGCTGCCCCTGCCAGCGGACGATCCCGTAGACCGCCTCGGCCACGGCCCGCCGCTCCGAGGACCAGAGGTGCCGCTCGCGCCGGAGCGCCCCCTCGAGCGCCCGGTCCGCGAGCCAGCCCTGGTCGTGGACGAGGCCGTGCACCTCGAGGACGGCGGCGTCCACGAGATCCTTCCGGTCCGGGCGGGTGCGGGTCCTCTTCCTCATGGCCGTGATCGCTCGAATCGAGCCTCGACGTTCGCCCTTCGACGAGCTCGGGGGCGAACGGATCCCTTTCCGCCCGATCGTGATGAGCCCGTCGAAGAGCGGACGGATCCTTTCCCGCCCGTTCGTGACCCCTCGGCAGGCTTCGGGTGGAACCAGCAACGGCCTTGCACGCCGCCGTTCGCCCTGAGCCTGTCGAAGGGCGAGGGGTGGTTCTACAGCGAATCGAGGACGGTGGCGACGTGCCCGTCCACCTTCACCTTCGGGAAGATCCGCTCCACCTTGCCGTCCGGCCCGAGGACGACGGTCGTCCGCTCCGTCCCCATGACCTTCTTCCCGTACATGTTCTTCTCCTTCCAGACGCCCCAGGCCTTCTGGACCTCGACGTCCGCGTCGGAGAGGAGCGGGAACGGGAGCCCGAGCTTCTCCTTCCACCTCTTCTGCGCGGCGGGGGCGTCCTTCGAGATGCCCACCACCGCCACCCGCTTCTTCGTGAACGCGTCGACTTCGTCCCGGAAGTCGCTGGCCTCCTGGGTTCAGCCGGAGGTGTTCGCCTTCGGGTAGAAGAAGACGACGACGCGCCTCCCCTCGAAGTCCGAGAGCTTCACGAGCTTCCCGTCCTCGTCCGGGAGCGCGAACTTCGGGGCCTTCCTTCCCACCTCGAGCGCCATCTCTCCCTCCGTGAATGCGTTCGGGACCCCGTACCCGTACCCGGGACGCGTCCGCGGCGCAGGGCCCCGTGCGGGGCATCCGGGGTAGACTCCGGCCCGTGCGGCGGAAGGTCCTCCTCGCCTGGGCGCTCGACCGCGACGGCGCGAAGGTGGACGCGCGCAAGCTCGACTCCGGCGCCCGCCGATCGCGCGCGCCCTTCCGCTGCCCGGGCTGCGCCGCGCCGCTCGTCCCCCGGCTCGGACCGGTCCGGGCCCGTCACTTCGCCCACCTCCCCGGCTCCTCCTGTCCGCTCACGGCCCCGGAGAGCGCCCTCCACCTCGACGCGAAGGAGCGGCTCCTCGCGCTCTGCGGAGAGGCCTTCTCGGGGGCCGGGAGGGTCCGCGTCCTCGCCCGCTGCCCCTCCTGCCGGCGCCCGGCCCCCTGGGACCTCGCCCGGCTCGGCGACTCGGCCGAGGCGGAGGGGGCGGTCGGGGCGCTCCGCGCCGACGTCCTCGTGCGGCTCCGGGGGCGCCCCTCGCTCGCGATCGAGGTCCGGGTCACGCACGCCGTGGACCCGGAGAAGGAGGCGGCCCTCGCCGCCGCGGGCGTTCCGGCGGTCGAGGTGGACGCCCGGGAGGAGTGGGAGGACGAGGCGGACGGCGGGGCGACCATCCGCCCCTCCCGGACGTTCGGGGCCCTCCCCTGCGCCTCCTGCGTCGCGCTCGCGCGGGCGGAGGAGGACCGGGCCCGCGGGGGTGAGGCGGCGGAGGTCGCGGAACTCGAGGCCTACCGGGCGCGGGGGCTCCTCGGCGCCGCAAGGGTGGTGGAGGGCAAGGAGGCGACGAGGAAAACGGTAGCGAGGGCGGGTGCTTCGGTGACTTCCCCGCTGGGATCCGGGAGGACTCCCCGTTCGCCTGCGACGGCTGCGGGTTCGGGTTCGGCTGCGGCTGCGGGTTCGGCCGCGGGAGCCCTCGGCCGCGAGGTGGGCCGGTTCCGGTGTCCGGAGTGCGGAGGGACGGGGGTCGCCCTCGGCGAGCGGATCGCCCGCCACGCCTGTCCGGGCGG
Organism: Anaeromyxobacter sp.; assembly: GCA_037442705.1. Taxonomy (GTDB): domain Bacteria; phylum Myxococcota; class Myxococcia; order Myxococcales; family Anaeromyxobacteraceae; genus Anaeromyxobacter. The sequence continues at coordinate 2,130 of JBBIPT010000349.1, forward strand.
CGCGCCGAGGCCCGTCGGCTGGTCCGGCTACGACGGCTCGGTGATCCTCCTCGGCTGGTGGCAGGCCCCCCGGGGCGGCGCGCGCCGGCGACGGGCGTAACACGGCGGATTGACCGGTCTTCTCTGGGAGGTCCGCTCCGGCCCGGCGCCCCTCCGCCTTGCTTGCAGGGCCGTCCCGGCCGTGTTAAGTGACCGTCCCCGCGCGGTTTTCGCGACGCGGGTCCGCCCGAGAGGGCGGGGCAGCAAAATTCACACACTCCACGCATCGGCGCGCCCCGGTGCCTCCGGCGAGCGAAGGGCTCCCCGGGGTTCGGCGCGTCCGTGAAGACGGGAGTGGCGGACACCAACCGGAGACGACCATGGAGAACCAGCAGCAGCAGCAGGAGACCACCCCCGCGCCGGCGCCCGAGGCGGCGGCCGCACCGGCGGTGGAGACGAGCCCGATGGCGGGCGCGCTCGAGGGGAGCGGCACGGCCATCTCGATGAAGGCGCTCCTCGAGGCGGGCGTCCACTTCGGGCACCAGACGAAGCGCTGGAACCCGAAGATGAAGCCGTACATCTTCGGCGCCCGGAACGGCATCTACATCATCGACCTGCAGCGGACGGTCGGCCTCGCCCGGCAGGCGCTCCGGTTCGTCTCGGACGCCGTGGCGAAGGGCGGCTCGGTCCTCTTCGTCGGCACGAAGAAGCAGGCCCAGGACGCCGTCCGCGAGGAGGCCGCCCGCTCCGGCCAGTTCTTCGTCACGAACCGCTGGCTCGGCGGGACCCTCACGAACTTCAAGACCGTGAAGCAGGGGATCGACCGGCTGAAGACCATCGAGAAGATGGCGGCCGACGGCACCTACGAGCGCCTCCCGAAGAAGGAGGTCGCCTCGCTCGAGCGCGAGCGCGAGAAGCTCGAGAAGAACCTCGGCGGCATCAAGGAGATGTCCCGCCTCCCCGCCGCGCTCTTCGTCATCGACACGAAGAAGGAGCACATCGCCGTCCACGAGGCGAACCGGCTCGGCATCCCGGTCGTGGCGGTCGTGGACACGAACTGCGACCCGGAGGGGATCGACTACGTGATCCCCGGGAACGACGACGCCATCCGGTCCATCCGGCTCTTCACGGGCAAGATTGCGGAGGCCTGCGTCGAGGGGAAGGCCCGC
>JBBIPT010000350.1:0-3216 GCA_037442705.1 Anaeromyxobacter sp.
CGGCCGCCGCGCGGCCCGGCGTCCACGCCGCGGACCCCGCGGCGGCGCGCTTCCCCGCTGAACGCCCGATCGGTGAGGCGGCACGGAGGTTGCTCCTCCGCCGCCCCATGTCCCTCCTCACCTCGGAGTCCATCCCCGACCGGCCGCGCGAGCGGCTCCTCTCCTCGGGAGCCCGCGCCCTCTCCGACGCGGAGCTCGTCGCCCTCCTCGTGGGGACCGGGAGCGGCAAGCTCTCCGCCCGCGCGGCCGCCCTCGGGCTCCTCGAGGCGGTCCCCCTCCCGGAGCTCGCGTGGGCGCCGCCGGACGCGATCGCCGCCCTGCCCGGGATCGGCCCGGCGCGGGCCGCCGCCATCGCCGCCGCCATCGAGCTCGGCCGGCGGGGCGCCTGGGCGCCGCCCCAGCGGGGGGAGCGGTGCCTCGATCCCCGGAAGGTCTTCGAGCTCATGCGCCACGCCGCCCATGCGGAGCGGGAGGGGTTCCACGTCGTGCTCCTCGACGTGCGGGGGCGGCTCCTGCGGGCGGTGCAGGTCGCGGAGGGCTCGCTCTCGCAGTGCCCCGTGTCGCCGCGCGACGCCCTCCGCCCGGCGGTGCGCGAGGGGGCCCACGGCGTCGTCTTCTGCCACAACCACCCGAGCGGCGATCCCTCTCCCTCGCCCGACGACGCGGACCTCACCGAGCGGCTCCGCGCGGCGGCGGAGCTCCTCGGCGTCCTCGCGCGCGACCACGTGATCGTCGCGGCGGGCGGGTACTACAGCTTCGTCGAGGCGGGGAGGTGGAGGAGGTGAACGAGTCTCGCCGCTACCAGCCGGAGGGCGGCAGGTGCGGCGGCGCCGGTCCGTATCCCCAGCAGGTTCCCGTCTCCCCCGAGGCCGAACACGTGGGCGGCATGAACTCGGGCGGCGGACACGGGCAGTAACGGAGCTTGCAGCCCCTCGCCTCGAATCGCTGCAGAATCTCGTCGAGCTTCGCGGTACTCGCGGGATTCACCGCCCCCAGACAGGGTGGTGCGCACAACGCCGTGAACGCTTGCGTGCTCTCGGAGAAGACCAGAATCGGGCGGCCCGCCCCGCAGGGGTCCTGCTGGGCGGGATCGCACACGAGGGCCTCGTCCATCGCCGCGCGGTACTCCGGGAGCAGGTCGAAGCAGAGATCGTCCGCCTCGTCCGACGAGCAGCCCGCGAACAAGACCGCGAACAAGACCGCGAGGCAGAGGAGCGTACCTCTGCGCCCCATCGCGCGACGCGCCATCCACTCCCTCACGGACAGGGGTTCCCTGAAGGCCAGCAAAGCGCACATCGAGTGGCGCCTGGTTCGCAGCACTTGCGTCCAGCGCTACACCCGCCAAAGGGATCGCATGTGCCGCAGTTCAGGGTTCCGCCACAGCCGTCAGAGACCGTGCCGCACTGGCCGGCGCACGTGAGGGGAATGCACCAGTCGATCCTCACAGTGCTGCCGTTCGCCTGAACTCCTGTCATGCATCCAGTGGCTGTGCGCTCGTTGGTTGCGCGGCAGCGGAGAGACACAGGGAGACTACGGCACCTCGGCACAGGCGGGCGATGGACCGTCGCATCGTGAACTCCCCCGAAAGGGCAACTCGCACACACACCATTGGAGCAACTACTCTACGAGTGCGACCGCGCAGGGAGCCTTGATGCCGGTCATGCGCGAGCGGACCTCACCGAGCGCCTCCGCGCGGCGGCGGAGCTCCTCGGCGTCCTCGCGCGCGACCACGTGATCGTCGCGGCGGGCGGGTACTACAGCTTCGTCGAGGCGGGGAGGTGGAGGAGGTGAGGGGCGGAAGAGGAGAGGAACCGAAGGGGCCGTTCGCCCTGAGCCTGTCGAAGGGCGCTCATCGCCTCACCCGCGCCGCCACGTCCCTGAGCCGCTTCGCCTCGTCCGCGGCGTCCCCCTTCGCCCCGAGCCGCAGCGCCTTCTCCGCGTGGCTCCGCGCCGCGGTGCCGTCCTTCTGGGCGACTGCGGCCCGCGCGACCGCGAGGTGCGAGGCCGGGTCCTTCGAGGCGAAGAGGACCGCCTGGTCGGCCGCTCGCCGCGCCTCCGCCGGCTGCTTCTCGGCGAGCCAGGCGGCGGAGAGGAGCCGGAGGGCGGTGGCGTCGCGCGGCGTCACCAGGAGGACGAAGTCGAGGTCGGCCCGGGCCGCGGCCGGCTGGCCGGCGGCGATCCGCGCCTCCCCGAGGAACCGGCGCGCGGCGAGGTCGGAGGGATCGATCAGCGCCCCCTTCTCGAGCGCGGCGATCGCCTCGGCGGTGCGCCCGCGGGAGAGGAGGAGCCGGCCGAGGGAGAGGTGCCCCTCCGGCGCGTGGGGCTCCCGGGCTACGGCCTGCCGGTAGGCCTCCTCCGCTTCCCCTTCCTGGCCGTCCGCCTCGAGGGCGAGGCCGAGGGCGACGTGGGCGAGGGGCGGCGGGCTCCGCGCGGCGGCGAGCTTCTCGAGGAGCGGGAGGGCGCGCTCCGCCTTGCCGGTCGCGACGTCCACGAGCGCGTACCAGACGGCCGCCTCGGCCGGCATCTTCCCGTCCTTCCCGGTCCGCTCGAGCTCGGCGCGGGCCTGCGCCCACTGCCCCATCCGGAAGCGGGCGATGGCGCGCTGCACGCGGATCGCCCGGCCGTCCTGGCCGTTCGTCGCGGCGAGCGCCTCCGCGAACCGCCCCCGGCCGATCCGCGCCCGGGCGAGGAGCACCCGGTGCGAGGCCTCCCGGGGCTCGAGCTTCACCGCGCGGGCGGCGGCCGCCTCGGCGCGGTCCCAGACGCGGGCCTCGAGCTGGATCTCCGCGAGCGCGGCGGCGAGCGGGGCGGAGTCGCCGAGCGTCTCCGCCGCCCGGGAGAGGCGGGCGGCCGCGGGGCTGGCCTCGCCGAGGGCCGAGAGGACCCGCGCGTACGCGATCTCGAACCGCGGGCGGAGGTCGCGCGGCGGCGCGCTCCCCTCGTCCGCCTCCACCGCGGCGAGCTCCTTGCGCGAGGTCTCGAGGTCGCGCCCGAGCCGGAGGCGGGCCTCCGCCGCGCCCACGGCGGCGCGTGGATGGGTGGCGTGGGCGGCGAGGGCGGAGGCGTGGAGCGCGAGCGCCCCCTCGGCGTCGCCGGCCTCGAGGGCGTGGTCCCCGAGGTCGGAGAGGGCGCGGAGGAGGGGCGGGTTCGCCCGGGCCGCGATCTCCATCCTGCCGCGGCCGCTCTCCACCTCTCCCCGCGAGACGAGGATGCGGC
>JBBIPT010000351.1:0-3198 GCA_037442705.1 Anaeromyxobacter sp.
ACGGATCCCCTTCGGGCCGCTCGACGCGACGTTCGCCCTTCGACAGGCTCGGGGGAACCCCGAACGGGCCGGGCACGAGCGGAAGGAGGGCGGGCGCCCGCCCGTCCAGGTGATGCAGGTCTTCGTCACGGGGGCCACCGGGCTCGTCGGGCGCGCGGTCTGCGCGGCGCTCCGGGAGCGCGGCCACGAGGTCGTCGCCCTCTCCCGCTCGGAGCGCTCGGCGGCGCGCCTCCCGGCGGGGGTCCGCGCGGTGACGGGGGACCCCGCCGCGCCCGGGCCCTGGCAGGACGACCTCGCCCGGGCGGACGCCTGCGTCCACCTCGCCGGAGAGCCGGTCGCGGAGGGGCGCTGGAGCGCGGAGCGGAAGCGGAGGATCCGCGAGAGCCGGGTCTGCTCCACCGCGAACGTGGCCGGCGTCCTCCGGGAGCGGGGCCCCACGGTCCTCGTCTCCGGGAGCGCCGTCGGCTTCTACGGGTCGCGGGGCGACGAGCTCCTCGACGAGTCCTCCCCGCCGGGAACGGGTTTCCTCGCCGAGCTGGCGCGGGAGTGGGAGGCGGCGGCCGCCCCTGCCGCCGCGAGGGCGCGCGTGGTCCTCCTCCGGACCGGGATCGTCCTCGCCCGGGAGGGCGGTGCCCTGCCGAAGCTCGTCCAGCCCTTCCGGCTCTTCGCCGGGGGTCCCCTCGGGGACGGGGCCTTCTGGCAGCCCTGGATCCACCTCGCCGACGAGGCGGGGCTCGTCCTCCACGCCCTCGAGGACGCGCGCGCCTCCGGTCCCCTCGACGCGACGGCCCCGGAGCCGATCCGGAACCGGGACCTCGCCCGGGCGATCGGGAAGGTCCTCGGCCGCCCGAGCGCCCTCCCCGCCCCCGTCTTCGCGATGCGGCTCGCGCTCGGCGAGATGGCGGAGGTCGTGCTCGCGAGCCAGCGCGTCCTCCCGAGGAAGGCGCTCGCCCTCGGGTACCGGTTCCGCTTCCCGGAGATCGAGGGGGCGCTGAGGGATCTCCTGGCGAGGTGAACGGGAGCGCCGGTGAATGCTCGCCTCGCGGGGCGAGCGGGCACGACGGCGGCGTGACGGCCCGGCGGGGGCACGCTCCGGGTTGAACCGCCGCGCGGGCGCGGCTACCGTGGCGGGCCGGTCATGCGCCCCGCCCCCTCGACCTACGACGACGTCCGGGCGCTCCCCATCGCCCACCGGGCCTTCTACGAGGGCGCGTCCGCGGTGCTGCCCGCCGATCGGCTCTTCTGCGACCCCCTCCGCACCCTCGCCTACGGCACGGACGCGAGCTTCTACCGGCTCGTCCCGAAGGTCGTCGCCCGGGTCCGGAGCGTGGAGGAGGTCCGGTCGATCCTCCTCCTCGCCCGCCGGCACGACGTGCCGCTCACCTTCCGGGCCGCCGGCACGAGCCTCTCCGGCCAGGCGGTGACCGGCTCCGTCCTCGTCCAGCTCGACGGCTGGAAGGGGAGGCGGGTCCTCGACGGGGGGAGGGCGATCGCCCTCGAGCCGGGGGTCGTCGGCGCCGAGGCGAACGCCGCCCTCGCGCCCCTCGGCCGGAAGATCGGCCCCGACCCGGCCTCCATCGGCGCCTGCCAGGTGGGCGGGATCGTCGCGAACAACGCGAGCGGGATGTGCTGCGGCACCGCGCAGAACAGCTACCGGACGCTCCTCTCCGCGAAGGTCGTCCTCGCGGACGGGACCCTCCTGGACACGGCCGATCCGGTGGCGCGGCGCGCGCTCGCCGAGAGCCACCCCGCCCTCGTGGGCGGCCTCGCCGCCCTCCGCCGCGAGATCCTCGCCGACGAGCCCTCGCCCGGGCGGATCCGCGAGAAGTACCGGATCAAGAACACGACCGGCTACGGGCTCAACTCCTTCGTCGACTTCGAGGATCCGGTGGACGTCCTCCTCCACCTCCTCGTCGGCTCCGAGGGGACGCTCGCCTTCCTCGCGGAGACGACCCTCGCCACGGTGGAGGAGCACGCCCACCGGGCGAGCGCCCTCGTCCTCTTCCCGGACGTGGAGACGGCGGCGAAGGGGACGCAGCGGCTCTCCGGCGGCCCGGTCTCCGCGGTGGAGCTGATGGACCGCGCCTCCCTGCGTTCGGTCGAGGGGAAGCCGGGCCTCCCGCCCGTCCTCGCGACGCTCCCCGGGGAGGCCTGCGCGCTCCTCGTCGAGGTCCGCGCCGCCGATCCGGAGGGCGTCTCCCGCGCGGCGGAGGCGGCGGCCCGGCTCCTCGAGGGGCTCGAGACGCTGCAGCCGGTCGCGTTCACGGCGGTGAAGGCGGAGGTCGAGCGGCTCTGGGACGTGCGGCGCGGGCTCTTCCCCGCGGTCGGGGCGGCGCGCGAGATCGGGACGACGGTCGTCATCGAGGACGTCGCCTTCCCCATGGAGCACCTCGCCGCCGGCACGGTGGAGCTGCAGCGGCTCTTCCGGGTCCACGGCTACGACGAGGGGATCATCTTCGGTCACGCCCTCGACGGGAACCTCCACTTCGTCTTCACCCAGGACTTCGGCGACCCGGCCGAGGTGGAGCGGTACCGCAGGTTCATGGACGAGGTCTGCGAGGTCGTCGTCCGCCGGTTCGACGGATCGCTGAAGGGCGAGCACGGGACCGGGCGGAACATGGCGCCCTTCGTGGCGCTCGAGTGGGGGGAGAAGGCCCACGGGATCATGAAGCGGGTGAAGGCGCTCTTCGATCCCGCGGGGCTGCTCAACCCCGGCGTCCTCCTGAACGACGACCCGCTCGCCCACGTGAAGGACCTGAAGCCCCTGCCGCGGGCCCACGAGCTCGTGGACCGCTGCACGGAGTGCGGCTTCTGCGAGCCGCGCTGCCCCTCGCGGGCGCTCACCCTCACGCCCCGCCAGCGGATCACGGTGCGGCGCGAGATCGCGAGGCTCGGATCGCCGGGCGCGCGCGTCCCGTCCCGCGAGGCGGGGAGATCCGTTCGCCCCGAGCCCGTCGAGGGGCGAGCGGACCCGGTGGCCCTCCGCGCCCGCCTCGAGCGGGACTACGCCTTCCTCGGCGACGAGACCTGCGCGGCGGACGGCCTCTGCGCCATGGCCTGCCCCGTCGGGATCGACACGGGCAAGCTCACGAAGGCCCGCCGGGCGGAGGCCCGCTCCGGGTTCGCGAACGGCGTGGCGTCGCTCGTCGCGCGCCGCTTCTCCTGGGCCGCCGCCGGAGCGAAGGCGGGGCTCGCCGT
>JBBIPT010000352.1:0-3174 GCA_037442705.1 Anaeromyxobacter sp.
GACACGCTGGAGGTGCGGGCCTCCGACGAGTCGACTGGGATCGGCGACATCGTCCTCCGCGGCAAGTACAACTTCTTCCGCAGCCCGCAGGTGAGCATGGCCGCCGCCCTCGACGTCCGGCGGCGGCTCGCCCTCGTCCTCGCCGAGCGGCTGGGGCGGCTCGACGAGGCGGCGCGCCGCTTCGAGGAGGTGGCCCGCGAGGCGCCGTCCGCGGAGGCCCTCGGCGCGCTCGCGAGGGTCTACCGGAAGCTCGGGGCCCACCGGGAGCTCGCGCGGACGCTCGAGCGGCTCGCGGAGCTCGCCCCGTCGCCCGCTGCGCGCAAGGAGCTCCTCCTGGAGGTGGCGAAGATCATGGCCGACCAGCTCTCCGACCGCGAAGGCGCCATGGCCGCGTACCGCAAGATCCTCGCCGTGGACCCCGAGGATCCGAACGCCCTGCGGCTCCTCGGGGCGCTGCTCGGCGGCTCGGAGCGCTGGGAGGAGCTCGCCGAGGTGCTCGAGCGCGAGGCGGCGGCCGCCGCCCGCAAGCCCGACTACGCCACGGAGGCGGCGGAGCTCCGCTACCGCCTCGGCCGGATCCGGCAGCAGCGGCTCGCCGATCCGGACGGCGCCCTCGCCTGCTACCGCGAGGTGCTCGAGGCGGTACCCCGCCACCCCGCGGCCCTCCACGCCCTCGAGGAGCTGTCGAGGACGAGCGGCCCCGCCGCCCTGGAGGCCGCGGCGATCCTGGAGCCCATCTACTCCGCGGAGGGCGAGCACCAGAAGGCGGTGGAGGCGATCGAGGCCCGCGCGGCGAACGAGGCGGACCCCGCCGCGCGCGCGGAGCTCCTGCGCCGCGTGGCCGAGATCCACGGGGGCCCGCTCCGGAACCCCGAGATGGCCTTCCTCGCCGCGGGGCGTGCCCTCGCGGCCGACCCCGACGCGACCGCCTCCCTCCCCCTCGCGGAGCGGTACGCGGCCGAGGCCGCCCTCCCCGAGGAGCTCGCCGCCCTGCTCGACGAGCACGGGACCCGGGCGAGCGACCCCGCGGCCCGGGCCGAGTACCAGCGCGCCATCGCCCGGCTCGCGAGCGGCGACCCCGCCCGCGCGGCGGAGGCCTGGAGGAGGATCCTCGATCTCGTGCCGGACGACCGCGAGGCGACCTTCGGGCTCGTCCGCGCGCTCGAGGGGGGACAGGACCCCGAGGGGCTCGCCCAGGCGATCCGCCGGGCCCTCGCGGTCGAGGGGGAGGCGGAGGCCCGCGTCCGGCTCTTCGCGGCCCTCGCGGCGGTGCAGGACGAGCGGCTCGCCGACCCCCAGGGGGCCATCCAGACCCTGAAGTGGCTCCTCGAGCTCGCCCCCCACGACCGGGACGCCCTCGCGCGGCTCGACCGGATCTGCGTCCGCGCGGAGCGGTGGGTCGATCTCGCCGACGTGCTCGAGCGCGAGGTGGAGGCCGCCCGCGAGGCGGGCGACGAGGGCTCGCTCCCCTCGCTCCTCCAGCGGCTCGCGGAGCTGAAGGAGTCGCGGCTCCTCGACCGCGAGGGGGCCCTCGCGCTCTACGAGCAGGTCCTCGCCGCACGGCCCGATCACCCCGAGGCGGTCGCCCGGCTCGAGGCGATGCTCCAGAAGGACCCGGCGAACGCGCGCGCCGCCGCGGCGCTCGAGCGCTCCTACGCCGCGCAGGGCGACGCCCAGCGCCAGGCGGCCGTCCTCGAGGTCCGCGCCGGCGAGCGGCCCGACCCGCTCGAACGCAAGGCCCTCTACCTCCAGCTCGCGGACCTCCGCGAGCAGCGGCTCGGCGACCCCGAGATGGCCTTCCTCGCCACCTGCAAGGCCTTCCGGGAGGATCCCGCCGATCCGGAGCTCCGGGCGAGGATGGACGCCCTCGCCGAGTCCACCGGCCACGAGGAGGAGCTCGCCGCGATCTACGAGGACGAGCTCGACCGGCTCCCGCCCCTCGAGATGGCCCAGGTCGCGCTCCGGCTCGGCACCCTCCTCGAGCACAAGCTCGGCGAGCCCGCCCGGGCGGCGGGCTTCCTCCGGAAGGCCGTGGCCCTCGACCCGGAGACCGCGCCGGCGGCCCACCCGGCCCTCGAGCGGCTCCACGCGAGGCTCGAGGCCTGGCCCGAGCTCGCCGACGTCCTCGCCGCCCGCGCCGCCGCCTCGGAGGGGGCGGAGAAGGTCCAGCTCCTCGTCCGGCTCGGGCAGCTCCGGGAGGAGCGGCTCGACGCCCCCGATCTCGCCGCCGAGGCCTACGAGGAGGCGATCCGGCTCGAGCCGAGGCACGTCCCGGCGCTCCGGGCGCTCGAGGCGCTCTACGAGGGCGCGGGGCGGAAGGAGGACCTCTTCCAGGTGCTCGGCGCTCAGCGCACCTCCGCCGCGGACGCGGCGGCGAAGGAGCGGGTCCTCGCCCGGATGGCCGGCCTCGCCGCCGATCTCGGGCGGCTCGACGAGGCCGTCGCGCTCTGGAAGGAGCTGCTCCAGGCGAAGCCCCGGCACGAGGGGGCCCTCGCCGCCCTCGAGGAGCTCTACGAGCGGCTCGAGCGCTGGCAGGACCTCGCCCAGCACCTGCGGCTGCGGGTGCAGTCCACCGTGGACCGGCGGGAGATCGCCCGGCTCAACGACAAGCTCGGGGCGATCCTCGGGGCGCGACTCGGCGACCTGCAGCAGGCGGTCGCCTCCTACAAGGCGGTCCTCGACAGCGATCCCAGGAACCGGCGCGCCCTGGAGGCCCTCCGGGACATCCACGCGGCCCGCGCCGATCACGAGCCCCTCGCCGCCGTCTACCGGCGGCTCGTCCCCCTGCAGGAGGACGCGGGCGGCGTGAAGCGGGTCCGGCTCGAGCTCGCCGAGGTGCTCCTCGCGGCCGGCAACAAGCGCGAGGGAGTGGAGCAGGCGAAGCTCGCCTTCGACATCGAGCCGCACCAGGCCGAGGAGCTCGTCCGGGTCGAGGAGATCTTCCGGAAGGGCGGCGCGGCGCAGGACGCCGTCCGGGCGGCCGAGGCGAGGGCGGCGCTCCTCGCCGCGACCGGCGGCCCCGCGGAGGCCGTGCCCGCCTGGCTGGCCGTGGCGGAGCTCTGGCGGGAGCAGAAGCGGCCCGACGCGGCCGCCGCCGCGCTCGAGAAGGTGCTCGAGCTCGAGCCCGCGAACCGGACCGCCTACGAGGAGCTCCGGGCGGTCCCTCCGGCGCCG
>JBBIPT010000353.1:0-3164 GCA_037442705.1 Anaeromyxobacter sp.
CGGGCGGTCGCCGGCGCGGTTCGCGAGGCCCTGGTTCCCGCGAGGGCGTCGCGGCGCGGGCGGCGCGGGCGGTAGGAGCCGCGGCGAGCGACGGTCGGGCGGCCTCGCCGCGTCCGCCCTCGGACTCGCCTTTCGCCGTTCTCGGCGCTCGGCGAACGCTTCCGAGGCGAGTCAGGAGAGGCAGCCGGTGCGCGTTCCTCCCCGCCCTTGTTCAGCGCCCCGCCAGGGCGCCGGCCCTTCCGAACAGCTCCAGCGCGGCGAGGGTCAGGGCGGACGTTCCCGTCCGGAGCGCCGGCCCGAGGTCGGGCGCGAACTTCGGGCTGTGGGGCGCCGGCAGGCTCGTCCCGGAGGCCTTCGCCGCCGCGAGCGCCTTCGGCTCCGCCGCCCCGAGCCAGAAGATGGCCGACGGGATCCCGGCCCGTCCGTACTCGGCGAAGTCCTCCGAGGCCATGACCTGCTTGCCCTCCTCGAGCGCGTCCGGCCCCAGCGTCCTGGCGATCGCGGCCGCGAGCCGCCGGGAGAGCTCCGGCTCGTTCCAGACCGACCCCGTCCGCGGGCTCGCCTTCACCTCCGGCTCCTTCGGGGCCCTCGCCGCGAGCGCCTCCGCCTTGGCGATCCGCTCGATGGCCGCGAGGAGATGGTCCTGGACCTCGTCCTTGTAGGACCGGACGGTGAGCATGAGCTTCACCTCCTCCGGAATGATGTTGCTCTTCGTGCCCCCGTGGAACGAGCCCACCGTCACCACGGCCGGGTCGAGCGGGTTCACCTCGCGCGACACGATGGTCTGGAGCGCGAGCACGGTGCGGGCCGCGATGACGATCGGATCCACGGCCCGGTGGGGGATGGCGCCGTGACCGCCGCGGCCGAACACCGTGATCTCGACCTCGTTGATGTTCGCGTACATGTGCCCGGGGACGAAGGCCACCTTCCCGGACGGCATCCCGGAGTGGTCGTGGAGCGCCAGGGCGAAGTCCGGCCTCGGGAAGCGCGTGAGGAGCCCGTCCGCGATCATCGCCTTCGCCCCGCTCACGGTCTCCTCCGCCGGCTGCGCCGCCATGACGAGCGTGCCTCGCCAGCTCCGTTGCGCGCGCGCGAGGAGCGTCGCGGCCCCGACCCAGGCGGCCATGTGGAGGTCGTGCCCGCAGGCGTGCATCACCGGGACCGTCTCGCCCGCGGCGTTCCTTGCGGTCGCGGTGCTCGCGTAGGGCAGCCCCGTCTCCTCCTTCACCGGCAGCGCGTCCATGTCGGTGCGGAGGAGCACGGTGGGCCCCTTGCCGTTCCGGAGCACGCCCACGACGCCGTGGCCGCCCACGCCGGTCGTGACCTCGAAGCCGAGCGCCCGCAGGCGATCGGCGAGCTTGGCGGCGGTCTCCTTCTCCTGGAGCGACAGCTCCGGGTTCCGGTGCAGGTCGACGTAGAGCTCCTCGAGCGAGGGGCGAAGCTGCTCGAGGGGAGCGAGCGCCGGGTGCGGTGCCGCGGCGGCCACGGCGAGGAAGAGAGCGGTCATGGGTCCCCCCCTGGGACGGGTGCGGCGGAATCACCCCCCCCCCTCGACCCAGCCGAGGAAGGGGAACTCCGGGTTGGCCTGAACGGACGAGGGCAGCTGTCCCGGCCACCAGGGCGAGACCGTCTCGCGGCGGTCGGTGTCAAGGCTCGCCTGGGTGGTTTGATGCCAGGCCGGTGAAGCCAGCGAAGTCGCGGTGGGTCGATCCGTTCGCGGCCGCGCCGAACGGCTTGAACGCTTGACGTTCATGCGTGCGGTCCCTATCTTGGGACCATGATCGTCGGCTACCTCGACGAGGCGACCCGGGATATCCACGTCGGCGAGGAGTCCCGGGCGGCCCGGCGGTTCGCGCCCGCCGTCCGCAAGGTGGCCCGCCGGAAGCTCGACCTCATCGGCGCCGCCACCGAGCTCCGCGACCTGGCCGTGCCGCCCGGCAACCGCCTCGAACAGCTCCGCGGCGACCTCGAGGGCTTCTCCAGCATCCGCGTGAACGACCAGTACCGGATCATCTTCAAGTTCGCGGCGGGGAACGCCTCGCACGTGCAACTCATCGATTACCACTGAGAAGGCGACCATGCTCACCACCGCCACCCTGAAGCGCCGGCCGACGTCCCCCGGGGAGATGCTCCTCGAGGAGTTCCTGCGCCCCGCCGGCATCACGCAGGTGGAGCTGGCCGCTCGCATGGGCGTCCCGATCCAGCGGGTCAACGGAGTCATCGCGGGTCGGCGCGCCGTCACCGCCGAGACGGCCATCCTGCTGGCGCGCGCGCTGGGGACCACGCCGGCGCTCTGGCTGAACCTCCAGCTCGCCGTCGATCTCTGGGAGGCCGAGCAGCGGATCGGGCCCGCTCGCCCGTCCCGGCGCCGCGCCGAGAAGGGGCACCGGTCGTCCGCCGCGAAAGGTTAGGGTCCTGCCGCTCGCGGCGGCGTTACCCGAGATCCATCTCTTCGGCGCACATGCGGGCGACCCCGACCGGCGACCCCGACCGAGAGTCCCGGCCGGCTCGGTGACGAATAGTAAAACGGGCGCGGGTCCGCCGCGCGTCCGGGCCGGACGAACGGCGGAACTCCCGGACTGGGTCCCGAACGGCAGCCACGGCGACCCTTCGACGGAATCCAGGAGATCGTCCGGAAAATTGACGGGTTGCAGCCGATATCGCATTTTCCGGAGGACATGCGCCCGGTCATCGAGTCGCTCGAGCTCGCCCAGGTCCTCGCCGAAGCCGCCGACATCGCCCAGAGCGTGAACCAGCGGCTCACGAGCGCCCACCAGCTCCTCGCGTTCTACACGGTGCCGAACCGGGCGGAGATCCTCCTGAAGGAGCGGGGCGTCGACGAGGACCGGATCCTCGCCGAGATGGTCGCGAAGCCGAAGGAGCCGGAGGGGATCGTCCGCGACCTCCGCGAGCGCGCGCTCGAGGTCGCCGAGTCCGTCGGCTCCTCCGAGGTGGACTGCCTCCACCTCCTCATCGCGATGAGCCGCGTCCGCGCGAGCCTCGCCCACCAGCTCCTCGCCGCCTGCGGCCTCCAGCTCCCCACGCTCCGCAACGTCGCCCTCTCCTACTTCACCGCGCGGATGCCGCGGCGCCTCAAGGAGCTCCAGCCCGTGAAGGTGGGGCCGGCCGCCTCCCCCGCCCCGCCCTCGCGCGGCGCGCCGGGC
>JBBIPT010000354.1:0-3158 GCA_037442705.1 Anaeromyxobacter sp.
GCGCCGCGGGGCGCCGTGGAGGAGGGCGACCTCGTCGCCTCCCACTTCGACGAGCGGAAGATCCAGGCCGTGGTCGGGCGGGAGCAGCGGACGCTCGCCCCCTGCTTCCGGGCGGAGGCCTCCCGCTCGCCCGACTTCCAGGGGGACGTGCCCATCGAGTTCGCGATCGGGAACGACGGGAAGGTGGCCCGCGTCTGGATCGACGAGGCGCGCTTCCGCGCCGGGGCCCTCCGCGAGTGCGTCGAGCAGGCGCTCGCCGGCTGGCGGTTCGAGCCCTTCCCCGGGCAGCGGCCCACGGTCCAGCTCGCCTTCCGGATCGGGAGATGACGAAGACCGCCGAGGTGCTCGCCGCGCGCGCGGAGGATCTGCCGGAGGGGTCGGTCCGCCGGCTCGTGCTCGACGGGGCCCGCCGCTTCAAGGCGGCCTGGGTCGAGTTCGGCAGGATCCTGAGCGAGGTGCGGCGCGAGGGGCTCTGGCGCGAGTGGGGCTACCCGAGCTTCGAGCGGTATTGCACGAAGGAGCTCCTCCTCCGCCCCGCGACCGCGGAGAAGCTCACGGCGAGCTTCGCGTTCCTGGAGCGGCACGAGCCGGCGCTCGTCTCCCCGCGCGCCGACGGGAAGGCGCCCCCCTTCGAGGTGATCGAGGTCCTCTCCCGGGCGGAGGCGGCAGGGCGGCTCTCCGCCGAGGGCTGGAGGGAGCTCCGCGAGGACGTCCTCGACCGGTCGCACTCCTCCGCGGGGGTCACCCGGCTCCTGGAGGAGCGGCTCGGCCCCGCGCCGGAACCCCCCGCCCCGGCGAAGGAGGAGCGGCTGCGCCGGCTCGCGGGGGCGGCACGCCGGCTCGCGGACGCCTGCCGCACCGAGCCGTCGATCCCGCGCCCCCTCGCGCGCCGCGCGGCGGAGATCGCCGAGGAGCTCGGCGCGCTCCTGGAGTGAGGGAGCTCCCCGGTCGCGACCGGGTGCCGCCACGACCAGCCGGGACGTGGCGAAGGTGGGACATCCGCCGTTATGCTGTCCCGCGCCCCGGATCGGTGCCGGGGCCGAACGGTGGTAACATCCGGCTGGAGAGGAAAGCGTGAGTCGCAAGGAGCCACACCAGGGGAACCTCTCCTGCTCGTTCTGCGGGAAGGGTCAGCGCGAGGTCCGCAAGCTCATCGCGGGGCCGACCGTCTACATCTGCGACGAGTGCATCCGGCTCTGCAACGACATCATCGCGGAGGAGGCGGAGCGCGACGACGGGAGGCCGGCGGTCGCCCTGCCGACGCCGGCGGAGATCAAGACCTTCCTCGACGACTACGTGGTCGGGCAGGAACGGGCGAAGAAGGTCCTCTCCGTCGCCGTCTACAACCACTACAAGCGGGTCCACTCCCGCAAGCCGTCGCGGCCGCCGCGCCCGGGCCAGGCGCGCGGCGCCACGGAGGACGTGGAGCTCCAGAAGTCGAACA
Source organism: Anaeromyxobacter sp. (assembly GCA_037442705.1). Lineage (GTDB taxonomy): Bacteria > Myxococcota > Myxococcia > Myxococcales > Anaeromyxobacteraceae > Anaeromyxobacter. The sequence continues at coordinate 1,445 of JBBIPT010000354.1, forward strand.
TCCTCCTCATCGGGCCGACCGGCTCGGGCAAGACGCTGCTCGCCCAGTCCCTCGCCCGCTTCCTCAACGTCCCCTTCACGATCGCCGACGCGACGAGCCTCACCGAGGCGGGGTACGTCGGCGAGGACGTCGAGAACATCATCCAGAACCTGCTCCACAACGCCGACTACGACGTGGAGAAGGCCTCGCGCGGCATCGTCTACGTGGACGAGATCGACAAGATCGCGCGCAAGGGAGATCAGCCGAGCCCGACCCGCGACGTGGGAGGGGAGGGCGTTCAGCAGGCCCTGCTCAAGATCATCGAGGGGACGCGGGCCAACGTGACCCCGCGCGGCGGGAAGAAGTACAACCAGCAGGAGTACATCCAGGTCGACACGAGCAACGTCCTCTTCATCGTCGGCGGCGCGTTCTGCGGGCTCGAGCAGGTGATCCGCCGGCGCGTGGGCGTCCGCGGCCTCGGCTTCGGCGCGAAGATCGAGCGCAAGGAGGAGGCGAGCCTCGGCGAGCTCCTCTCCCGGGTGGAGCCGCAGGATCTCGTGAAGTTCGGGATGATCCCCGAGTTCGTGGGACGGCTCCCGATCATCGCGACCCTCGCCGATCTCACCGAGGAGGATCTCGTCACGATCCTCACGCAGCCGAAGAACGCGCTCACGAAGCAGTACGTGAAGCTCTTCGAGCTCGAGAAGGTGAAGCTCTCCTTCTCCCGGGAGGCCCTGCGGGCGACGGCGCGCGAGGCGATGCGGCGGAAGTCGGGCGCCCGCGGGCTGCGGGCGATCCTCGAGCAGGCGATGCTCGACATCATGTACGACGTGCCGTACCGGGAAGGCGTGAAGGAGTGCAAGATCACGGAGGGCGTCATCCTGAACAAGGAGCCGCCGCTCCTCTCCTTCGAGAAGGAGAAGAAGCTCGCGTAGGCCCCGAGGGCGACTCGGGAACCTCCAAGGCTTCAGGCCTCAGGCTTCTGGCTTCGGGGAACGGACCTCCGCGGCCGTTCCCGAGGGCCTGCGCCCCGCCCTTCCCGGGGTCCCTCCAAGGCGTCCCGTTCCGTCGCGCGCGGGTGTCCGCCGCTGCGCGTACGCGCGCGGGTGAAGCCGCCGCACAGTGTGTGACCCGCGTCACGCCCGGGAGGCTGCGAAGCCCCCGGTTCCACTGCAAGATCTCCACGGCACCCCCCTTGCTATCGATCTGGGCCAGGAGGTCGTCATGAAGCTCCGCGTGGTTCCGGTGCTGGCCGTGGTCGTCGCAACGCTCGCCGCTCCCGCGAGGGCGCCGGCGGACGATTGGGGGTACGGCTCCGGCTACGACGTCTCCGTCGAGCTCGGCGCGTCCGCGGCGGTGACGCTCGACACGTTCTACCGGCCCCTCGGCCCCTACGGGGACTGGATGGACGTCGCGAGCCACGGGCGCGTGTGGCGGCCGCGGGTCGCCGCCGGCTGGAGGCCCTACTACTACGGCCGGTGGGAGTGGACGGACGAGGGCTGGTTCTGGGTGTCCGACGAGCCCTGGGGCTGGGCCGCCTATCACTACGGGCGCTGGACCCACGACCCCTACTACGGCTGGCTCTGGGTCCCGGGCTACGAGTGGGCTCCGGCGTGGGTCTCCTGGCGCGTCTCCGGCGACGTGGTCGGCTGGGCGCCGCTCGCCCCCGGGATCTCGGTCTACGTCGGCACCTTCCCCTTCGTGGACTTCTGGTGGACGTTCGTGCCGACGGACC
>JBBIPT010000355.1:0-3147 GCA_037442705.1 Anaeromyxobacter sp.
CCTCCTCCCCGCCGCCGCTGCCCCACGCCCCGCGAGGCCCCGCCTTCCGGCTCACCGCCGTCCGCCACGGCGGCCAGCCGGGCGCCGCCTTCCCCATCGAGGGCGACGAGGCGCTCTGCGGGCGCACGGAGGGGGCGGTCCGGCTCGCGGACGATCCCACCGTCTCCCCCCGGCACGCCCGCTTCACGAAGGCGGGCGGGCACCTCCGGATCGAGGACCTCGGCAGCGTGAACGGCACCTTCCTGCGCCTGCGGGGCCCGCGGCGCGTCACCGTGGGAGAGGAGATCCGGGTGGGGCGGCAGCTCCTCCGGATCGAGCCGCTCGCCCGCCCCGCCCGGCCCGACGCCCGGGGCGTCCACGCCTGGGGGACGCGCGATCCGGGATGGGTCCTCCGGCTCTCCCAGCTCCTCGAGGACGGCGGGCTCGGCGAGGTCTTCCCCCTGCGCGAGGGCGAGAACGTCGTCGGGCGCGAGGCGGGCGAGGTCACCTTCCCCGCCGATCCCTACGTCTCGGCGCGCCACGCGAAGCTCGACGTCAAGGGGGGCGAGATCACCCTGTCGGACGCCGGGAGCTCGAACGGGACCTTCGTGAAGATCGCCGGACGCGCCGACCTCGCCCCGGGGGACCAGATCCTCGTCGGCGGGCAGCTCCTGCGCGTGGACGCCTGAGGGCGGCGCTCGCTTCGATCGATCCGGACCGTTCGTGGTTCGACAGGCTCACCACGAACGGACTTGCATGGCCGTTCGCCCTGAGCCCGTCGAAGGGCGAAAGTCGCGGCTCGACCCGAGTGATCGCCGCCAGGAGCGGCCGAGAAGAGGGCTCCCTCACGGCGTCCGGCGGGCGGCCGCGCGCGGCCTACCCGAACGACTTCTCCTTCTGCTCCTGCTCTTCCTTGCAGCGGATGCAGAGGGTGGTCACCGGGCGCGCCTCGAGCCGCTTGGGCGAGATCTCCTCCTCGCACTTCTCGCAGATCCCGAACGTGCCGTTCTCGATCCGGGCGAGCGCCTTCTCGATCTTCGCGAGGAGGAACTTCTCGCGGTCGCGCAGGCGGAAGATCATCGACTGCGTGTACTCGCTCGAGGCGAGGTCGATCTCGTCGGGGAGGTCGTCGGTGTCGAAGCTCGCCTCCTCCGTCAGCGTCTTCTTCGCCGAGAGGAGGAGCTGCTTCCTCGAGTCCTCGAGCATCGTCTTGAACTTCTTCAGGTCCTTCTTGTTCAAGCGACCACCTCGCCCTGGATCGCGCCCGGGAGGGGCGCGCGAAAAGAGCGGAGACCCTAGTCCGCGCCCGCGGGGGTTGTCAAGGAAGGCCGGGCGCGGCCGGAGCGCCCAACCCCCCGTCCCGAAAGCTTTACTCCGCCGGGGCCCCGGCGGAGACTCGGTCCCATGTCCGAGGGGAAGTTCGACCGGGAGTTCCTGCGCGGAGCGCTCGCCCTCACCGCCCGCTCCGACGTGGACCGGCTCCTCCTCGTCTCCGACCATCCCCTCTCCCCGCTCGAGATCCGGGGCCGCCCCATCAAGAAGAAGCTCGTCTACGCGGTGACGAGCGAGGCCCTCGCGAACGGCCTGCGGGCGAAGAAGTACCTCGCGGTGCTCATCCCGCCCTACGACTACACGCGGGTGGAGAAGATCAAGGTCGCCGTCGTCGCCGCGCAGACCGCCGGGCTCGTCCGGAACGGGGACACTGTCCTCGCGCTCTGCGGACCGGGCGAGGACCGCGTGATGGACACCCTCGTGAAGGTGGACATCGGGGAGGAGGATCCCGAGGAGAAGATCCGGGTGGACACCCTGGGGCTGCCCACCGGCTTCTCCTCCCAGGTCGTGGAGAGCCTCATCCACACGGCGATGGAGATCGGGGCGGAGGGCTACGAGGGCAGCCCCGTCGGCACGATCGTCGTCGTCGGCGACTCCACCGCCGTGATGGAGAAGAGCCGCCAGCTCATCCTGAACCCGTTCCAGGGGATCAGCGAGGCCGAGCGGAACGTGCTCGACCCCCCCATCCGCGAGGCGGTGAAGACGTTCTCGGCCCTCGACGGCGCCTTCGTGATCCGCGAGGACGGCGTCGCCCTGGCCGCGGGGCGCTACCTCCTCTCCATGTCCCGCGAGGTGAAGCTCCCCATGGGGCTCGGCGCGCGCCACACCGCCGCCGCCTCCATCACGGCGGAGTCGAACTCCATCTCGATCACCGTCTCGCAGACCACGGGGGCGGTGCGCGTCTTCCGCGAGGGCGAGATCGTCCTCGAGCTCCGGCAGAAGCTGCGGCGGGTCTGACTTGCGTTTCGCTCTTCTGGTGGGGGGTCTTGGGGGGAGCGGCATCGCTCCCCCCAGGTTGAGGGCTTGCGAAGCGAAGCGTAGCGAGCCCGGAAATCGCTCAGACTCGCCTCGGAAGCGCTCGCCGAGCGCCGAGAACGGCGAAAGGCGAGTCTGAGGCCTGGAAGCACCGGAGGCTTCAGGCCGGCTTCAGGCCTCGGGCTCCGGGCTTCGGGCTTCGGGAGGAGTTGCTGCGACGTTCCCGAGGGCCGAGGCCCGGGGCCGATCACCAAGCGCGAGCGGCCGTCTAGCGCCGATCCCTGGCCGATCGGGCGGCGACGCGCCGCCGCGCCGCCCCGGCCAGGCAGGCCGGGGCGAGCGGGCACGCCGCGCAGGCGGCCGGGTCCCGGCGCGCCGGACAGACGCCGCTCATGCCGAGGTGGCAGAGGGCGAAGTCGAACCGGACGGGATCCCCGGGATCGATCCGCCGGAGGGCGGCGGTGATCTCCTCCGCCGTCCGCCAGCTCGCGTCGGAGCGCGCGGTGAGGCCGAGGCAGCGGGCCACCCGGTGCACGTGGGTGTCGAGGGGCACGACGAGCGCGGAGGGCGGGACGAGCCCGCGCCAGGCGCCGAGGTCGACGGCGTCGGGCCCCCGGACCATCCAGCGGAGGTAGAGGTTCCAGCGCTTCGAGGCGCCGGGACCGGCGGCGTCGGGGAGGAGGTGGAGGAGCCCGCGCCGCCCGCGCCCGCGGAGCAGGCGCCCCGCCTCCGGGGCGGCCCGGAGCTCGGCGGCGACGTCAGCACGGCACTGACCGAGGCCGCGATGAACTCCGTCGTCCACGCCTACGCGGACGCGCCGGGAGAGTTCCAGGTGATCGCCGTCTTCGACGGGCCGCGGCT
>JBBIPT010000356.1:0-3097 GCA_037442705.1 Anaeromyxobacter sp.
CTTCGCCTCGCGGGCCGCCTCCGCCTGCCGCCGGACCCAGAGCCGCTCGTTGAACTCGCGCTGCGGCTCCGTGTCGAGGCTCGCCCCGCAGCCCGAGCACTCGACCGCGAAGACGCCGTGGTCCATCCCGCAGCGCATGCACCGGGTGAAGGGGCGCTCGCCCGCGTACGTCTCCACGAGGTCGATCCGCGGCTCGGGGTCCGGGCCGAACCGGCCGAGCCCGGCCCCGGAGGTGGACGGCGCCGGCGGGGCCTCCCCGGGGCGCTCCACCCCCTCGAACCGGTCCGACGCGATCGTCGGCCGGGACCCCTCCGCGCCCTCTCCGCGCTCGCCGCGGGGGCGCTCGATGTGGAGGAAGCGCCGGAGCCGCGGCACGGGTCACTCCTCCACGGGCCGCGGGGGCGGCACCGGCTCGGGGGCCGCCGCCGAGGCGGGGCGCGTCCGCGTGCGGGACCAGTCGCGGAGCCGGGAGATCTCCTCGCGCATCGTGGAGGAGAGGGGACAGGACGAGGCGATCGCCCCCTCGAGGTGGGGCTGGGAGAGCTCCTTCCCCTCCGCGAAGGCGTCGTAGAGCGCCGAGACCACCGCCTGCTCGATCTCGGCGCCGGAGAACCCCTCCGAGGCGCGCGCGAGCGCGTCGAGGTCGTAGTGGGCCGGGTCGCGGTGCCGCTTCTGGACGTGGATCCGGAAGATGTCCCGCCGCTCGGCGAGGGCGGGGAGGTCGATGAAGAAGATGTCGTCGAAGCGCCCCTTGCGGAGCAGCTCCGGCGGGAGGTGCTCGATCCGGTTCGCGGTCGCGACGACGAAGACCGGCGCCGTCTTCTCCTGGAGCCAGGTGAGGAGGCCCGCCATCACCCGGGCGGTGACCCCGCCGTCGGAGAAGCCGGAGGAGTGGACGCCGGCGAGCCCCTTCTCGATCTCGTCGATCCAGAGGACCACCGGCGCGACGCTCTCCGCCACCGCGATCGCGCGCCGGAGGTTCTCCTCGGAGGAGCCGACGAGGCCGCTGAAGATGCGCCCCATGTCGAGCCGGAGGAGGGGGAGCGTCCACTGCGCGGCGATCGCCTTCGCGGTGAGGCTCTTGCCGCACCCCTGGACCCCGAGGAGGAGGAGCCCCTTCGGCTCCGGGAGGCCGAACTTCCGGGCCGCCTCGGAGAAGGCCGCCCCGCGCCGGACGAGCCAGAGCTTCAGCGCGTCGAGGCCGCCGACGTTCGCGAGCCGCTCGTCCGTCGGGTGGTACTCGAGGAGCCCGCTCTTCCGGATCACCTGCCGCTTCTCCTCGAGGACGCGATCCACGTCGTCCCGCGAGAGCCGCCCGTCGGCGGCGATCGCCTTCGCGAAGGCGTTCTCCGCCTCGGAGAGGGTGAGCCCGAGGGCCGCCTTGATGATCTGGTCCGCCTCGTCCTTCGTGAGGTCGATCCGGGCCCGGTTCCCCTGCCGGACGACGCCGGCGATCTCCTTCAGGAGCTGGAGGAGGTCCCGGTAGCCGGGGAGCGGCACGTCGAGGACGGAGATCTCCTTCTCGAGCTCGGGCGGGATGACGAGGGTAGGGGAGAGGAGGACGACCGTCGTGAAGGTGGCCTTGAGGGAGTGGGCGAGCTCGCGGAGGGCGCGGACCACCGCGGGGTCCTGGAGGTAGGGGTGGAAGTCCTGCAGGACGACGAGGGCGGGCTCGGAGAGCTTCTCGATCGCGGCGATCGCGGCGACCGGATCCCTCGCGCCGTCGAGGGAGGGGCCGGAACGCGACCCCCCGAGCCGCCGGAAGCCCTTCGTCACCGACCAGCCGTGGAGCGGCTTCCCGTGCGACTCCGCGAGGTCGGCGAGGATCGCCTCGACCCGCTTCTCCTCGGAGGTGAGGAGGTAGACGAGCGAGTAGCGGGCCCGGACGAGGACGTCGAGCTCCTGCACGAACTTCGGAGGCGGCGGGCGTGGAGCGCTGGCGCCCGGAGCGGACATGGAGGGGAGCATAGCAGCCCCGGGAGTTACCACGAGCGGACGGAAAGGAATCCGTTCGCCCTGAGCTTGTCGAAGGGCGAACGTCGCGGCCCGATCCGGGCGATCGAGGCCATCAGCGCGTCTCGAGCCAGGCGAGGGACTGGCCCGTGGCGTCCACGTCGATCGCGGCGATCGTCCCCGGCTCCACCTGGCGCCCCGCCCCGGCGGCGATCGCGATCGCCTCGGCCATCTCCGGGTTATGGCCCACGAGCGCCACGCCCGCCCCGAGTCGCCGCCCGAGCGCGAGCAGCTCGCGGCCGGAGGAGGCGCCGGAGGAGAGGGCGTCGTCGAGCTCGACCTTCGCTCCCGTCGCCCGCGCGAGGAGTTCGGCCGTCTCCCGCGCGCGGACGAATGGGCTCGCGACGATGCGGGTCACGCTCATCCGCCCGGCGAGGGCCTTCGCGCGGGCGGCGAAGGCCGTCCGCCCCTCGGGCGTGAGCCGCCGGGCCGCGTCCGAGGGGCCCGAGGGCTCCGCCCTCGCGTGGCGGACGAGGAAGAAGCGGAAGGTCATCGCGTCCGCCCTTCGACAGGCTCAGGGCGAACGGCCCGGTCGTCGTGGGCCTGGTCACCCGGAGCCAGCCGCGCCGTCCGCCCTTCGACAGGCTCAGGGCGAACGGCCCTGTCCAGGATCCCGATCCCGCGCGCGTCCTGGAGGCCGTCAGCCAAGCGCCTCCATCCTATCGGACCCGGCCCGACCGCGCCGCGAGGGCCCGGAGCCGCTCGCGCGCCCCGGCGTCGGCGTGGAGGGCGGAGAGGTCCCGGGGGATGCGGTAGGTCCAGTTCCCGTCGTTCACGGTGCCGGGGACGTTCACGCGGTCGCGGAGCCCGAAGGCGTCCTGGAACGGGAGCAGGAGGAGCTCCGAGCCCGCGCCGTAGACCACCTCGAGGATGGCGTCGCGCACGCCGTCGTCGAAGGCGGCGGGCGCGCGCTCGCGGAGGGCGGCGAGGGCGGGGATCGCGAGGAAGGCCCTCCGCTCGTCCTCCGGCATGCCGTCCCACCAGCCGGCGACGGAGTCCGTGTCGTGCGTCCCGGTCGTCGCGACCGACACGGCCGGCCACGCCGGGGGATCGCGGAAGGGCTGGCCGGGCTGCTTCCACTCCC
>JBBIPT010000357.1:0-2995 GCA_037442705.1 Anaeromyxobacter sp.
CGCTCGGGGGCGCCCTTGCGCCGGGCGTCCGGGCTGAGGGTCCGCGCCGGCGCCGGCACCCCGGCGGCCTCCTCGAGCCGGAGCTCGATCCGGCGGCGGGCGGGGCTCGCCGAGACGACCTCCACGCGCACCCGCTCGCCGACCCGGAAGGCCCGCCCCGTCCCGCGGTCCACGAGGGCGTGGAGCACGGGATCGAGCTCGAACGCGCCGCCGAGCTCCTCCGCCTTCACGAGCCCCTCCACGAAGAACCGCTCGATCTCCACGAAGAGGCCGAACTCGACCACCGCGGCGACGACGCCGTCGAACCGCTCGCCGACCTTGTCCTTCATGAAGAGCGCCGCGTAGTAGGCGGCGATCTCCCGCTCCGCCTCCATCGCCGCCCGCTCCCGCTCGGAGGAGAGGACCGCGGCCTCCTCGAGGGCCGGCGCCGCCGTCCTCCGGGCGGCCTCGCCCTGCCGGCGCGCCCACTCCTCCTTGAGGAGCCGGTGGACCACGAGGTCCGGGTAGCGCCGGATCGGGGAGGTGAAGTGGAGGTAGTGCTCGGCGGCGAGCCCGTAGTGGCCGATGTTCTCGGGGCTGTAGACCGCCTGCATCATCGCGCGGAGGAGGAGCTGGTTCAGGGCCCGCTGCTGGGCGTGGCCGCGAACCCGCGCGAGGAGCGCGTTCAGGGCCCGGGGGTCGGCCGGGATCTCCGGCACCTCGAACCCGTGGGCGCGCGCGAGCTCCAGGAAGGCCTCGAGCTTCTCCTCGTCGGGGAGCCCGTGGACCCGGTAGATCGTCGGGAGGTCCCGGGCTCCGAACCACCTCGCCACCGCCTCGTTCGCCGCGAGCATGAACTCCTCGACGATCCGGTGGGCGCGGTTCCGGGGCCGCTTCTCGATGCTCTTCGGCTCGCCGCCCTCGCCGAGGACCACCTTCGCCTCGGGGAGGTCGAAGTCGATGGAGCCCCGCCGCTGCCGCATCGCGCCGAGCTTCTCCTGCAGCTCCGCCATGAGGGCGAACGGGCCCGCGAACCGCTCGCGGCCGGGGACGCGCTCTCCCGCGAGGACGCGCGCCACCTCGTCGTAGGTGCAGCGCGCGGCGCTGCGCATGATCCCCTCGTAGACCTCGGCCGAGCGGGTCTCCCCCTTCGCGTCCACGACGAGGTCCGCGACCATGCAGAGCCGGTCCACCTCGGGGTTCAGGGAGCAGATCCCGTTCGAGAGCCGCTCGGGCAGCATCGGCAGGACCTGCATCGGGAAGTAGACGCTCGTCGCCCGCCGGGCCGCCTCCGCGTCGAGGGCCGAGCCGGGGCGGACGTAGTGCGCGACGTCGGCGATCGCGACGACGAGCCGCCACCGCGGCCTCCCCTTCGCGTCCGGGAGCCGCTCCACGAAGACCGCGTCGTCGAAGTCCCGGGCGTCCTCCCCGTCGATCGTGACGAGGGGGAGGGCGGTGAGATCGCGCCGCCCGCGCCGGTCCTCGCCCCGGACGTGGTCGGGGATCGCCCCCGACTCGGCCTGGACCGGCTCGGGGAACACGTCGGCGAACCCCTTCGCGTAGGCCACCTTCAGCACCTCGACCCGAGGCTCGCCGGGGCGGCCGATCTTCTCCACCACGGCCCCGGAGAGGCGGCCCGCGCCGGGGGCGATCGCCACCTTCACGACGTCGCCGTCGGCGGCCGCGCCGGTCTCGGGCACGGGGACGTACCCGTCGAGCTCGGCGTCAGCCGGCACGACGAAGCTGTGCTTGCCGCGGGCGTGGTAGGTGCCGACGAGGAGCCTTCGCCGCCGCTCCACGACCTCCATGATCCGGCCGGCGGTCCGGCCTCCCCGGGCGGGCACGATCTCGATCCGGACGAGATCCCCGTCGAGGGCCTTCTCCGCCTCGTCGGGCGGCACGAAGACGTCGTCCCCCTTGCGGTCGGCCCGGGCGACGAACCCGAAGCCGTCCCGGTGCTTCTTCAGCGTGCCGAGGAGGCCTCGCCCCGCCCCGCGGGGGCGGTCCCCGCCGCGGCCCCGCCCCTGGGCGGGCGCGAGGAGCCCCGGCGGCGAGGCGCCGCGCTCCGCGCCGGGGAGCCCGAACCGCTTCCCGTCCCGGCGGACGATCCCCTCGCGGGCGAGGTCCCGGAGGACGCGCTTCGCCTCCGTCCGCTCGCCGGGGTGGAGCTTCGCGCGCTGCATGAGCTCGCGGAGCGAGAGCATCTTCCCGCCCGCCTTCCGGAGCTCGCCGAGGAGCGCGTCCCGGCGCCGTTCCCTTCCGTCGTTCGTCACGCGCATCGATCCGCCTTCGCTCGCCCTTCGACAGGCTCAGGGCGAACGGGTTCCTCTCCTTCCGTCATCGAGCCTCGACCTTCGCCCTTCGACGGGCTCGGGGCGAACGGCGGCAAGCCCGGCCGTTCGCGGTGACCCTCGCCTGGCTCGGGGGAACCACGAACGGTCGTGGATCGCCCGACGGCGGGGAGTCTACTCCGCGGGCGGACCGCGCGCGGGCGTTTGTGGAGCGTCGATGGTATGAGCGGAGCGTGCTCACTCCCGCCGACGCTCGCGCCCGGCTCCTCGCGGCCCTCTCCGGCGTGGCGCCGCTGCCGGGGGAGCGGGTCCCCCTCGCCGCGGCCGCCGGCCGGGCGCTCGCGGAGGACCTCGTCGCGGGCATGGACCTCCCCTCCTTCGACGCCTCCACGATGGACGGCTACGCCCTGCGCGCCGCGGACGCGCCGCGGCAGGGCGCGCGCCTCCCCGTGGCCTTCGAGGTCTTCGCGGGCGCCATCCCGCCGGGCCCGCTCCCGGAGGGCGCCTGCTGCCGGATCTTCACCGGCGCGCCGCTCCCGGAGGGGGCCGACGCGGTCGAGCAGCAGGAGGAGGTCCGCCGCTCCGGGCGGTCGGCCGCCTTCCTCCGCGCCGCGGTGCGCGGGAGGTTCGTCCGGCGGCGCGGCTCGGACCTCCGGGAGGGCGCGGTCGCGGCACCCACCGGCGCGATCGTGGACCCGGGGACGATCGGGGTCGCCGCCGGGCTC
>JBBIPT010000358.1:0-2981 GCA_037442705.1 Anaeromyxobacter sp.
GGCCGCGGTCGCCCAGGCGGCGAGCGTCTCCGGCGAGGGCGCGGACCGCCGGCTCGCCGCCGCGACGCTCCGGCAGGCGCGGGCCGCCGAGGAGGCGGCGCGGGCGAAGCTCGAGGAGAAGGAGCTCCGGGCGCCCACTGCGGGGAAGGTGCTCGCGCGGCAGGTCGAGCCCGGGGACGTCGTGCAGGCGGGCAGGGTCCTCCTCCTCCTCGCGGCCGCCGGTCCCGTGCGGCTCACCGTCCAGCCGGACGAGAAGAACCTCGCCCTCCTCCGGGAGGGCCAGGCGGCGGAGGCGGTCGCGGACGCCTTCCCCGGCGAGGTCTTCCGCGCCGTGGTCGCCTGGATCGCGCCGGCGGTCGATCCGGCCCGCGGGACGGTGGAGGTCCGGCTCGACGTCCCGGCGCCGCCACCCTTCCTCAGGCCGGACATGACCGTCTCGGTGAACGTCCTCGTCGGCAGGAAGGAGGACGCGCTCGTCCTCCCGTCCGAGGCGGTGCGCGACGCGGCGACCGCCCCCTGGGTGCTCCGGATCGCGGACGGGCGGGCGGAGCGGCGCGAGGTCCGCATCGGCCTCCGCGGCGAGGGTGCGATCGAGATCCTGGACGGGCTCGGCCCCGGCGACCTCGTCGTGGATCCTGCGGCGGGTGCGGTGGCGCCGGGGGAGCGCGTGCGCGCCCGCGTCGTCGAGCCCGGAGCTTCCGCCAGTGCCCTTTGAGCTCTTCGTCGCGCTCCGGTTCCTCCGGGAGGGGCGGACGCAGACCGCCCTCATCCTCGCCGGCGCGACGGTCGGCGTCGCGGTGATCGTCTTCATCACCGGGCTCATCTCGGGCCTCCAGACGACGCTCGTGGACAAGACCCTCTCCTCCCAGCCGCACGTCACGCTGAAGCGGCCGGAGCGGGCGGTCCGGGTCCTCCCGCCGAAGGACGGCGAGGCGCTGTCGGCGGTCGTGGAGAAGGCGCCGGAGCGGGAGCGGTCGATCGAGCAGTGGCAGCGGGCGCTCGCGGCCGTGCGGGAGGCCGAGGGGATCGTCGCGGCCGCGCCCACCGCGGCCGGATCGGCCTTCGCCACGCGGGGAGAGGTGTCGCGATCGGTCGCCCTCCGCGGCGTCGAGGAGGAGAGCTTCGACGCGGTGATCCGGATCGGGGCCAAGATGGCGGCGGGGCGCTTCCGCGTGGAGGGGACGGAGGCCGTCGTCGGCGCCGTCCTCGCCTCGGACCTCGGCCTCTCCGTGGGGGACAAGCTCCGGCTCGTCACCGCGGAGGGGCGGGGCGACGTCTTCACCGTCTCGGGGATCTTCGACCTCGGGGATCGCAACGTGAACCAGCGCTGGGTGCTCGTCTCGCTCCGGGCCGCGCAGACCCTCCTCGACCTCGAGGGGGGCATCACCACGATCGAGGCGAAGGCGGCAGACCCCTTCCAGGCGGAGGCGCTCGCCTCGGCGCTCGGACCGCGGACCGGCCTCGACGCGGAGTCCTGGATGGGCGTGAACGCCCAGCTCCTCACGGCGCTCCGCTCCCAGGACGCCTCGGCGGTGATGATCCAGGCGTTCGTCGTCGTCGCCGTCGCGCTCGGCATCGCGAGCGTCCTCGGCGTGTCGGTGATCCAGAAGTCCCGGCAGATCGGGATCCTGAAGGCGACCGGGACCTCGACCGGGACCGTCCTCCGCGTCTTCCTCGCGGAGGGGGCGATGGTCGGCCTCGCGGGCTCGGCGGCGGGCTGCGCGCTCGGCGCGGGGATGTCCCTCGCCTTCGCGACCTTCGTGAAGAACCCCTACGGCGAGTCGCTCTTCCCGTTCGAGCTCGGGCCGGGGCTCTACCTCCTCGCGAGCGCGGTCGCGACGGGGACCGCGATCCTCGCGGCGGTCGCCCCCGCCGTGCACGCGGCGCGGCTCGATCCCGCGGTGGTGATCCGCCATGGCTGAGGCGACCCTGCGCATGGAGGCGGTCCGCAAGGCCTACGGCGGCGGAGCCGAGGTCGTGACCCCGGTCCTCCACGGCGTGGACCTCGTCCTGGCGCGCGGGGAGTTCACCGCGCTCGTCGGCCCGTCGGGATCGGGGAAGTCCACGCTCCTCCACCTCGTCGGACTCCTCGACCGCCCGACGTCGGGACGGATCCTGCTCGACGGGACGGACACCGGCGCGCTCGACGATCGCGCGCTCACCCGGACGCGGGGGCGGAGCGTAGGGTTCGTCTTCCAGTTCCACCACCTCCTGCCGGAGTTCGACGCCCTCGAGAACGTGATGCTCCCGATGATGGCCGACCGCGGGCGCCCCGACGCGTCCATGGAGGAGTGCGCGCGCCGCCTCCTCGGCCAGGTGGGGCTCTCGGACCACCTCCGCAAGCGCCCCTCGCAGCTCTCCGGCGGCCAGCAGCAGCGGGTGGCGATCGCCCGGGCGCTCGCGATGGCGCCGAAGCTCGTCCTCGCCGACGAGCCGACGGGGAACCTCGACACCCACGCCGCCGACGAGGTCTTCGCGCTGCTCCGCGAGTTCAACCGGAAGGCGGGCGTGACCTTCCTCGTCGTGACCCACGACCCGAGGCTCGCCTCGCGCTGCGACCGGATCGTGGAGCTCGTGGACGGGCGGATCGTGGGCGACCGGCCGAACCGGCCGGAGGGGGCGGACGCATGACCGTGCCGGAGCCGATCCGGGCCGCCGCGAGGCGGGCCCTCGCCCTCCCGGACGCCGCGCTCCTCGCGGAGTGCGAGGAGACGTTCTTCGTGGGCGGCGGGCCGGGCGGGCAGCACCGGAACAAGACGGAGAGCGGGGTGCGGCTCGCGCACCGCGGGACGGGGGTCGTCGTCACCGCGACGGAGCGGAGGAGCCAGCACCAGAACCGCGGCGCGGCGCTGGAGCGGCTGCGAGGCCGGCTCGCCGCGCTCGCCCGGAGGCCGAAGCCGCGGCGGCCGACGAAGCCGACCCGCGGATCGAAGGAGCGGCGGCTGCAGGAGAAGCGGAAGCGGGGGGAGCGGAAGGCGGGG
>JBBIPT010000359.1:0-2968 GCA_037442705.1 Anaeromyxobacter sp.
CCGCCGGCCCCCGCGCCCGCGGCGAAGGGGACCGGCACCGCGCTCTCGAACGTGCTCTCCCGCGTCCAGCGGGAGGGGACCCCGGAGCGGTGGGGCGACCCCGCCGGCGACGCCGCGGGGAGCGCGACCGAGGGGGCGGAGGGGGACCGCTACCTCGCCCTCGTCCTCCGCGAGCTCCAGGCGAACTATCAGGCCCCCGCGACGATCTCCGAGCGCGAGCGGCTCTACCTCGAGGGGACGGTCGTCCTCTTCATCGAGCCCGACGGCCGGATCCGCGGCTGGCGCTTCCAGAAGCGGAGCGGCAACCCGGCGTTCGACGAGTACCTCGAGCGAACCCTTCGCAACACCCGGCTCCCTCCCCCGCCCCCGGCGATGCGGGAGCTCTACCGCACCACCGGACTCCAGGTGATCTTCAAGATCTGAAGCCACCCTCCCGACCAGGACGCCATGAACGGACACGCCCCCCGCCGCCTCGCCCCCCTCCTCGCCGCCCTCGCCCTCGCCGCCCTCCCGCCCGCGCCCGCGGCGCAGGAGCGCCCGACGATCGTCGTGGGATCGCCCGACTTCCGCCCGCTCCCCATCGCCGTGCCGCCCTTCCAGGGCGAGGGCGAGGCGGGCGGCGTCGCCGGAACGGTCTCGGAGGTCGTGCGGAGCGACCTCGCGCTCTCCGGCCTCTTCGACGTCCTCGACCCGAAGGGCTTCCTCGCCGACCCGGCCGAGGGGTTCGCCGCCCCGTCCATCCGGTTCTCCCGCTGGGCCGACGTGGGCGCGGAGACGCTCGCGAAGGCGCGCGTACGGCTCGCCGGCGGAGAGCTCGAGGGCGAGCTCCACGTCTACGAGGTCCGGGCGGGCCGGGAGGCCCTCGTGAAGACCCGGCGGGCCCCCGCCTCCGACCCCCGCGCCCTCGGTCACCGGCTCGCCGACGAGATCGTCCGCCACTTCACGCGCGAGCCGGGCGTCTTCGGCACGAAGATCGCGGCCATCCGCAAGGGGGGCGGCGTCTCGGAGCTCCTCCTCCTCGACGTGGACGGGAAGAACCCGCGCGTCCTCCTCTCCGAGCGGGCCATCCTCCTCTCGCCGTCCTGGCGCCCCGACGGGAAGGAGATCCTCGTCACCTCCTACCGCTCGGGCCGCCCCGAGGTTTGGGGCGTGCGGGTCGCCGACGGGGCCTTCCGCCGCGTGGTCCCGGTGGCGAACGCGATGGGCGGCGTCTACTCCCCCGACGGCCGGCGGATCGCCTTCACCGTGACGGACCGGGGGGACACCGACGTCTGGGTCGTGGACGCGGACGGCACCGGCGCGCGCCGCCTCACCCGGGACCCCGCCATCGACCTCTCCCCCTCCTGGTCGCCGGACGGCGGGCAGCTCGCCTTCGTCTCCGACCGGGCGGGCACGCCCCAGCTCTACGTGATGGACGCGAACGGGGGGAGCCAGCGCCGGGTCACCTTCCAGGGCAACTACAACCAGACGCCCGCCTTCAGCCCGCGCGGCGACCTCGTCGCGTTCACCGCCCGCGACGAGCGGAAGGTCTTCGACGTGTTCGTCCTCGCCCCCGCCTCGGGCCGGATCGAGCGCGTGACGCAGGACCAGGGGCGCACGAACGAGGAGCCCTCCTTCGCGCCGAACGGCCGGCTCCTCGTCTTCCGCACCGACCGCAACGGGCCGGGCGAGCTCGTGATCTCCGATCCGAAGGGGGACCGCCAGACCGTGATCGGGCGCGGCCTCGGCGACCTCTCCGAGCCGTCCTGGGGGCCGCTCCTCGACTGAACCGGCCCTCCGCCGCATGGTTTACCGCTACGCCGCCATCGACGTCGGCACGAACACCGTCCTCCTCCTCGTGGCGGAGCGGCGGGGGGGATCCTTCGTCCCCCTCCTCGAGCGGGCCGAGATCACCCGGCTCGGCCGCGGCGTGGACGCCACCGGCCGGCTCGACCCCGCCGCGATCCGGGAGACGGTCGCCGCCGTCGCGGAGTTCGCCCGGGACGCCCGCGGGCTCGGCGCGGAGGGGATCGTCTGCGTCGCGACGAGCGCCGCGCGGGACGCCTCGAACGGCGCCGCCTTCTTCGAGGCGGCGCGGGCGGAGGCGGGCCTCTCGCCGGAGGTCGTCTCCGGGGACGAGGAGGCCCGGCTCGTCTGGGCGAGCGCGTGGCGCGATTTCGGCGTGCCCGGCGCGCCGCTCGCGGTGCTCGACGTGGGCGGGGGCTCCACCGAGCTCTCCTTCGGGGACGGGCCCGCCCCGGCGGGCCGGACGAGCCTGCAGGCCGGCGCGGTCCGTCTCACCGAGCGGCACGTCCGGAGCGATCCCCTCCTCCCCGGGGAGGCCGCCCGCCTGCGCGAGGCGGCGAAGGAGGCCGTCCGGCCGCTCGAGCCTCTCTTCCGGGAGCGGCGGGGCGCCGGGCGGCTCGTCGGCGTCGCGGGCACGGTGACGACCCTCTCCGCCGTCGCCCAGCGCCTCCCCGCCTACGACCCGGAGCGCGTGCACGGCGCCGCCCTCGGGCTCGACGAGGTGGAGGCCCTCGTCCTCCGGCTCTCCGCGCTCTCCGTCCGCGAGCGGGCCGCGCTCCCCGGGATGGAGCCGAAGCGGGCCGACGTGATCCTCGCCGGGGCGATCGTCGTCGCGGAGGGGATGCGCGCGACCGGGTTCGACCGGCTCACCGTCTCCGACCGCGGCGTCCGCTGGGGGCTCCTCCACGACCGCTTCGGCGGGTGACGTTCGCGTTCCCCTTGCGAGGCCGCACGCTGGCCGCCCGGGCCGCCGTTCCCCTCGCGTAGCCGGCCGCTGGCCGCCAGGGCCGCCGTTCCGCTCGCGTAGCCGGCCGCTGGCCGCCCGGGCCGCCGTTCCGCCGTGTGCTCGGCGCGCACGGTTTGGGCTGGACGCGCGCGCTTGCGTGCGCCGCTCGATGCGCGTCGGTCCGAACTCGCCTCGGCGCCTTCGCTGCGCGGCGCCGAGACTCAAACAACGGACCTC
>JBBIPT010000360.1:0-2873 GCA_037442705.1 Anaeromyxobacter sp.
GGGCGCTCGCCCGGCGGGGGCGGCGCCCCGCCCCATCCGGAACTCGCGCCGGCCCGGCCGGCGAGGCATGGGTCCGCTCTCAACTGCAACCTCGAAAGGAGCAGAACCTCCAGGCCGGGCTGCCCGAGGAGATGGCCGCGCTCTACATGGAGATGTCGAGGGGCTTCAACGAGGGGCGGGTGAAGGCGACCCAGCCGCGGAGCCCCGCCTCGACGACGCCGACGAGCATCGAGCGCTGGGCCGCGGAGGTCTTCGCGCCCGCCTGGCGGGCGGCCTGACGGGCGAGCCGGGGCGCGAGGGGCCCGTGGTAGAAGGGGGGAACGGGAGGGCCCCATGAAGGTGGCGTTCATCCTCGTGAAGTGCGACCTCGGCGCCCTGGAGCGGGTGGCGGCCGCCCTCATGGAGATCGAGGGCGTCTCGGAGGTCCACTCCGTCACAGGGGCCCACGATCTCCTCGTGAAGCTCTACGCCCCGTCGTACGAGGCCTTCGGGGACCTCATCCCCGATCGCATCCAGAAGGTGCCCGGGATCCGGCAGACGGAGACCCTCCTCGCCTTCCGGGCGTTCAAGCCGTCCGGCGGCTAGACAGGCGATCATGATTCGTGAACGAGAGAGTGGGCTTGGACGGAGATGGCTCCGGCCGCTCGCCGCCCTGGCGCTCTCCCTCTCGGCCGGCCCGGCGCTCGCCTGCTCGGTCTGCGCCGCCGGCGATCCGCTCGTGGCCGCGGGTGACGCGTCCCCGGAAGGGCGGGAGCTCCACCTCGCGCTCGAGACCGAGTGGCTGACGGCCTCCGCGGGGATGGCGGAGATGCCGGGCGCCACGGAGGAGCTGGAGCAGTGGACGCTCCGGGCCGCCGGGGCCTTCTCCCCCGCACATCGGGTGAACGTGGCGATCGTCCTGCCCCTCGTGCGAAAGGGCGTCCGCATGAGCGGTGCCGGGATGGCGCACGCCGACGGGACGTTCTCGGGGCTCGGGGACGCCGAGATCGGGGCCCGCTGGTTTCTCCTCGACCGGACCGACTTCGCGGTGATGCGCCACCAGACCGTCGCCCTCTCCGCGGGGACGTCCCTGCCCACGGGCGAGAACGCCGCCCGGGAGGGCGGAGTCCGGGTGGACGAGCACTCCCAGCTCGGGACCGGCGGGTGGGGACCGTACGCCGGGGCGCTCTACCGGCTGGAGCAGTCCCGCTGGCACGCCTTCGCGAGCGTCGCCGGGCGGCTCCGCAGCGAGAACCGGTTCGGGTACCGGTACGGCCCGGCGCTCGCGTGGACCGTCCAGGCGCAGGTGCAGATCAACCCGCGCCTCGCCGCCGGGCTGGGGCTCGACGGCCGCGAGGCCTGGCCGGACGAGCTCCGCGGGGCGGCGGTCGCCCACACCGGGGGGCTCGTCCTCACGGCCTCGCCCGAGCTCCACGTGGGGCTCGGCGGCTCCCTCTGGCTCGGGTTGCGCGCCCAGTTGCCCGTGGCGACGCGGCTCCGCGGTGACCAGGAGGTCGGACCGACGGTCACCGCCGGGCTTCGGATCCGCGCCCTCTGATCGCGCGGCGCCGCCGGGGATCCGGGGCCGCTCCCATCGGCGGAGCACGCTCCGCGCGCCCGGCCATCCCGCCCCTCCTCCCCCTCGACCCCGCCCGCGTGCGCGGGTAGGCTGCCGGACCGTGACCGCTGCCGCCGGCGACGCGCGCCTCCTCTCGGGCCCCGCCGGCCGGGCGCTCGCGATCCTCACGCTCGTCAACCTCTTCAACTACCTCGACCGCTTCGTCGTCTCGGCGCTCGTGGAGAGCCTCCGCGCCGACCTCTGGCTCACGGACACGCGGCTCGGCCTGCTCATGACGGGCTTCATCGTCGTCTACATGCTCGCCTCTCCCGTGTTCGGCTACCTCGGGGACCGGCGGCGCCGGCCGCCCCTCCTCGCGCTCGGCGTCGGCTCTGGAGCTTCGGCCACGGTCCTCTCGGGGTTCGCGAAGGGGTTCTGGGGGCTCCTCGCGGCCCGGGCGGCGGTGGGCGTGGGAGAGGCGGCCTACGGCACGATCTCGCCGGGGCTCCTCGCAGACCATTTCGGCCTCGAGCGCCGGGGGCGCGCCTACGCCTTCTTCTTCGCCGCCATCCCGGTGGGGTCGGCGCTCGGCTACGTCCTCGGCGGGCTCATGGATCGCCACTTCGGCTGGCGCTCCGCCTTCTTCGCGGCGGGCGCGCCCGGCCTCCTCCTCGCCCTGCTCTGCCTGCGGCTGAAGGATCCGCCGCGCGGGGCGGCCGAGCGGGCCTGGTCCTTCTCCGCGAGGGGAGGGCTCGCCGCGACCTACCGCCGCTTCCTCGCGAACCGCCCCTACGCCCTCTCCGTCCTCGGCTACGCCGCCTACACCTTCGCGGTGGGCGGGATGGCCTTCTGGATGCCCGCCTTCCTCGAGCGGACCCGCGGCATCCCGCGCTCCGTCGCGACGGTGCAGTTCGGCGCCATCGTCGTCCTCACCGGCTTCGCGGGCACCTTCGCCGGCGGCCACGTCGCCGACGCGCTCCGCCGGCGCCTGCGGGCGGCGGAGCTCTGGGTCTGCGGGATCTCCACGCTCGCCGCCGCGCCGCTCGCGCTCGCGGTCTTCGTCGCCGACAGCCCCGCCCTCTACCTCCTCGCCCTCGTCCTCGCCCAGCTCCTCCTCTTCGCCTCCACCGGCCCGGTGAACGCCGCCATCGTGAACGCCGTCGCGCCGGCGGAGCGCGCGAGCGCCGTCGCGCTCTCCATCCTCGCGATCCACCTCCTCGGCGACGTCCCCTCCCCCTTCCTCATCGGGGTCCTCTCGGACTGGGCTTCCCTCGGGCGGGCCGTGCTCATCGTGCCGGCCGCGGTCCTCGTGTCGGGGCTGGAGATCGGAAGAGCA
>JBBIPT010000361.1:0-2859 GCA_037442705.1 Anaeromyxobacter sp.
CGCCCCGGCGCGTCCACCGATGCCTCCCCCCGAGTACCAGCCTCCGGGCAAGGTCCGGGACCGCTGGTACATCGGCTTCGGGATCGGAGGCGGTGGCGGCTCGGTGTCCGGCCAGGGGGAGACCTTCGACTTCGAGGACCTGAACCTGGGGCGCGATCCCTCGACCGCCTTCCTCAACTTCAAGGTGGGTGCCACCCTCACCCCCCGGCTCCTCCTCGGCCTCGACATCGGCGCGATCGCCTCGGTCGCCGACGAGGGAGGGGTCTCGTCCGGCGTCTCGATCGCCAACGTGGACGTCGTCGCCACCTTCTTCCCCATGGAGAAGGGGCTCTTCCTGCGCGGGGGGCTCGGCCGCTCCGGCCTCACGATCACCGCGGAGGGCCCGGGGATCGGGACGCGGGAGACGAGCGTGGACGGCTTCAACGTGCTCGGCGGGATCGGCTGGGCCTTCTGGCTGGGCCGCTCGTTCAACCTGACCGTGAACCTCGACCTCTCCCGCCAGTGGTACGGCTCCTCCACGAACCTCCCGGAGGACTCGAGCTTCGGCGCCCTCTGGCTCGGCTTCGACTGGTACTGACGGCGGCCGTCCGCTTGTGAGCCCCGCCCCCGCGGGCTACCATCGCGGGACCGTGGCCGAGGTCGCCCCTCAGACCGCTCCCGTCGAGTTCAAGCCCCACCTCTTCGGCAAGTTCTTCCTGCTGCAGCGGCTCGCGGTGGGAGGGATGGCCGAGATCTACCGGGCGCGCGTCCCCGGCGCGGGCGGGTTCGAGAAGGAGCTCGTGGTGAAGCGGATCCTGCCCGCGCGGGCGCAGGACCAGGGCTTCATCAAGATGCTCGTGAACGAGGCGAAGCTCACCGTCCAGCTCACCCACTCGAACATCGCGCAGATCTACGAGTGCGGCACCATCGACGGGAACTACTTCATCTCGATGGAGCTCGTGAACGGCGTCTCCATGAAGGAGATGATGCAGGCCTTCGCGCGCGCCGGGGCCCCCCTCTCGCCCGAGCAGGCGATCTTCCTCGTCCTCCAGCTCCTCCAGGGGCTCGCCTACGCCCACCGGAAGACCGATCCGGCCGGCGGCCCGCTCCAGATCGTCCACTGCGACGTCTCCCCCGACAACGCCCTCCTCTCCTTCGAGGGCGAGGTGAAGCTCCTCGACTTCGGGATCGCGCGGGCCGCGACCGGCCTCTCCAACTACAAGGAGGGGATGCTCATGGGGAAGCTCGGGTACGTGGCGCCCGAGCAGGCCTCGCTCGAGAAGCGCTGGGACCACCGGGTCGACGTCTTCGCGGCCGGGATCATCCTCTACGAGCTCCTCACGAAGCAGAAGCCCTTCCCCCGCGCGACCGACGTGGAGTCCCTCATCGAGTCGCGCCGGGCCCGGGTCGTCCCGCCCTCGACCATCGCGCCCCACCTGCCGAGGGACGTGGACGCGATCGTGGCGCGCGCCCTCGCCTACGACCCGGAGAAGCGCTTCCCGGACGCCCGCACCTTCGCGGACGCCCTCGTGGACGTCCTCTTCCCCACCCCGCACTCCTCCATCCAGGATCACCTCGGCAAGCAGATGCAGCAGGTCTTCGCGGAGAAGATCGCCCGGCAGCGCCAGGCCCGCGCCCACGACCCGCTCATCATGAAGGTCCTCTTCAACGCCGCGCAGCAGGCGCAGTCGGAGGTCGAGCGGTTCTCGGCCGCCGTCACGCCCGCCCCCGGCGCCTTCTCCACCGCCGCGCCGCCCGCCCCCTTCGAGGCCCGCGCCGGCGACGCGACGAAGGCGCGCCGCGCCCCGCGCCCGCGGACGGTCGTCCGGGAGGGGATCCGGCTCCGCAGCGCGATCCTCGTCGGGCTCCTCCTCGGCGGCGCGGGCGCCGCGGGGTTCCACTACGGCGCGCCCTGGATCCGCCCCGGGGTGGTCGTGGTGACCTCGGAGCCGTCGGGGCTCGAGGTCTCGCTCGACGGGGAGAAGACGCCCCACACCACCCCCGCCGTCCTCGAGGGGGTGCTCCTCTCCCGGCCTCACCAGGTGACGCTCGGCGGCCCACAGGTGAAGGAGACCACCGTCCCCGTCCCGCTCGCCCCGGGGAAGCTCGTCTCCCGCGTCCACGTCCGGCTCGACTCCTCGATCGGATCGATCACGATCGAGAGCGACCCGCCTGGCGCCCAGATCCTCCTCGACGACCGGCCGGCGGGGAGGACGCCCATCACGCTCGGAGACGTCCGCCTCGACGAGCGTCACCGGATCGACCTCGTCCTCGCGGGCCACGAGATCGACCAGTTCGTCGTCCTCCCGGAGAAGGACGGCGTCCGCTTCCGGCGGAAGCTCACGCGGATCGGCGCGGGCGGGCGCAAGGGCGGCGGTCAGTGATGCCGGCGGCCGGCGGGCACGCGGAGGCGCGCGCGGCGGCGAACGCGAAGGGCGCGGAGGTCCGGTGAAGCTCGTCATCGAGGACGAGGCGGGGACCCGGTCGATCGTCCCGTTCGCGGGCGAGCCGATCGTCGTGGGCCGCGCCCTCGAGGGCGTGACCTTCCGGCTCGCCGACCGCAACGTCTCCCGGCGGCACGCCCGGTTCGCCGCGCAGAGCGGGGCCGTCTTCGTGGAGGACCTCGGGAGCCTCACCGGGACCCGCGTGAACGGGGAGCGGATCTCCGCGAGGCGCCGGCTCCGCGAGGGCGACCTCGTCCAGATCGGCGACTACGACCTCGCCGTCCTCGGCGAGGTCCCGGCCCAGGCCGGGGGCGGGGCGCCCCCTCCCCTCCCGTCGCCCGGCGTGGACCCGAACGCGACGACCGCGCGCCTCCCGCCCGTCC
This sequence comes from Anaeromyxobacter sp., assembly GCA_037442705.1. GTDB lineage: Bacteria > Myxococcota > Myxococcia > Myxococcales > Anaeromyxobacteraceae > Anaeromyxobacter. The sequence continues at coordinate 2,807 of JBBIPT010000361.1, forward strand.
CCTCCCCCTCCCCGGCGCCGCCCCGCAGGACGGCGGCCCGGACCGCGCCGGCC
>JBBIPT010000362.1:0-2856 GCA_037442705.1 Anaeromyxobacter sp.
GCCTGGCGCGGGGCGGGCGCGGCGGCGCGCGCGGGCGCCCCCACGGCCGCGGCGGCCTCCTCGTCGTCGGGGGCGATCTCCTGCACCTTCCGCCAGGTCACCCCCGCTTCGGCCGCGCGGCCGTGCTCCTCGTGGACGCGCGCGAGCTCCTTGTAGACCGAGATCGTCTTCGAGACCTGGCCGAGGTCTCGGAAGGCGTGGGCGAGGAGGGACAGGGTCTCCACGTCCTTCGGATCGGCCTTGAAGCAGAGCTGGAGCTTCGCGAGCGCCCGCTTCGTGTCGCCCTTCGCGAGGTGGATGTTCGCGAGCTCCCGGGTGAGCCCCAGGTCGTTGGGGGCGAGGGCGGAGATCCGCTCGGCGACCTTCACGTACTCGTCGGCACGGTTGTGCCGCTTCAGGTAGTCCGCCGCGCGGCGGAAGCACTCGAGGGCGGGCCCCGCCTGGTTCGCCCGGGCGTGGAGCTCGCCGAGCTTGATGGAGGAGGCGATGTTGTCCGGGTCGAGCTCGACCATCCGCCGGAGGACGTCGGTGAGCCTCCCCCCGTCCCCCGCCTTCTCGTAGGCGGCGGCCATGACCTGGTACTGGCTCATCGCGTCGCTCACGAGGCCGAGTTGCTGGTAGAGCCCCGCGAGCCGCTCGTTCACCCGGACGTCGTCCGGATCGAGCTTCGCGATCTGCTTGTAGACGGCGACGGACTTGAGGAAGAAGCCCTGCTCCGAGTAGGTCTCCGCGACCTTCTCGAAGGCCTGGGCGGCGGACCGGTCGTCCCCCTTCTTCTGGTGGAGCTCCCCGATCTTGAGGAGGACGCGGACGTCCTTCGGATCCTCCGCGGTGATCTTCTGGTACGCCGCGATCGCCTTGTCGAATGCGCCCTTCGAGGCGAGCTTCGTCGCCTCGGCGATGATCTTGTTCTTGTCGACAGCCATCGAGCCGGGCGGGTACCGCGCTGGGTTGGACCCTTCACCGGGGCATGGTCGTGCGCGCCGACGCGCAGTCCGCCGGTCACAAGGCCCAGGGGTTTCCGGAGGTTAATGGAAGGTCACCGGGGGGTCAAGCCGCGCTTCATGCGAAGGCGCCCGAGATCCAAGGCTTTTTCGGCCATCCCCCGGTCGCGGGGCAACTGGCGGGCTGGGTACGGCCCGCTGGAGTGGAGGGGCTCCAGCCTACGGGCTTCAGGCCACGGAAGAGGCGCCGGACGCTTCTCCTGGAGCCCGTAGCCGCAGGGTGATCTCGAATCGCGAACGGTGGTCTAGGAGCCGGCCGGCGGATTCAGGATCTGATCCACGATCCGGGTGTCGTAGACCCCCGCGGCGAAGCCGGGGTGGGCGAGGATCCGCTTGTGGAAGGGGATGTTCGTCTTGATCCCCTCGATCACGTACTCGTTCAGGGACCGCATCGCGCGCCGGAGCGCGATCTCCCGCGTGGCGCCGGTGATCACGAGCTTCGCGACGAGCGAGTCGTAGAAGGGCTGCACCTTGTACTGCTCGTAGGCCATCGTGTCCACGCGGACGCCGTATCCGCCCGGCTGGTGGTAGCCCGTGATGAGCCCCGGGGACGGGGCGAAGCTCACGGGGTCCTCGGCGTTCACGCGGAACTCGATGGCGTGCGAGTTCGGGACGACCGACTCCTGCGTCCGCTCGAGCTTCTCGCCGGCCGACAGCCGGATCTGCTCCCGCAGGAGGTCGAGCCGGTAGACCTGCTCGGTCACCGGGTGCTCCACCTGGATGCGGGTGTTCATCTCCATGAAGTAGTAGCGCCCCTTCTCGTCCATGAGGAACTCGATCGTCCCCACGTTGTTGTAGGCGATCTTCCTCATGGCGGAGAGCGCCACCTCCCCCATCTCGCGGCGCAGCTCGGGCGTCACCGCGGGCGAGGGGGCCTCCTCGACGAGCTTCTGGTGCCGGCGCTGGACCGAGCACTCGCGCTCGCCGAGGTGGATCACGTTCCCGTTCTCGTCGGCGACGATCTGCAGCTCGATGTGGCGCGGCTGATCCACGTAGCGCTCGAGGTACATCGAGCCGTCCCCGAAGGCGGCCAGGGCCTCGGTGCTCGCCGTCTCGAACATCTGCCTGATCTGGCTCTTCTCGCGGCAGATCTTCATGCCGCGCCCGCCGCCGCCCGCCGCCGCCTTGAGGATGACCGGGTAGCCGACCTGCTCGGCGATCACCTCGGCCTCCGTCGCGTCGGCGAGCTTGCCGCGCGCGCCCGGGAGGAGCGGGAGACCGGCCTTCTCCGCGGCCTCGCGCGCCGCCACCTTGTCCCCCATGAGGCGGATCATCTCGGGCCTGGGCCCGATGAACTTGAGCCCCATCCGCGTGACGAGCTCCGCGAACCCGGCGTTCTCGGAGAGGAAGCCGTAGCCGGGGTGGACGGCGTCCGCGCCGGTCACGTCGGCGGCGGAGAGGAGCGCGCGGACGTTGAGGTAGCTCTCCTTCGAGGGCGGCCGGCCGATGCAGATCGCCTCGTCGGCGAAGCGGACGTGGAGGGAGTCGGAGTCCGCGGTGGAGTGGACCGCCACGGTGGCGATCCCGAGCTCCTTGCACGCGCGGATGACCCGGAGGGCGATCTCGCCCCGGTTGGCGATGAGGACCTTCTTGAACATGAGGGCCTCCCCCGGCGGCTAGCCGGGGACGATGCGGAAGAGGGCCTCGCCGAACTCCACCGGCGTCGCGTTCTGCACGAGGATCTCGGCGACGGTGCCGTCCACCTCGGCCTCGATCTCGTTCATGAGCTTCATCGCCTCGATGATGCAGAGGGTCTGGCCCTTCTTCACCTTCGCCCCGACCTCCACGAACGGCGGCGACTCGGGCGAGGGGGCCCGGTAGAAGGTGCCCACGAAGGGGGAGGCGACGACGG
>JBBIPT010000363.1:0-2844 GCA_037442705.1 Anaeromyxobacter sp.
CCCGTCCACGAGCTCGGGAGAACCACGGGCATCGCGGCTCCCCTCCGCCCTTCGACAGGCTCAGGGCGAACGGCCCGGAAGAGCCGCTCGTGATGACCCCTCGACGAGCTCGGGAGAACCACGGGCATCGCGGCTCCCCTCCGCCCTTCGACAGGCTCAGGGCGAACGGCCCGGAGGAACCGTTCGTGGTGACCCCTCGACGAGCTCGGGGGAATCACGAGCGTCTCGGATCCCTTCGACATGCCCAGGGAGCCCACGCTAGCGCGCGGCCTCGGCGGCCTTCCTCGTGAACGCCACGTGGAAGTCGGCGAGCCGCTTCACCACCGCCTCGATCTCGGCCATCGGCGGCAGGATCGTCGTCCGGAAGTGGGCCGTCCCGGGTTCCTGGCCGAAGCCCGAGCCGGGGACGACGCAGATCCCGGTCTCCTCGAGGAGCGCGAGGCAGTACTGGGCGTCGGTGACGCCCGGTGGCAGCTCGATCCGCGGGAAGGCGTACATCGCCCCGGCCACCCGGTTGCAGCGGATCCCGGGCACGGCGTTCAGCCCCTTCTCCACGATCTCCGCCTTCCGCCGCAGCGCCTCGAGGATCCCCTTCCGCTCCTCCTCGAAGAGGGCGTGGGACGGGCTCCCCGCCTTCGGCGGGCGGACGAGCAGCCAGGTCGCGATCTGCCCGACCGAGTTCGCGCAGAGGGAGATCGACTGGAGCTTCGTGATCTCGTCCTGGACGTCCTGCGGGACGTTCCGGCACTCCATGTAGCCGCCGCGGTGACCGCACTCGCCGAGGTAGCCCTTCGAGACGGAGTGGAAGCTGAAGAGCGAGACGTCCCGGATCTTCGTCCGCTCGAGCACCCTCGCGAAGGAGACGAACCGGTCGCCCGGCAGCCAGACGTTGTCCTGGTAGACCTCGTCGGCGAGGACCGAGAGGCCGCGCTCCCTCGCGAAGTCGAGGACCATCTCCACGTTCTTCTCGTCGAGGACGGCGCCGGTCGGGTTGCCCGGGTTGATGACGCAGATGGCGCGGGGACGGATCCCCTTCGCCCGGGCGGCGTCGTGGGCCTCGTCGAGGACCCCGCGGGAGAGCGACCACTCGGCCCCCTCCGCGAGGTGGTAGGGCACCTGGACGCCGCCGTAGAGCGTGATGGTCGCGGAGTAGAGCGGGTACTGCGGGATGGGGATGAGGATCCCGTCCTGCTCGCTTGCGATGAGGACGCGGAGCGCGGCCTGCACGCCCTTGCTCGCGCCGTCGGTGAGGTAGATCGCCTCGGGGTCGGAGTCGATGCCGTCCCGGGCACGGATGAAGCCGGCCACCGCCTCGCGCACGAAGCGGAGCCCCTTGCTCTCGGTGTAGGCGCCGAGCCCGTGCTCGGAGGCTGCGAGGACGTGGCGCGCCGTCTCGACGACGTCCGCGGGGAAGATCCCGGCGGGTGCGCGGTCGAGGAGCTCCGGCCACTCGGCGAGGGCGAGCACCTGGCGGACCCAGGTCACGGGGCGCTGCCCGAGCGACTGGGGGTTGCCGATGTTGCAGTAGATGATCTTGCGCCCCTGGCGCTCGAGCTCCTGCGCCCGGGCGACGATCGGCCCGCGGACGGCGTACTGGGTCTCGCGCACCGAGCGGCCGATGTCTTCGTGGCGGATCACGGCGATGCGGCTCCTGGAGATGGAAAGGGGCTCACGCTACCACGGCCGCCTCCCGGCCGCTCGCCGGCGCCCGCCGGGCCAGCGCGGTGGCCCCGGCCCGGACCTCCCCGGGGCGACGCACCGGCTCCCTCCCGCGCTAGGATGGCCCGCGATGCCCACCACCGAGCCCCGGCGGTCGAGCCGCTTCTTCCTCGTCGTCCTCCTCCTCGCCGTCGGCGCGTTCCTCTACGTCGCGTCCCCCTTCGCGAAGCCGGTCCTCGTCGCGCTCACCTTCGCCGCGGTCCTGAACCCCGTCCACGCCTGGCTCACGGCGCGGCTCCAGGGGCGCAGGAGCCTGTCGGCGGCGATCGTGGCCGTCGGGCTCCTCCTCGCCATCGCGGGGCCCCTCGCCTACTTCGGCACCGTCGCCGCGAGGCAGGTCCTCGCCGGCCTCCGCTGGCTCCGGGAGGCCCTCGCGAGCGAGGGGGCCGCCGGGCTCGTGGAGCGGCTCCCGGAGTCCCTCCAGGGCCTCGCCACGCGCCTGGCCGGAGACCTCCCCGAGCTACTCGACCGGGTGAAGGGGCTCGCGACCCAGGCCGGCAGCGCCTCGGCGCTCGGCGGCATCCTCTCCGCCACCGGAGGGATCGTCGTCGGCCTCTTCGTCATGATCGTGGCCCTCTACTTCGTCCTCGAGCAGGGGCCGAAGCTCCTCGAGTGGCTCGACGAGATCACCCCGCTCGCGCCGGGCCAGCTCGGCGAGATCCTGCGGAGCTTCCACGGCGCGGTCGTCGCGGTCGTGGTCTCCACCGTGGCCACCGCGGGCGTCCAGGCGGTCCTCGCGACCCTCGGCTACTGGGTGGCCGGGGTCCCGAACCCGGTCTTCTTCGGCCTCGCGACCTTCGTCTCCGGCCTCATCCCCGTCGTCGGGCCGAGCCTCGTCACCCTGCCGCTCTGCGCCATCTGGTACGCGACGGGCCACCCGGTGGGGGGGATCCTCCTCCTCGTCTGGTCCGTCGGCGCCGTGAGCGGCGTCGACAACGTGCTGAAGCCCGTCCTCATCCGGAGGGGGCTCTCCGTCCACATCTCGCTCATCTTCCTCTCCCTGCTCGGGGGGCTCGCGAGCTTCGGGCCGATCGGCCTCCTCGTCGGCCCCCTCGCCCTCGCGTTCTTCCTCTCCGCCCTGCGCATCTGGAAGCGGGAGTACGGCGGCGGTCGGCTCGCCCCGGC
>JBBIPT010000364.1:0-2838 GCA_037442705.1 Anaeromyxobacter sp.
TCGCGCGCGACGGCGAGCGCGGGGAGCGCGGCGGCGAGGACGGCGGCGACGGCGAGCTTCGGGACGAGGCGCTTCATGGGTTCCTCCGTTTCGTGTTCCCTCCGGAGGAGAGACGGCGCGGCGCGCCGCCGCATTCAAGGGCGCGTCAGGCGCCGCCCCCCTTCGCCTCGGGGAGGAGGTCGAGCTTCGCCGCCACGATGAAGTCGTTCTCGGTGAGCCCGCCGGCGGCGTGGGTGAAGAGCGTGACGTCCACCGTGCTCCAGTGGACGGCGAAGTCCGGGTGGTGCCCCTCGGCCTCCGCGAGGACGGCGAGCGCGTTCACGAAGCGCATCGCCTCGACGAAGTCCCGGAACCGGTAGCGCCGGTGGAGGCGGGTCTTCCCGTCGGTCGCCGCCCAGCCGGGGAGCGAGCGGAGCGCCTCGTCCACGGCGCCGGAGGCCATCCTCGGGGTCCCGCCCTCGCACGGGACGCACTTCCTCTTCGCGAAGTCCATGGCCCGAGGGATGCCGGGCCCGGGCCGCCGGCGCAAGGTTCCTCGCGGGACGGCAGGAGGGGGCGAGCCGGGCTATGTTCCCGGCCATGGAACGGACCTTCCTCGTGCTCGGCGCCCTCTCCGCCGGGGTCTCCGTCGCCGCCGGGGCCTTCGGTGCCCACGCCCTCAGGGCCAGGCTCTCCCCGGACCTCCTCGCGGTCTTCGAGACCGGCGCGCGGTACCAGATGTTCCACGCGCTCGCGCTCCTCGCGGCCGCCCTCGCCTGGCCCCGCTTCGCGGGGCTGCCCCTCGCCTGGGCCGGCTGGCTCTTCGCCGCCGGCACCGTCCTCTTCTCGGGGAGCCTCTACGCGCTCGCCCTCACGGGGGTCCGGGCGCTCGGCGCGGTGACCCCGATCGGCGGGGTCGCGTTCCTCGCGGGCTGGATCGCCCTCGCGGCGGCGGCCCTTCGCCGCTGATCGGGCCTACCGGGGAGGTGGGCGGCGCCCCCCGATCGTGGGTGGATGGATCGCGATGTGGGTGACGCTCGCGTCCCGCCGGCCGGCGACGCGCGAAGCGCGCGAGATGATGCTAGAACGATCCTCGCGACCCAGGGTCGTGCGGGCTCCACCGGAAGCCGCGGAGAACGCTGCGGGGCGGATGGCAGCCCTCTTGCTGGAGCGGACGGACATGACGCGGATCGGACTCCTCGCCCTCGCGGCCACGTTCACCCTCGGTGCTTGCGCCGGCGGCAGCCAGTCGCGCTACTCGCACACGCCGAAGGTCGAGGTCACCGTGAAGGGCGGGCAGAAGCGCGCCGCCCAGGCGAACTACCAGGTGAGCCCCGAGGAGTCGAAGCTCACCGGCGCCGGCGGCTCCTCGAGGTAGCTCCGCCTTCCGGCGGATCGGCCGGGCGGCCACGCGGGTCTCCCGCGCTCCCCTTCGAAATGCTGGTGTAGCGGGCGCGGCGCTGCGCGAGCCGAGCGCCGGCGGTCAGGCCCTTCGCGCGGACGAGACCTCGCCGGGCACGCCGTCCACCCAGGCGACGCGCCCCCCGAGCACGGCGGGGACGCGCGCGCCGGGCGTGAGGATCCCGGCGAGGTTCAGCGGGTCCGCGGCGGAGACCTCGACCCGCTCGGTGCCCTCCTGCGGCGCGCGGCGGACGGCCCGGAGCGCGTCCACCGCCTCGGGGAGGGCGAACTGCTCTCCCGTGAAGCCCGACACGAACCGCCCTCCGCGGATCGCGCCGCGCGCCTCCTCCGCGCGGTAGACGCGGAGGAGCTCCCGCCACGGGGGCGGCGCGCTCTCCCGCGCGAGGAGGTCGCGGAAGACGACGCCGTAGCGGCGGAGGTAGACCGCCGCGATCCGCTCCACGGACGGGCGCTCCGCGCCGGGCGCCTCCGGAGCCACGGTCCGGCCGTCCGTCTCCGCCCCTTCCGCGGGCGGCGCACGCAGGAGGGACCAGCGCCCGCCGGCGAGCCCCGGGCGGCGCGGGATCCGCCCGCGCGCGGGAGGATCCACGAGGAGCCGGAGCCCGGAGAAGCCGTCGGCGGTGACGAGCCCGGCGGAGACGAGCTCCCAGAGGGCCCGCTCCACCTCGGCGGGGAGGCGGCCGCTCGCGGCGGCGAGGTCGGAGAGGAACGTCGCGCCGCGCCGCGCGAGGAGCTCGACGAGGGCGCGGGCGGAGGGGCCGAGCGGGGGCGGCGCCCCGCCGATCGCGTCGAGGAGGAAGGGGAGGTCCTCGCGGAGCGCGAGCGTGACGGGGGCCGTCCGCGTGGGGGCCGCGCGCCGCCGCGGCGCCTCGTCCGGCGAGGCGGCGGGAGCGAGCCTCCCCCAGGCCACCTCCCCCGAGAGGCAGAGCTCGTCGAGGTGGGTCGGGCGGTAGTCGGCGATCCTCGCGGGGAGGATCTCGCGCTCCCAGGCGCCGGCCGCGGCGTGGAACCCCTCGAGCTGGCCGACGACCTCGGCGAGGCCGCGCACGCCGTGGAGGCGTGTGCCCGGGGCGACGTGCTGCCAGCGCGCGAGGAAGCGGAGGAAGCCGGCGGCGGAGGACGGCTCGATCTCGCGCCGGAGCCGCCCGAGCGTGAGCCGGTGGATCCGGGCGAGCACGCTCCGCTCGCACCACTGCGGGGCCTCCGGGCTCCAGGGCTCGCCGGGCAGGAACCGGCCGCGCAGGACGATCCCGCTCGCCTCGAGCCGGAGGAGGGCGCCCGCGACGCGCCCGGGATCGAGCCCCACGCGCGCGGCGAGGGAGGCGGCCGTCCCGGGCCCGAGGCGGGGGACCCATCCCTTCACGACCGCGAGGACGGCGCTCTCCTCGTCCGGCGGGACGCGCTCGCCGGCGAGCGGGGCGAGGGAGGGCGCGAGGA
>JBBIPT010000365.1:0-2806 GCA_037442705.1 Anaeromyxobacter sp.
CGGCCGCCCGCGCCCGCCTCGAGGCGCTCCGGGAGGCGGGGAGCCTTCGCCGCGAGGTCCGCTCCTTCCCGGGCTGCGCCGGGGAGGCGCGGCGGGTGGTGGAGCTGGACGCGGCGGGGCGCGTCGTGCGCTACGTCCGGGAGGGGACGATCGCCGGCCGGCGCGTGCGGATCGAGCACCTCTTCGGCGAGGACGGGGCGCTCGCCGTCCTCGAGGTCCGGGACCTCGATCGCTCCGACGCGCGCATCGACGGCGCCTTCCCCGGAGCCTCGATCCCCCGCCGCGAGAGCGACGCCCGGCCGGACGCCCCTCCGCGGTGCGGCGAGTAGGGATGAAGCTCCGCGTCGTCGCCGTCGGGAAGGATCGCTCCGGGCTCTACGCCCCGGCCGTGGAGGAGTACGCCCGGCGCCTCGCCCGCCACGTGAAGCTCGAGATCGTCGAGGTCCCCGAGGCGCGGAAGCACGCCGGGACCCCGCGGGCGAGGGACGAGGAGGCCGAGGCGATCCTCGCGAGGCTCTCCGGGCGCGAGCGGGTGGTCCTCCTCGACGAGCGAGGGAAGGAGGAGACCTCGATCGAGTTCGCGCGCCGGGTCGGGCGCTGGCTCGAGGAGGCCCGGGACGTCGCGCTCGTCGTCGGCGGCTCGGACGGGCTCGGCGAGGCCGTCCGGGCGCGCGGGAGCGAGACGATCGCGCTCTCGCGGATGACGCTCGCCCACCGGCTCGCGAGGCTCGTCCTCGTGGAGCAGCTCTACCGGGCCCTGACGATCCTCCGCGGCGAGCCGTACCACAAGTGATCGACGCGGGCCCGCCGGCAGGTGTTGCCGAGGCCGATTTTCTTGTGGCGCGCCCGGTCCTTCCCTGACATCACCCTCGTCCGAGACGGAGGTCTGGAACGTGCCGAAGACGAAGCCGGTCCTGCTCGTGGTCCTCGACGGCTGGGGCATCCGGGCGGAGCGAGAGGCGAACGCGATCGCGGTCGCCGGGACCCCGAACATGGACGCCCTCGCCCGCGAGTTCCCGTCCACCGCCCTCGAGACGAGCGGCCTCTCCGTCGGGCTCCCCGAGGGGCAGATGGGGAACTCCGAGGTCGGCCACACGAACCTCGGCGCGGGGCGGATCGTCTACCAGGACTTCGTCCGCATCAACCGCGCGATCGAGGACGGCTCGTTCTTCACGAACGACGCGCTCCTCATGGCCTGCCGGCGCGCGAAGGAGCCGGGCGGGGCCCTCCACCTCCTCGGCCTCGTCTCCGACGGCGGCGTCCACAGCCACGTGGACCACCTCCACGCCTGCCTCGAGCTGGCGCGGCGGGAGGGCGTCCCGCGCGCGTTCGTCCACGCCTTCATGGACGGCCGCGACACGCCGCCCCGCTCGGGCGCGGGGTACATGGCCGAGCTCGAGCAGCGGCTCCGCGAGAAGGGCTACGGGAAGGTCGCGACGGTCACGGGCCGCTACTGGGCGATGGACCGGGACGAGCGGTGGGACCGCGTCGCGCAGGCCTTCGCCGCGATGGTGCGGGGGGAGGGGAGGAAGGCCGCCTCGGGCGTGGCGGCGATGGAGGCCTCCTACGCCGCCGGGGACGGCGACGAGTTCGTGAAGCCGGCCGTGATCGTGAACGGGGACGGGAAGCCGGTGGGCCCGATCCGGGACGGCGACGCCGTGCTCTTCTTCAACTTCCGGGCGGACCGGGCCCGGGAGATCACCCGGGCCCTCGCGGAGGAGGGCTTCCGCGACTTCGACCGCGGGGCGGCGCCGCGGCTCTCCGCCTGCGTCTGCATGACGGAGTACGACGAGACCTTCGGGCTCCCGGTCGCCTTCGAGCCCCGGTCGCTCACCGAGATCTTCCCCGAGATCGTGTCGCGCGCGGGGCTCGCGCAGCTCCGCTGCGCGGAGACGGAGAAGTACGCGCACGTGACCTTCTTCTTCAACGGCGGGCGCGAGACCGTCTACCCCGGCGAGGACCGGATCCTCGTGCCGTCCCCGCGCGACGTGAAGACCTACGACCAGAAGCCGGAGATGAGCGCCCGCGAGGTCACCGCGAAGCTCGTCGAGGCGATCGGGACCGGGAAGTACGGCTTCGTCCTCGTGAACTTCGCGAACCCGGACATGGTCGGCCACACCGGGATCCTCGAGGCGGCGGTGAAGGCGGTGAAGGTCGTGGACGAGTGCATCGGCCGGCTCTGGGACGCCGCGCGGAGGCAGGGGATGGCGATGCTCGTCACCGCGGACCACGGGAACTGCGAGACGATGACCGACCCCGTGACGGGGGAGCCCCACACCGCCCACACGCTGAACCCCGTCCCCTTCCTCCTCGCGGATCCCGCGTTCGAGGGGGCGAAGCTCCGGTCGAAGGGGGTCCTCGCGGACGTCGCGCCGACGGTCCTCCAGGTCATGGGGCTGCCGCAGCCGAAGGAGATGCAGGGGCTCGGGCTCGTCCAGAGGTGATCGTGCGCGCCGGGGAGATCGCGAGAGCCGCCGGGAGGGCCCTGCTCGACCTCGTCTACCCGCCGGCCTGCGCGGCCTGCGGGGAGGCGGTGCCGCGGGAGCCGTTCTGCCCGGTCTGCGCCGAGGCGGTGGAGCCGGTCCCGCCGGGTTGCGGGCGCTGCGGCGCGCCGGGGCCGGATTCGCCCTGCGGCGCCTGCCGCGCCTCGCCGCCGTCCTTCGACGCGGTGCTCGCCGGGGGCCTCCTCGGCGGCCCCCTCGCCGACGCGATCCACGCGCTGAAGTACCGGAACCGCCCAGCCCTCGCCCGGCCGCTCGGCGCCTGGCTCGCGGCGCGCACCGCGCTCCCCGCGGGGGCGGCGATC
>JBBIPT010000366.1:0-2797 GCA_037442705.1 Anaeromyxobacter sp.
CGGACCGCGCACCCGCCGCAGCGCGGCCCCTGCCCGCAGCCGCCCGCCCTCGCCTCCAGGCAGCCGAGCGCCTCGCCGATCCTCGCGCCCACCCCGGCACCGAGGAGGGCGCGCGCCCCCGCGCTCGCGTGGACGATGCGCAGGTCGCGGTCGAGGAGGAGCGCGAGGACCGGGAGCGCGTCCAGCAGCCCGGCGGTGAGGTCTCGGTCGTCGGAGGTTCCCACGCGCCCGAGCGTAGCGCAGGCGGGCGAGCCGGGAATCGCCATGATCACGGGAGTGCCGATCGCACCCGGGGTGGATCGGGCCGCACCCGGATCGCGCGTCACGCGAAAGACGGACGCGATCGGGCGGCGCGGGCGAGAGCGCCCGGGGCGCGGGCGGCAAACGGCCGGTCGCGATCCGTGATCGGCCCCCGGCCCCCGGCCTCGAACCTCGGGTCTCGGGAACGGCAGCAGAGATGCATCTCCCGAGGCCTGAAGCCCGAGACCTGAAGCCCGAAGCTTCAGGCGTCGACCGCGCGCTTCAGACCGGAGGCGAGGTCGTTCAGCGCCTTCGCCTCGGTGGCCACGGCCTGCGTGGAGGACATCGTCTCCTGCGTGGCGAGGTAGATCTCGTTCATCGCCTTCAGCACCTGGTCGATCCCGTGGTCCTGCTGCTGCGCGACCATCGCGATCTCCTTCGCCGCGCCCGAGGACTCGCGGAGCGCCGTCGCGAGCCGCCGGATCGTCTCGCCCGTGCCAGAGGCGACCTGGGCCCCCTGCTCCGCCCGGCGGATCCCGACCTCCGCCGCGGTCATCGCGGAGAGCATCGCCTTGTGCACGTCGGAGAGGATCCCCTTCACCTGGGTGGAGGCCTTCTTCGACTCGTCCGCGTGGCTCCGCATCTCCGAGACGACGCCCGAGAACCCGCGGGCGGCCGGCCCGGCCTTCGCGGCCTCGGCGGCGGCCTGGTCCGCGAGCCGCTGCGACCGGTCGGCGACGTAGTTCACGACGGAGGCGATCTCGAAGATGTCCCTCATCCGGCCGTTCAGGGCCTCGATCTTCTGGGAGAGGGCGCGGACCTCGTCGGAGAGCTTCATCATCTCCGCGAGGCTCGTCTCCACCGCGGAGAGCCCCTCCACCGACGCCCGCTCGCCCTGGCGCGCGAGGCCGATCACGGTCTCGGCGGTGAGCGCCGCCTTCGTCGCGGTCTGGCCGAGCTGCCCCATCGTCGCCGTCGTCTCGCGGACCGAGGCCGCCGTCTCCGCCGTCATCGAGGAGAAGGAGGAGACGGTGGAGAGGAGCGCCTGCGCGGCGGTGAAGAGCTCGGACGCCGTCTTGAGGAAGCCCTCCCTCCGCGCCGCCTCCAGCGCCAGGACCTGGTCCTGCCGCCGGCCGGCGAGGCTCGCGAAGACGCCGAGGAAGAAGGGGGCGGTGTTCACGATCCAGAGGAGCGGGGAGGAGGCCTGCGCTCTGAGGAGGCCGGCGACACCCAGCCCGTGTCCCTGGGTGAAGGCCTCGATCACCGTGCCGATGATCGGGAAGCTCAGCCCGAAGAGGGCGCCGTAGAGTGCGTACTTGCGCGAGTTCATGTGAGGCCCCGTCCCCTCCCAGCGAGTCGCGACATTCTGGATCAGGAAGGACCCCTCCGCCAGATCGAGCGACCCCCGCGGGGACATGTGCGACCCCGGTCGACCTCGACCCACTCCCTCCCCTCTCGTTCTCATGGCGGCGCCCGGTTTGACATCGCAACCGAGCACCGCCATCACCGCGGGTCGAGGGTTTCCATCCACCCCGGGTCGCTCGGCGTGCGCGCGCGCCGTCAGACCCACATCGGGCCCCTTTCGGCTTCGGCCTTCGCCGTCGCGCCCGCCGCCGGCCTTCCCGCGTGTTTTCCGGCCCCCCGCGGCGGGTCGCGGGGCCGCAACCTCGGGCTCCGGGGCGGGCACGCGCCTCGCAGGAAGCCTCGGCACCGTGGAAGCCCTTCGCGTTCCCAAGCGACGTATCGAGGCGGAGGTCCTCCTCCCCGGCGGCGCGGTCCGCCGGGTGGCCCTCTTCCTCTCCGAGGCCGCCTCCAGCCACGCCGGCCCCGAGCGCCCCTCCGACGTCCTCAACGGCCGGGAGGACTTCCTCCCCGCCTTCGACGAGGAGGCCGGGACGATGACCTTCCTCAACCGGGCGGGGGTCGCCGCCGTCCGGGTGGCTCGCCCCCTCGAGGAGGACGAGGCCGACTCCCTCACGCTCCCCACCGAGCACGAGATCGAGGTGCTCCTCGACGGCGGGGTCGCGCTCCGCGGCCTCGTCTCCTACCTCCGGCCGCCCGACCACTCCCGCCTCGTGGACTTCCTCAACGAGCCCGCGCCGTTCTTCCGCCTCCTCGAGGAGAGCTCGGTGGCGCTCGTGAACAAGCGGCACGTCTCCCGCGTGGAGCTCCTCCGACCCTGACCATGGCCCGGCTCGACCCGTTCATCGAGAAGCTCTTCTCCGAGTCCGCGACCGAGCTGCGAATGGAGGCCGGCTCCGGCGCCGTCCTCGCGGCCGCGCGCGGCCTCGTCCCGCTCATCAAGCAGCCGCTCGGCGCCCAGCAGATCCTGGGGGCGCTCTCCGAGGTGGTCCCCGACGACCTGCGCCCGGGCTTCCCGGCGGGGGGCGTGACGGCCTTCCCGTACGCCTCGCCTCACGGCCCCGTGGACGTCCACCTCGATCGGTCCGGCGGCGACGTCCGCGTCCGGATCACCCCGCGGAAGGCCGCGGCGCCGCCCGAGCCGTCGCGGGCGGAGCCCCGGGGAGCGAACGGCGCGCGGAGCGGCACGGGCCCG
>JBBIPT010000367.1:0-2785 GCA_037442705.1 Anaeromyxobacter sp.
CGGCCGCGCCGGAGGCGGCGAGCCCGAAGGCGGCCGCCGCCGATTCCCGCCCGGCCGCGAGGTCCAGGCGTGCGGCGCCGGGGCCGGCCGCGGCGCCGAGGGCGGTAGGGAAGGGGACGCTCGACATCGCGGCGCCCCCGGACGCCGAGGTGTTCCTCGACGGGAAGCGGGTCGGCCGAGGGAGGGTCCGGATGGAGGTCGCGGAGGGCCCGCACCGCATCGAGGTGCGGCGCGGCGCCGATCGCGTGGAGGAGAGGTTCACGGTGGCGCCCGGGGAGACCTGGACGTACGAGGTCACGCCGGCCCCTTGATCGCGGCCGCTCCGCCCCTCCCGACCCGCGTGCCCCGAAAAGACAACGCGCCGGCCGCGCCGAGGGGGCGCGACCGGCGCTCGATGCGACGCCGCAGCCGTGCCTGCAGCGCCCCGCGCAATCGCTCCGGAGAGCGTTGCACTCCGCGTGCCCGGAGCGCTCCGCCTCGGATCGTCGTCAAAGGCGCTCGATCCGCTGGCGTTCCGGGAGGACCGGGCGGCGGCAGGCCGCGGGGCGGGACGAAAGGGCTGCGCTCCGGGCCGCGCTCCGGAAAGCTTTGCGAGTGCGCTCGACTCCCACCCGCTACCAGTAGCCCCAGCGCCGCCGCAGGACCCACTCCAGGCCGAGCGAGAGGGCGAGCGCGCCGAGGAACCACCAGCGGTCCCAGACGGGGACCGCCTTCCTCCGTCCGATCTCCACGATCTCCGGATCCGCGAGCGCGAGGTCCGGCAGGCCGCCGCCGGGAAGGGTCGCGAACCCGCCCCCCGTCGCCTCGGCGATGGCGGAGAGGAGGTCGGGGCGCGGGGCGGTGTCCGCGTCCTCGGGTCCGGCTCCCCGGACCGCGACGGCGGCCGTCGCCGGATCTCCGGCCGCCCCCTCTCCCTGCGCGACGATCTTGTAGGCGCCGGGGCCGGGCGGGACGAGCTCGAGCCGCGCGATCCCGTCCGGATCCGCCACCGCCTCCGCCCGCGCCACCGGGCGCCCCTCCTCGCCCACGAGCTGCGCGGTGACCTTCTTCCCCGCGGCGGGGCCCCAGTCCGGCCCCCGCACGGAGATCGCGACGCCCACCGGCGCCCCCGGCTCCACGGCGGGCGCGTCGGGCTCCACCTGCACGGGGGCGAGGCCGGGATCCCGCACGAGCCAGCGGAGGGCCGAGTTCCAGAAGCGGAGGTAGGCCCGGTTTCCCAGGCCGCCCTCCGCCCCGGCGAAGCCCCAGAGCCAGGAGGCGTCCGAGGCGACCGCCATCGAGCGCCCGGCCCCCACCTCGCGGACCGCCACGACGGGCGTGGACGGGCCCGCCGCGGGGACTCCGGCCGCCTCGAGGAGCACGGAGGCTCCCGCGCCCGGGGGGAGGGCGCGCGTGAGGTTCACCCCCGTCACGGGGGGCAGGCTCCCCCAGACCGCCTCGTTCGCCGCGTCGCCCGGGGCGAGGCTCGTCACGGGGTGCCTCCGCCCCTCGGGCGTGAGGCGGGGGCGGAACTCCCCCTCCGCCATGCGGGTGCCGTCGAGCGGCGCGACGGGGAGGATCTCCGCGAGGGGGGTCTCGCCGTAGCGGCCGTCGCCGAAGCTCTGCTCGCCTCCGACCATGGCGAGCCCGCCTCCGTTGCGCACGTAGTCCCGGACGTTCGGCAGGAAGCGCTCGATCTCGAGGCCGCGGTAGGGCGCGTAGGCGAAGTTCACGAAGAGGACGGCGTCGAAGGTGCGGAGCTGCTCCCCGAAGATCTCCTGCACCGGGAACGGGATGAGGGAGAGCTCGTGCTGCGGGCCCGGGTCGTCGGCGTTGGAGCGGAGGATGTAGAAGGAGACGAGATCGACGTTCGGGTCCTGCTTCAGGAGCCCGCGGAGGAAGCGGACGTCCCAGCTCGGGCGCCCGGCGACGAGGAGGACGCGGACGCGGTCGCGGATCACGCGGAGGACGAAGGAGCGCGCGTTGTTCTCCGGGATCGCCTCGCCCGGCACCGGGTCGGCCGCCACCGTGAAGACGAAGGTGCCCGTCGCGTCCGGGGCGAAGGAGAGCGGGACGGTGTACCGGTCGCTGCCGCGCTGGAGCTTCACCGTCGCCGAGGCGACGACGGCCCCCTCGCGGCGGAGGACGACCCGGACCTCCCCGTCGCCGAGCCCCCGGGCGCGGAGCGTCGCCTCCACCGAGACCGTGCTCCGGACGAACGCGAAGTCGTCCACGGCGAGCCGCTCGATCGCGAGGTCCCGCGGCGGCTCGCGCCCGGCGGCGACCGCGTTCACCGGAACGCCGAGCGAGCGGAGCTGGGCGCGCGCCTCGGGGCCGAGGCCATCCGCGAGGGAGGCATTGTCGGCGCCGTCCGAGACGACGAGGGCCCCCGCGAGCTTCCGGGTCGAGCCGCCGGCCCCGGAGGCGACCGCCTTCAGCGCCCCGAGGAGATCCGTCTTCCCCTCGCGGGCCGGGAGCCCGGCGGCGATCCCGGCCGGGTCGAAGGGCGCCACCTCCGCCCCGAAGGCGTGCCACTCCACGTCCACGCGCCCGGAGAGGCGCGCGAGCATGGGCCGGGCGTCCTCGAGGAGCTTCCCGGCGGCGGCCGCGCGGGAAGGGCCCCCGGCCTCCAGCGGGAAGCCCATGGAGCGCGACGCGTCCACGAGCACCGCGAACCGGTTGCGCACCCGGGCCGTCTGCAGGAGCTCCTTGCCCGGCTCGAGGAGGAGGAAGAAGGCGAGGAGGGCGGAGGCGGCGCGGAGGGAGAGGAGGGCGGCGCGGCGGCCCCGCCGCGGCTCGGCCCGGA
>JBBIPT010000368.1:0-2677 GCA_037442705.1 Anaeromyxobacter sp.
GGCGCGGGCGAGGGCGCGGACGTCCGGGCGGGCGGCCGCGCGGCGGGATCGGCACGCTCGAGCGGCCGGCCGGCCTCGGGAGAAGGGGCGGGTGAGATGACCGGGGGAGGGCCTGGCTCGTCCGGAGGAGCGGGACCGAGGGGACGACGTGCCGCGGCCGGGCCCGGAACGGGCGGCGGTACGGACGCGAGCGAGAGGCGCGCGAGGGCCGTGGAGATCTCGCTCACCCCCGCCGGATCCAGCCGGTCGTCCGGCTCGACCGCGACCTCCCAGGAGTGGGAGGGGCGCAGGGAGTCGCGGAGGAGATCGATGTTCGCGATGCGGGAGCCGGCGCGGACCCGGACCTCGCCGACGAGGACGCCGTCCAGGCGCAGGCGGCGGGCCTTGGCGAGGTCCGGGCGCCCCCGCGTCGAGACCTCGGGCCAGAGCACGCACTGCCGGACGGGGCAGAGCGCCAGGGCGAGCTGCGTGGAGATGGCGGCGCGCCGGTCCCCGCGGAAGGGGCCGATGGAGATCCGCTGGGCCGCGGGGGTGAGGCCGGGCGCGGCCGCGGCCGCGAGGCAGAGCGCGAGTGCGAGGGGGGTCCGCATGGAGCGGTGGAGCCTCCGCTCGCAGGAGAGGGCGTGCCGCGCCAGGCGGCAACGGCCCAGGAGAGGCCCGTCCCGGCGGGGACCCGGGCGGTGTCCCGGCCGGGTCGTGGCGTGACCGGGGAGAAACGCACCCGAAGTGGAACCGCGGCCGGCGCCTTCGTTCCGTCGTCCCCTGCGTGGAGCCCGCGGCGCCGGCGTCCGCCTGACCGGCGCGCCGATCCCGAGGTACACTGCGCAGGCATCCTGACCTGCCCTCGCGTCGAGGGCCATCCCCGGGGAACCCCGAACCATGGCGAACAAGCTCACCGTCGGCGAGTGGATGACGCCCCACCCGATCACGATCGACCAGGAGGCGTCCGTCATCCAGGCGATCCACCTCCTCAAGGAGAAGAACATCCGGAGGCTCCCGGTGACCCGCGGCGGGAAGTTGGTCGGCCTCGTGACGGAGAAGATGCTCTACGGCTACATGCCGGCGAAGGCCACCTCGCTCGACCAGTGGGAGGTCCACCACCTCCTCTCGAAGACCCCCGTGAAGGCGGCGATGAACGCGAAGCCGCACACGGTGACGCCCGACACGCCCATCGCCGACGTCGCCCGCCTCCTCCACGACCGGAAGCTGAACGGCGTGATCGTGCTCGACAGCAAGGGGGATCTCGTCGGGCTTCTCACGACGACGAACGCCCTCGAGGCGCTCATCTTCTTCTCCCACCTCGCGGCCCAGCGGGCGGGGAAGGACCGGGACGAGGACGACGCGTAGACGGCCGCTCGCGATCGGCTGCGGCGCTTCCCTTCGTGCCGGGCCGGTCGAGGCACGAGCACGCGATCGGCCCCGGCTCCCATCGCCCTTCGACAGGCTCAGGGCGAGCGGAGCCGCGAGCCGGCTCGCCTCTGGGGTGGCGCGAGGCCCGGGGATCCCCGGGCCCCGGCCGGGGACGGCCGCGCCTTTCCCGAGGCCTGAAGCCTATTCCCGCGCCCTACAGCGCCGCGAGCTCACCCTCGATCCGCGCGCGAAGGGGGGCGACCTTCTCCCGGAAGTCGGCCATCCACTTCTCGGGGATCGGCGCCTCCCGCGGCACCTCGAGCTGGAGCGGGTTCATGAAGCGTCCGCCCCGCTTCACCGCGTAGTGGAGGTGGGGGCCGGTCGCGAGCCCGGTCGCCCCCACCCAGCCCACGACCTGCTTCTGCGCCACCGGCTTCCCCGCGGAGACGGCGATGCCGGAGAGGTGGCAGTAGACGGACTCGTAGCCGTTCCGGTGGCGGACGATCACGGTCTTCCCGCAGGCGCCGTTCCAGCCGGCGAGCCGGACCTGTCCGTCTCCCACGGACCAGACGGGGGTGCCCGCCGGCGCGCCGTAGTCCACCCCCTCGTGGGCGCGGTCGTATCCGAGGATCGGGTGCCGCCGGTTCCCGTAGCGGGAGGTGATGTTCGCGTATTTCAGCGGCGAGCGGAGGAAGCCCCTGCGCGCGCTCCGCCCCTCGTCGTCGAAGTAGCTCGTCCGTCCGTCCGGCGCGGTGTAGCGGAAGAGCCGCTTGCGGCCCGTCGCGGCGCCGTCGTACTCGACGGCGAGGATCTCGCCGAGGCGGACGGGCCTGCCGTCCGCGAGGACCCGCTCCACGAGGATCCGCATCCGGTCTCCCCCGCGGACGTCCTGGTAGAAGTCGACGTCCCAGGCGAGCACGTCCGCGGCGAGCACGGCGAGCCCTGGGTCCTCGCCGGCCTTCCGGAGCGTCTCGTAGAGAGAGGCCTCGATCGTCACGTCCACCCGGGCGACCTCCGTCGTGAGGTCGACCGGCCGCCGGGAGCCGCGGAGCGAGCCGTCGGGCGTCCGCTCGACGGTCCACTCGTCGATGGGCCCCTGGCGGTAGCTGAAGCGGACCAGGGCCCGCTCCCCCTCGCGGCGCTCGACGCGGAGCTGGTCGCCGGGGCGGGCCTGCCGGAAGGGGAGGAGGCCGCGGAGCGCCTCGACGGTGGCGCGGACGTCGGCGGCGTCGAGGTCGAGCCGGAAGAGGGCCTGCGCCACGGTCTCGTCGCGGGCGAGGCGCCGGGTCGCCGTGGTGAAGCGCTCCGGGGGCGGGGCGGGCGTCGG
>JBBIPT010000369.1:0-2676 GCA_037442705.1 Anaeromyxobacter sp.
GGACGAGATCGTCCTCGGCGGCGGCGGCAGCGCCCGGCTCGATCCCGCGTGCGTCGTGCGCGAGGCGCGGCTCCTCGTCGCCGTGGACGCGGAGGAGCGGCGGGGCGACCGGCGATCCCCCGGAGCGCGGGGCGGCGAGCCGCTCGTCCGGATCGCGAGCGCCGTGACGGAGGAGATGCTTCTCGACCTCTTCCCCGAGGCGCTCCGCTACGACGAGACCGTCGCCTGGAACGCCGCCGCGGAGCGGGTGGACGCCACCGAGCGGCTCCTCTACGGCGACCTCGTCCTCGAGGAGACCCGCGCTCCGCGGGCCGACGCCGGGCGGGTCGCCGCCCTGCTCGCCTCCGAAGCGCTCGCCCGGGGGCCGCGCGCCTTCGCCCCGGAGGGTGACCTCGATCGGCTCCTCGCCCGCCTCGCCTTCGCCGCGGAGCACGCGCCGGACGCACCGCTCGCCCCGCCCTCCGAGGCGGACCTCGCCGAGGCGCTCCGGGCGCTCTGCGAGGGGAGGCGGAGCTTCGCCGAGCTCCGCGAGGCCGGCCTCGGCGAGGCCCTCCTCGGCCGGATCGATCCCCGCGCCCGGTCCGCCCTCGAGCGGCTCGCGCCCGAGCGGGTCACCCTGCCGGGCGGACGGAGCGCCCGCATCCACTACGAGGCGGGGAAGCCCCCCTGGGTGGAGAGCCGGCTCCAGGACTTCTTCGGGATGGCCGCCGGCCCCGCCGTGGCGCACGGGCGGGTCCCCCTCGTCCTCCACCTCCTCGCCCCGAACCAGCGCGCCGTCCAGGTGACGATCGACCTCTCCGGCTTCTGGGACCGCCACTACCCGGCGATCCGCCGCGAGCTCATGCGGAGGTACCCGCGCCACGCCTGGCCGGAGGACCCGCGGACCGCGTCGCCGCCGCCGTCTCGACGGCGCTGACGGCGGCGCCAGGCCCGTTCGTGGTTCGACAGGCTCACCACGAACGGAAGGGAAGAAACCCGTTCGCCCTGAGCCTGTCGAAGGGCGAACGCCGCGGTTCGATCCAGGCGATCACGTCCGTCACAGCGCGTCCTCTCCCCGCTCGCCGGTACGGACCCGCACCGCCCCCTCGACGGGTTCGACGAAGATCTTCCCGTCGCCGACCTTGCCGGTCCGGAGCGCCCGCTCCATCTCGTGCACGACCCGCGGGACGAGCGGGTCGGGCACGACGACCTCGAGCCGGACCTTCGGGAGGAAGTCGATCGTGTACTCCCCGCCGCGGTGGAGCAGCGCGTGCCCGCGCTGCCGGCCGTAGCCCTTCACCTCGGAGACGGTCATCCCGGCGATCCACGCCCCCACGCCGGCGAGGGCCTCCCGGACGTCGTCGAGCGCCGACGGACGGAGGATGACCTCGACGCGCTTCATGAGCAGGCGCGGACTGCACGGAGCGAGCCAGGCGGGACCGCTCGCGGATCCCCGCCGCCGGGCCTTTCCCGGCACGCGCGGCGGGCACCGGCTGCCCGGGTTCCGGTCAGCGGCCGCGCCCCCAGCGGAAGCTGCGCATGTTCGTGAGGACGAGCCCCAGGATGACGACGTTCAGCACGACGCCGGGCATCCCCACCTTCGCGCTGAGGGGAGAGGTGACGAGGAACGCGATCCAGGCGGACGCGGCCCCGAGGGCGAGGAAGGGCCGCCGGAGCCGGCGGATCCCGTGCGACCCCGCCGCGGTCGCGACGCAGAGGAGGGCCGGCACGATCATCGCCGCCGCCTCGGCCCTGCCCGCGGAGAGGGCGGGGATCGTGAAGACGGCCGTGAGGAGGCCCATGATCGCCGCCCAGACCCAGCCGAGGACGGCGGCGACGGCGAGCTGCCGGTTCACCTTGGGGAGGGTCATCGAGGGGTCCCGGGTCGGAGGGAGGCGACAGGCGTGGAGGTCCGTTCGCCCCGAGCCTGTCGAAGGGCGAACGCCGTGGCCATCACACATCGAGGAGCATCCGCTCCGGGTCCTCGAGCGACTCCTTCACCTTCACGAGGAAGGAGACCGCCTCCCGCCCGTCCACGATCCGGTGATCGTAGGAGAGGGCCACGTACATCATCGGCCGGACGACGATCGCGTCGTCCGGGCCCACGACGGGCCGCTTCTCGATCTTGTGGAGGCCGAGGATGCCGGACTGCGGCGGGTTCAGGATCGGGGTGGAGAGGAGCGAGCCGTAGATCCCCCCGTTCGAGAGGGTGAAGGTGCCGCCGGCGAGGTCGTCCATCGTGATCCGGTTCTCCCGCGCCTTCCGGGCGAGCTCGCCGAGGGCCTTCTCGATCTCCGCGAAGGAGAGGGCGTCCGCGTCCCGGACCACCGGCACGACGAGCCCCTTCCCTCCGCCCACCGCGACGCCGATGTCGTAGTGGTCCTTGTAGACGATGTCGTCGCCGCGGACCTCGGCGTTCACCGCCGGGAACGCGCGCAGCCCCTCGATCGACGCCTTCACGAAGAACGACATGAACCCGAGCTTCACCCCGTGCTTCGCGAGGAACGGCTCGCCGTGCCGCTCGCGCAGGGCGAGGACCCGCGTCATGTCCACCTCGTTGAAGGTCGTGAGGATCGCCGCGGTCCGCTGCGCCTCCACGAGCCGCCGTGCCACCGTCCGCCGGAGCGGCGTCATCGCCACGACCCGCTCGCGGGCCCCCGCGCCGCCGCCGCCCGGCGCCGGAGGGGCCTTCGCCGC
>JBBIPT010000370.1:0-2642 GCA_037442705.1 Anaeromyxobacter sp.
GCGCGAGGTCCCGCCGGAGCGGGAGATCTACGAGCTGCACATCGTGCCGCAGATCGACCGTCACGTCGCTCCGCACGCCGTCGAGGCGGCGGCGCGGTGGGCTCGGAGCGCGAGCGCCGGAGGGCGGAGGCCGAGGCCCGGAACGCCCGCTACCGGCTGGAGAGGCCGCTCCGCGAGGAGATCGCGCGGCTCGAGGCGCGCATCGCGGAGCTCGAGGCGGACGAGCGGGAGGCGACGGCGGCGCTCGCCGACCCGAAGCTCTACGAGGACTTCGCGCGGGCGAAGCCGCACATCGAGCGGCAGGGCGCCGCGAAGGCGGAGCTCGAGCGGCTCTACGCGGAGTGGGAGGGGGCGCAGGGGCGGCTCCTCGCGCTCGGCGGCGAGGACGCGGGCCGGGGCTGATGGCGCCGAGCCAGGGCGTTCGCCCTTCGACAGGCTCAGGGCGAACGGATTCCTGTCCGCCCGTGGTGACCCCTCGACAAGCTCGGGGAGCCGCGTGCGCAGCGGCGGGTCCTCGAGGCGCGGGCGCCTCGCCGGGGCCTGGTCGAAGCGCTACTTCACCGCGGCGAGGGCCTTCTCGTAGTCCGGCTCCTGGCCGATCTCGGGGACGAGCTGGGTGTAGGCCACCTTGTCGCCCTCGTCGATCACGACGATCGCGCGCGCGGTGATGCCGGCGAGCACGCCGTCCTGGATGAGGACGCCGTAGTCCTTCGCGAAGTTCCTGTCGCGCATGAGCGAGAGGGGGACCACGTTCGCCAGCCCCTCCGTCGTGCAGAACCGCTTCGCGGCGAACGGGAGGTCGGCGGAGACGACGAGGACGACCGTGTTCGCGAGCTTGCCCGCCGCCTCGTTGAACTTCCGCGTCGAGGTCGCGCAGGTCGGCGTGTCGAGGCTCGGGACGATGTTCAGGATCTTCTTCTTCCCCTCGTAGTCGGCGAGGGTCACGTCCTTGAGATCGCCGGGGGTGAGCTTGAAGTCGGGGGCCTTCCCGCCCACCGCCGGCAGGTTGCCGTTCGTCTGGATCGGGTTTCCCTTGTGCGTGATCTGGGCCATGCCGTCGTTCCCTCCGGGTGGATGTCGTGGGAGCTCCTCGGGAAGCAACCTCTTAACCCACCGGGGCCGGCGCCGCCCGCCGGTCGCGCGGGGGCGCCCCTCCCGGGGCTCGACGTGGTGGAAGATCCCCTCGCCCTTCGACAGGCTCGGGGCGAGCGGAGCCCCGGGGCCACGCAGCCGGGCGTCGTCCTCAGGAGAGCGGGACCGCGGCGAGGAGCGGAGACGGCGTCCCCGGGGAGGCGATCCAGAGCTGGTGGGCCGCCCGCGTGACCGCGACGTGGAGCCTGCGCCGGGCGTCGTCCGTGTCCGGATAGGCCTTCGCCGAGGCGTCGGGGACGACGACGTAGTCGAACTCGAGCCCCTTCACCGCATCGACGTCGGTCACGTCCACGCCCGGCTTGAAGGTGAACGCCCCGTCGAGCGCGAGGCGCGCCTCGGGGAGGTCCGCGAGGAGCCGGTGGAAGCCGCGGGCGACCTGCGGCGCGTGGGCCACGACCGCCACGGAGGCGCGCGGCTCCCGCTCCAGGAGCTCGCGGACGGCCCCGGCGAGGAAGAGGTGGGCGTGGGCGTCCGTCGGGAAGTCGAACCGCGAGACCGGCGCGCCGTCCCGGCCGGCGCGGGGCGGGCGATCGGGGGCGATGGGGCCGAGGACCGCGTGCGCGACCTCGGCGATCGGCCGCGGGCAGCGGTAGGTCGTCTCGAGCCGCACCGTCCGGGCCCGCTCGATCCCGAGGGCGCGGAGGGCGTCGTCCCACCCGGCGTAGGAGGAGAAGGTCTGCTGGGCCTCGTCCCCGGCCAGGGTCACGCTCTTCCCGGCGAGGTGGCGTCCGAGGACGAAGAGCTCGAGGAGGGAGACGTCCTCCGCCTCGTCCACCACGAGGTGGGCGAGGTTCTTCCCCGCGCTGCCGCTCCGGAGGGCGGCGAGCAGGAGGAGGACGGGGAGGTCCTCCGGGTCGAGCGTCCCGGAGATCGCCTCGGGCGTGTCCTCCGAGATGGGCTTCCCGTCGAGGGTCTCCGCCCGCCCGGCGTCCACGCCCGCGGCGAGCTCGTCCGGCGAGGCGGCGAGCTGCAGCCGCGTGTGCCGGATCGTCTCCTCGATGGCCGTCGTCGGGAGATCGCCCCCGGCGCCCTGCACGACCGACGCGAGGAAGGCGCGATCCACGAAGAGGTCGCCCACCTCCCGGCGGAGCCGGAGGAGCGAGGGCTTCCGCTCCGCGAGCCCCGGCCGCCGGAGGAGGGACGCGTAGAGGGACGGGTGGCGCTTCAGGCGCGAGACGAGGGGCGGCGGCTCCTCGCAGAGGCGCGGCGGCGGGGCGCCGAACGCGCTCTGGAAGGCGCCCCGGAACCAGGAGTCGAGCGTGCGGACGGGCGAGCGGTCGAGGCCGAGCGGCTCGAGGAGCCGGGCGGAGAGGCGGGCGAGCCCGGTCTCGGGGACGACGACCTGCAGGCGCGCGGGCGGGAAGCGGCGCGGGTCCTCGAAGGCGATCCGCGCGAGCCGGTGGAGGGCGACGGTCGTCTTCCCGCTGCCCGCGGAGCCGAGGACGAGGAGCGGCGTGTCCGGCGGCGCCGAGATCGCCTCGAACTGCTCC
>JBBIPT010000371.1:0-2619 GCA_037442705.1 Anaeromyxobacter sp.
CGCCCGGCAGATTGGCGGGCCCGCGCGGGGGCGCGTGGGCGGCGGCGCGCCGCCCGGCGACCCCCGCCGGAAGGTGAGGGCATGGACGGCACATACAGGGCGTGGTTCCGGTGCGCGGAGGGCTGCGACTTCCGGGCGGAGCTCACGGAGGTCGTCTACGAGTGTCCGCGGTGCGCCGGCCTGCTCGAGGTGGAGCACGACCGCGCGGCGCTCGCGCGCCGCTCCGCGACGGAGTGGAAGGCGCTCTTCGACGCCCGCTTCCGGCTCGGCGCGTGGCCCTACGGCTCGGGGGTCTGGGGGAAGAAGGAGTGGGTCTGCCCGGCCGTCGCGGACGAGAACGTGGTGTCGATGTTCGAGGGGGGCAGCCCGCTCCTCCGCGTCGACCGCTACGCGAAGGAGATCGGGCTCGCCGGCGTCTGGGTGAAGGAGTGCGGCGTCACCCACACCGGGTCGTTCAAGGATCTCGGGATGACGGTCCTCGTCTCCGCGGTGAAGGAGATGCGGGCGCGGGGAGGGAAGGTGCGGGCGGTGGCCTGCGCCTCCACCGGCGACACCTCGGCCGCCCTCTCCGCCTACTGCGCCGCGGCCGGCATCCCGAGCGTGGTCCTCCTCCCCCGCGGGAAGATCTCCACCGCCCAGCTCGTGCAGCCCATCTCCAACGGCGCGCTCGTCCTCGAGCTCGACACCGACTTCGACGGCTGCATGCGGGTCGTCCGGGAGCTCTCCCGCACGAAGGACATCTACCTCGCGAACTCGATGAACTCGCTCCGGATCGAGGGGCAGAAGACCGCCTCGATCGAGATCGCGCAGCAGCTCGGCTGGCAGTCCCCCGACTGGATCGTGATCCCCGGCGGAAACCTCGGCAACGCGAGCGCGGTCGGCAAGGGCTTTCTCCTCATGAAGGAGCTCGGCCTCGTGGACCGGCTCCCGCGGCTCGTCGTGGCCCAGGCGGAGCACGCGAACCCGCTCTGGCGGGCCACGGCCGGGGCCGGCCGGAAGCCGGCCGCGGGGCTGGAGGTCGCCCCCGTGCAGGCGGCGAAGACGCTCGCCTCCGCGATCCAGATCGGCGCCCCGGTCTCCGCGAAGCGGGCCCTGCGCTCGCTCGAGGCCCTCGACGGGATCGTCGAGCAGGCGAGCGAGCAGGAGCTCGCCGACGCCGCGGCGCGCGCGGACCGGGCCGGGCTCTTCACCTGCCCGCACACGGGCGTCGCGCTCGCCGCGCTGGAGAAGCTCGCCGCGAGGGGGACGGTGGGGAAGGGGGAGCGGGTCGTCGTGATCTCCACCGCCCACGGCCTCAAGTTCTCCGACTTCAAGGTCGGCTACCACGAGGCGACCCTCCCCGGGATCGCCTCGCCCCTGCGCAACGGATCGGTGAAGCTCGAGCCCACGCTCGGCGCGGTGCAGGACGCGATTGCCGCCCGCTTCGGCCGGGGATAGAAACGTCCATGCCCACGGCCCCTGCCGCTCCCACGCCCCCCGCGGACGCGGAGGCGCTCCGCGCGGAGCACGACGCCCTCGCCGCGAAGCTCGCGGTCCGGCCCTCCGTGGACGCGCTCCGGCGCGGGCTCTACCAGGCCTTCTTCGGGCTCCTCGCGGTGGGGCTCACCGTGAAGCTCGGCTGGGATCGCTGGGGCACGCTCGCCCCCGGCGCCCTCCGGAAGGCGCACCCCGGCCCGCCCCTCTTCCTCTGGCTCGCGACCGCGGCCACCCTCGTGCTCCTCTTCCTCGCGATCCGATCCCTGCTCCGGTCGCGCAGGCTCGCGAAGGGCGAGGACGCGCTCTTCGCCCGCTTCCGCGAGCTCCGGCGCGTCCTGGGGGTGGAGCGGTGAGCCGGCGAGCGGCCACCTCGGGCCGGCGCCGGCGCGGCCGGTTCCTCGTGATCGAGGGGATCGACGGCGCGGGGACGACGACCCAGGCGCGGCTCCTCGGGGAGCGGCTCCGGGGGGAGGGGCGCACGGCCCACGTCACGGCGGAGCCGTCCGGGGGGCCGGTGGGGGCCCTCGTCCGGCAGGTCCTCACCCGCCGGATCGCGGGGAAGGCGGGCGCGGACTTCGACCCTGCCGCCCTGGCGCTCCTCTTCGCGGCGGACCGGCTCGACCACCATGCGGTCGAGATCGCCCCGAAGCTCGCGGAGGGGGTGGACGTCGTCTCCGACCGGTTCACGCTCTCCTCCCTCGCCTACCAGGGGCTCGCCCTCGGCGACATGGGCTGGGTCGAGGCCCTGAACGCACGGGCCCCGGCGGCCGACCTCGTGGTCTTCCTCCGGGTGCGGGCGGACCTCGCGCTGCGGAGGAGGCGGGCGGCGTCCCTCGACCGGGAGCTCTTCGAGGTCTCCTCGTTCCAGCGGAAGGTCGCGGAGAGCTACGAGCGGGCCATCGAGCGGCTTCGCGCCCGGGGCGACGAGATCGTCGAGATCGACGGCGAGGCGTCCGTCGAGGCGGTCGCGGCCGCGGTCTGGGCGGCCGTGCGGCGCGTGTAGCCGGAGGCCGCGGAACGACGGCGCTGCCGAAGTTCCGCTCGCCCCGAGAGACCGCCACGTCCGGTCCGTCGAGGGCACTCATGTTTGCTCGCCGCGAGACACCGCCACGTCCGGTCCGTCGAGGGCACTCATGTTTGCTC
>JBBIPT010000372.1:0-2615 GCA_037442705.1 Anaeromyxobacter sp.
GCGCCGGGCCGCCCGGCGAGCTCCTGCTGCACCCGCCGCGCCTCCCAGAGCACCACCGTGGCCGACTCCTGCCGGCCCTTCGGGTCCTTCGCGAGCGCCCGCATGACGAGCGCGGCGGCGGAGGCGGGGAGCGAGGGGGCGAGCCGGCGGGGGTCGGGGACCTTCTCCCCGAGGTGGGCCCGCTCCACGGAGGCGACGTCGAACGCCGGGTAGGGAGGCTGGCCGGCGAGGAGATGGTAGTAGGTCGCGCCGAGGGCGTAGATGTCGGAGGCCGGCGTGGCCGCGCCGCCCCGCCAGATCTCCGGGGCGGTGTAGTAGGGCGTGCCGACCCGCACGTGGGCGTTGCCGGCCGACACCTCCGGCCCGCCGAGGGCCATGCCGAAGTCGCCGAGCTTCGTCACTCCGTCGTCTCCGACGAGGAGGTTCGCCGGCTTCACGTCCCGGTGGATGACGCCCGAGCGGTGCGCGGCGTCGAGGGCGGAGGCCGCCTGGACGAGGATCTCGGTCGCCGCCTCGGGGGAGAGCCGCCCCTTCGCGAGGAGCGCCTCGGCCGAGCGGCCGACGACGTACTCCATCGCGATGTAGCAGTGGTCGTCCTGGCGGGCGGCGCCGTAGATCTGCACGACCCGCGGGTGGTTGATCCGCGCGACGATCCGGGCCTCGGCGAGGAACCAGCGCACCGGATCCTGCCCCTTCGCGTCCGCCGCCTTCCAGGAGAGGAGCTTGATGGCGGTCGGCCGGAGGAGGGCCTCGTCCTTGGCGAGGTAGACGACGCCCATGCGCCCGCTGCCGATGAGCCGCTCGAGCCGGTAGTTCCCGAGCTTGAGCCCCGCGAGCTTGGTGAGGTCCTGGGCCTCGCTGGCGCGTGACGTCGGCATGCGGTTGCGGACCGGTCAACGGGCGGAGGGGCCGCTCTCCCGGGACTCCTCGTCCAGATCCTTGAAGACGCGCAGGAGGAGCCCCTGCGGGTCGAGCGACACGGAGGTCTCGGGGCTCTCGGCCGCCGCCTCGGCCTCCTGCGTGAACGCGAACTCGCCGTCCTTCCAGAAGGCGAGCTCGCGGACGGCGGAGGCGGCCTGCTCCTCGAGCGCCTCCCTCACCGCGGCGGCGTCGGCAAGCCCGTCCTTCACCACCTTCGCCGCGAGGAGGTGGTCGGCGAGGTCGAGCCCGCGCAGCGCCTGCGCGGCGAGCTTCCCGGCGCGGACGAGGAACTCGCCCAGGCCCGGCGTCGCCGGCGAGGCGCCGGCCGTGACGAACCCGTTCACGAAGCGGAGGGCACCCATCCCGGAGGCCGAGGAGCAGACGAGGAGGCCGGTCCGCCTGGCGCTGCGGAGGAACTCGAGGAGGTCCGGGAGCGCGAAGCTCCGGAGCTGCCCGGAGAACATCGCGTCCGGGGCCGTGCCCTGGGGCGCGCGGGCGAGGATGGCGGAGCCGGAGAGGGAGGGGAGGGGCGGGAGCTCCTCCGGCGCGGCCGCGGGCGGCGCCTGTGCCCCCGCGGCGACCACCGCGGAGAGGGGCTCGGCGGCCGCCTTGCCGGCGCGCTGGGCGTTGGCGATGCAACCCATCCCGAGCATCACCGACGCGCGATCCGAGGCGGAGAGCGGCTGGCCGAGGAGCCCCCGGAAGATCGCGCCCGCCTCGGCGTACTTCCCGAGCCGGAGCAGCATCCATGCGAGCGCCTCCCGCGCCTGGAGGAACCGGGGGGCGGCCCCCGCGATCCGCGCGAGCGCGCGCAGCGCGCGCTGGCTCGGCGCCGCGTCGAGCTCGCGCAGGAACTCGCCGGCGTCCGGGGCGCTCACGACGCCGCCGCGGATCGCCTCGACGAGCGCGCGGACGCGCTCGGCGGGCTGCGTCCGGACGTCCTCGATGAGCCGCTCCGCCTCGGCGAGGTCCTCCCGGATGACGGCGATGCGGGCGAGCATCACCGCCGGCTCGTCCGAGCCGGGCATCGCGGCCGCCGCCTGCCGGGCCGCCTCGGCGGCGGCCTGCTCCCGGCGGAGGGAGGTCTGGAGGCGCGCCTCCGAGAGCCAGGCCTGCCCCGTCCCCCAGCGGTCGCCGATCCGGTCGAAGCGGCTGCGCGCCTCGGAGAGCCAGGCGAGCGCACGGGTCGTGTCGGAGTCGTGGGCGAGGACCTCGGCCGCCGTCCACTGGCTGAGCGCGCGGGCCTCGATGTCGAGCTGCCGCGCCACGGTGAGCGCGCCCTGGACGTGCGTCCGCGCGGCGGCGAGGTTCCCGCTCCGCAGCGCCGCGCGGGCACCCCAGTGGAGCGCGAGCCAGCGGAAGGAGAGGTTCTCCTGGGCCGCGAGGTCGCCGAGGATCCGCCCGCCGACGACGCCGTCTCCCGCCATCACGCTCCCGATCCCCTCGAGCAGCGCCTGGAGGACGCGCTCGCGCTCCTCCTCGGGCACCAGCTCTGCGCCGGGACGGCCGGCCGCGGACGCCTGCGCGAGGTCGCGCTTCCGCGAGATCGCCTCGCTGAGGTGGCCGCGGCCGAGCGCGCGGCGGAGGGCCGCCCAGGGATCGGCCGGAGGCTTCATCGCGGGGGCGCCGGTCTCGGTGGCGGGGCGCGATCCCGGGGTCGGAGCCGGCGCGGGGGCCGTTGCGGCCGGGGAGCC
>JBBIPT010000373.1:0-2571 GCA_037442705.1 Anaeromyxobacter sp.
GCCGCGAGCCGGATCAGCGGCGGCGCCGGCGCTGCTGCGGCCTCCGGCTGCCGCGGAGGCGTCCCATCGCCGCCGCGCTCGCCACCGCCCCCGAGCCGAGCGCCCCCTTCATCCCCGCCGCCTTCGCGGGGAGCCCGAGGCCGAGCTCCTTGAGCGCCAGGATCCGGTCCCGCAGGGACGCCGCCTTCTCGAACTCGAGCGCCGCGGCCGCCTCCTTCATCTCGGCCTCGAGCGCCTGGACGATCCCGGGGATCTGCTCCGGCCTGTACTCCGCCCCCTCCTCCGCGGCGAGGGGCACCGTGACCCAGTCGGCCTCGACGACCGCCATGCCGAGGTCGGTGATGTTCCGCCGGACGGTCTGGGGGGTGATGCCGTGCTCCTCGTTGTACGCCCGCTGCCGCTCCCGCCGCCGGCCCGTCTCGTCGATCGCCCGGCGCATGGAGTCGGTCACGGCGTCCGCGTAGAGGATCACCCGCCCGTTCACGTTCCGCGCCGCCCGGCCGATCGTCTGCACGAGGGAGACCGCCGAGCGGAGGAACCCCTCCTTGTCCGCGTCGAGCACGGCCACGAGGGAGACCTCGGGGATGTCGAGCCCCTCCCGGAGGAGGTTGATCCCCACGAGGACGTCGAACTCGCCGCGCCGGAGATCCCGGATGAGCGCGCTCCGCTCCAGCGTGTCGATGTCGGAGTGGAGGTAGCGGCAGCGGACCCCCACGTCGGTGAAGTACTCGGTGAGGTCCTCCGCCATCCGCTTCGTGAGGGTCGTGACGAGGACCCGCTCGCCCGCCTCGGCCCGGCGCCGCACCTCGCCGAGGAGGTCGTCCACCTGCGTCCCCACGGGCCGGACCTCGACCTCGGGATCGACGAGCCCGGTGGGCCGGATGATCTGCTCCACGATCACCCCCTCCGCCTGCTCGAGCTCGTAGGCGGCGGGGGTCGCCGAGACGTAGATCGCCTGGTGGACGAGGGCCTCGAACTCCTCGAACTTCAGCGGCCGGTTGTCGAGGGCCGACGGCAGCCGGAAGCCGAAGTCGACCAGGGTCTCCTTCCGCGAGCGGTCGCCCCGGTACATCGCGCCGATCTGCGGCACGGTCTGGTGGGACTCGTCCACGACGAGGAGGAAGTCGTCCGGGAAGTAGTCGAGGAGGCAGGGGGGCGGCTCGCCCGCCTTCCGGCCCGAGAGCCAGCGCGAGTAGTTCTCGATCCCCGAGCAGAACCCCATCTGCTCGAGCATCTCCAGGTCGAACATCGTCCGCTGCTCGAGCCGCTGCGCCTCGACGAGCTTGTTCGCCGCCCGGAGCTCCTGGAGCCGGCCGAGGAGCTCCTCCCGGATCCCGTCCACGGCGCGCCGGCGGGTCTCCGGCGCCGAGACGTAGTGGCTGTTCGGGAAGATGGCCGCCTTGTCGAGCTCCGCGAGCGTGACGCCGCGGAGCGGATCGAACTCGTGGAGCGACTCCACGACGTCCCCGAAGAACTCCACCCGGACGGCCCGCTCCTCCTCGTAGGGCGGGAAGACCTCGATCGTGTCCCCGCGCACGCGGAAGGTCCCGCGGTGGAAGTCGGTGTCGTTCCGCTCGTACTGGATGTCCACGAGCGAGCGGATGAAGCGGTCGCGGGGGAACTCCTGGCCCCGCTCGAGCTGCTGGAGGAGGCCGAAGTAGGCCTCGGCGGTCCCGAGGCCGTAGATGCAGGAGACGGAGGCCACGATGAGCACGTCGTTCCGGGTGAGGAGCGCGTGGGTCGCGGCGTGGCGCATCCGGTCGATCTCGTCGTTGATGGACGAGTCCTTCTCGATGTACGTGTCCGTCGACGGGACGTAGGCCTCCGGCTGGTAGTAGTCGTAGTAGCTCACGAAGTAGTGGACGGCCGCCTCCGGGAAGAGCTCCTTGAACTCCCCGTAGAGCTGGGCGGCGAGCGTCTTGTTGTGGGCGATGACGAGGGCCGGCCGCCTCACCTCGGCGACGACGTTCGCGACGGTGAAGGTCTTCCCGGAGCCCGTGACCCCGAGGAGTACCTGGTGGCGGTCGCCCCGCCGGAGCCCGGCGGTGAGCTCGGCGATGGCCCGGGGCTGGTCGCCGGTGGGCCGGAAGTCGCTCCGGAGATCGAAGGGCACCCGGGGAATCTAGCAGGGGGGCTCCCCCACTTCAGCCCGGACGTCGCGCCGGGACGACGTGCACGCTCACGGGGTCCCGCGCCGGGCGTCCCCTCCCCCGGGCGAGGAGCCGGGCGACCGCCGCGCTGATCGGGTGGCCGGTCACCGCCTCCGCGTGGAGCCACTGCCCCGAGGGGTTCACCTCGAGGAACGCCCACCGGCCGCCCCGGTCGAGCCGGAGGTCGATCGCGCCGTACCGGAGCCCCAGGGCCCGCAGGAGCGCGAGGAGGCGGCGCGCGAGGCCGGCGGGCAGCTCTACCGCTCGCGCCGTCCGGGCCGCGCGCCAGAAGTCGGCCCGGACGTCGTCGGGGTCGCCGCCGGCGCCTGCGTCCACCGACATCGCGAAGAGCCGCCGCCCCACGGCGGTGACCCGGACGTCGAGCCCCTCCACCCGCTCCTGAAGGATGGCCGGCCCCGCC
>JBBIPT010000374.1:0-2564 GCA_037442705.1 Anaeromyxobacter sp.
GGGCTTACATCCGGCGAGGAGTCCGGGCAGAAGGCCGATCGCGGCGGCGAGCCCCGCCCGAACGAGCCGCGTCCGCCGCCGCAGCCACCGCAGAGCGCCGGGCAGCTCGACTTCGGGCCGGAGAGTCCAGACCTCCTGACATAAGGCCCCGTCAAGTTGTCCGGTCCGGGCGGTCTGCGATGGCGTAGACGAGGCGGAGGCGCGTGCCTGGGAAGACCGCGCCGGCGCCGGTGAGTTGCTGGCAGAGGGCGGCGATGGCGCGGGTGCGGTGGGCCGAGCTCATCGGCGCGAGCAGCAGGCGGAGTTCGCGTTTGTCCGCCGCGACGGTGATGTCCGCGGCGGAGGCGAGAGCCGCCTGCACGAGGGTGCGGCCCTCGTCGTCGGGGCGCCGGTAGTTGGGCGCGACGGCGCGCACGAGATCGCTCTCGATCTGGTAGGCGACCATCTTGAGCAAGTTGGAGAGGTGCTTGCGCTCGGTGGCGAGCTTGACCACCTCGCCCTCGGTCCGCTCGCCCACCGGGATCCGACGCGGGATGGCCGCGCGCCGCCGCTTGAGCTTCATGGACTCGGCGACGGCGGCCCCGAGCTCGCGCCGGACGTGCCGGTCGAGAAGGGCGCGGCGGGACTTGGCCACGCCAAGCTCCCTGAGGGCGGCCTCCGATCCGATGTGGCGGGTGATCTCGGCAACGCGCTCGCGCGCCGCGCGGAGCTTCGTATCGACCTCGGCCCACTTCGGGTTGGGCACCTCGCGCGTGGCGTCGTCCGGTTCCACCGCGTAGTCGATGAGTGCGTCGAGGGCGTACTCCTCGCGAAGGTACTTGAAGAAGTTCTCCTGCCTCCACCGCTCGAACATCCGGTGGGCGACCTCGATGGCGGGCAGGTCGCGGCGGGAGGTGACGATCGGCGTCTGGTGGCCTCCGTGCTCGGTGAGCCGGGTGACCTGGCGCAGGCGGAGCGTTCCACCGAGGAGGCGAATGCCTTGGTCGGCGAGCTGGTAGCTGACGGTCCGGCCGTCGAGCAGGGCCGTCTGCGACGAGAACAGTCGGCGCGGGAGGCGGCGGAAGCGGCCCTTCCGATAGGTGAGGATGTCGAAGCCGGAAGCGACGAGAGTGGCGAAGAGCGCCGGGCTCCAGCCGCCGCGATCGAAGACCACGGTGACGCGCCGCTCGCCGACGAGCCTGCGCACCTCGTCGAGGATCTTGGGAAGCGTGGCCACCAGGCCGGCGTTGGCCTCGGCGGTGACCACGAAGAGCGGCTCGCCTCGGGCGTCGCTCATCCAGTAGTCGGTGGTCGCCGGCAGCGCGATCCGCATACGGGCGACGTGAGCCTTCGGGATGTCGCGCTGGCCGTGGTAGACGCGCACGTGGCCGTCCACGTATAGGAAGCCGAGCGCGGCACCGCGCGCCGCCACCCGCCGTTCGGCGAGCAGGCGACCGAAGTGCGTCGCGCCGCCGATGCGGGCCAGGCGCGCGAGCTTGCGTCGCAACGTCTTCACCTCCGGAGCACGGTCGAGACCGAGGAGGCGACCGAGGTCCTCGGGGGAGTGCTCCTTGAGAGCCTCGGGCCGCTTGATGCGCAGTAGCGCCATGAGCAGCAGCGCGACGATCGTCGTGCGCAGACCGTAGAAGGGCCGGGCCGATCGAGCCGTAGACCCGCCGTGCCGCGTCGAGGACGCCGCTCTCGAGGAGGGCGGGGATGGCGAGGAGCACGCCTGCCCGGGGCACACGAGCACCGTCGCGGAAGAGCGGAGCGGCGTCGTCGAGCAGGCCGAGGTAGGCGAAGAGGCGGTCGAGGCGGCGATCCGCCGGGTCGGCGTCGAACGAGGCCGGGCAGTCTGCGACCAGCGCGGGAGCGGACAGGTTTGGGTCCGCAGGCGCCGGGGTCGCAGTGGTCGATCCGACGGCGGGCGCTGCCCGATCCGGAGTGCCGCCGGACAGGTTTGGGTCCGCAGCCGGCGCGGGGAGCGGCAGCGCGGGCTGCTCCGCCCGCGGCGCACGGAAGCCCTGCCGCGCTAGCATCTTGCGGATCGCCTTCTCGTTCACGCCCAGGCGGCGCGCGATCTCGCGGTTCGAGTGCCCCGCCGCCTTGAGGCGCGCCATCGTGCGCATCCGCTCCTGAGGGAGTCGAAGCCGCCCTCGCGGGTAGCCGGGCGCGCGCGCCAGCGCGGGCAGACCGCCGTTTTCGAAGCGCCGCTGGAAGCGGCGCACCGTCCTCGACGACAAGCCGAAGGCCCTTGCGACGTCGTCCTGCTCCGCCCAGCCGAGCTCGACAAGGCTCACCATCGCGTGGGCTTCGGCCATACGATCACCACCGGTGTACTGGCTGAGCACGATCCCCGCGACCAGGACGACGCGATGGCCGTCCTGGGTGCGGACCAAGCACCTTCCGTTCACCGCGACGGTGCCGTCCGGCACGTTCGCGCCGGCGAACAGCTCTTCCTGTGGTGGTCCCGCCATGGGCGGGACTCTGCGGCCGCGCCCGGAAAAAGCGGACAGGTTTGGGTCCGCACCCCGCCGCGCGGCGGGAGGGCGGCCCGGCGCGCGCGCGCGATCACGCTACTGCCA
>JBBIPT010000375.1:0-2558 GCA_037442705.1 Anaeromyxobacter sp.
ACGTCCCGGCGGGCGCGACCCTCGTCCTCGCCGACGCCGCGGCCCTCGCCCCGGCCGAGGCGAAGGAGGCGCTCCGGCGGCTCGAGGGGGGCGGCACGATCCTCGCCTTCGGCGAGGCGGCGGCGGCGGACGAGACGGGGCGGCCGGGCCCGGGTCTCCTGCCCTCGGCGAAGGCCTCGGGCACGAAGGTGGGCACCGGCACGCTCGCCGCCCTCCCCTCCCTCGCGCCCGACGGCCGGGAGGCGGACCTGGAGGAGGCGGCGGAGTCCCTCGAGCGGGCGCTCGACGCGGTCCTCGGCCGCGGACGCCGCGCGGCGGGCGTCGCCTCCCGCGTCCCGCTCCTCGTCGTCCTCCACCGGACGGCGGGGGCGGTCCTCGCCCACCTCGTCGCCCCGCCGGACGAGCGGGTCCAGGGGGCGACCCTCTTCCTCGGCGTGCAGGTCGCGGGCGGGGCGCGGCGGGCCCGGTTCGTCTCCACCGACGGGACGGACGTCCGGATCCCGCTGAACCCCTCCGGCTACTCCCTCTCCACGGTCCTCCCCGCCTTCAACGGCTACGCGGTCCTCTCGCTCGCGGCGTGAGGGATGCGCCGGCTGGGGCAGGGCCTTGCACTCAGCCGTTCGCCCTGACCCCGAGCCTGTCGAAGGGTCGAAGGGCGAAGCCGTGGCTAGACGCGAGTGATCACCATCAGACCTCGCGCTTCACCGGGAGCGTCACCGCGACGCGCGTGCCCGCGCCCGGAGCGGTGTCGAGCGCCACGCTCCCCCCGTGCCGCTCGACGATCCCCTGGACGATCGGCAGCCCGAGGCCGATCCCCTGCCCCGGCCTCGTCGTGAAGAACGGCTCGAACGCCCGCGCCGCGACCTCGGGCTCCATGCCCGCGCCGTCGTCCTCCACGACCACCCGGGCGGCGCCGTCCGCGGGGCCGAGCCGCACGGTGACCCGCCCGCCGCTCCTCACCGCCTGGGCGGCGTTCGTGAGCAGGTTCACGAAGACCTGCACGAGGCTCGGACGGCTCGCCTCGACCGGGGGCACCTCCTCGAACGCGCGGTCGAGGACGGCGCTCGTCTCCTTCAGCGCCGGCTTCGCGAGCCGGACCGCCTCGTCGAGGACCGCCGCCAGCTCCACCGGCTCGACCTTCGCCCCGGCGGGGCGGGCGTAGGCGACGAGGTCGCGCGCGAGCCGCTGGATCCGCTGGCCCGACTCCTTGATCGCGCGGAGCTTCTCCACGTCGGAGGCGTCGTGCCCGGCCGACGAGAGCTTCTCGACGAGGACGTCGGAGTACATGTTCACGGCGGTGAGCGGGTTGTTCAGCTCGTGGACGACGCCGGCGACGAGCCGCCCGATCCCGGCGAGCCGCTCGGCGTGCTCCGCCGCGGCCTGCAGCGAGCGGAGGAGCGTGAGGTCCTGGCCGATCGCGACGACCCCCTCCACGCCTCCGGCCGCCGCCAGGATCGGCGCGGTGTTCACGGCGACCCGCACCTCCCCCGCGCCCCCGCGCAGGAGGCGGGTCTCGTAGCCGGCCACGGCCTCCCCGTCGAAGCCCCGGAGGAGCACAGCCTCGAGGGAGGAGCGCTCGTCCGCCGGCACGTGGGAGAGGAGGTCGTCCCCGAGGGCGCGGTCGCGCGGGACGCCGGTGAGCCTCGCCACCGCGT
Organism: Anaeromyxobacter sp.; assembly: GCA_037442705.1. Lineage (GTDB taxonomy): Bacteria > Myxococcota > Myxococcia > Myxococcales > Anaeromyxobacteraceae > Anaeromyxobacter. Next base: position 1,656 of record JBBIPT010000375.1, read on the forward strand.
CGTTCCAGACGATGACCTCGCGGCACCGGTTCACGACGAAGATGAGCGCGTTCGCGTTCTCGATGAGGCTCTCGAGGTAGGTCTTGAGGTAGGTGAGCTCCTCGAAGGTCCGGACGTTCCGGACGCCGAGCGCCGCGTGGTTCGCGAGCTGGTGGAGGAGCGGGTCGTCGCTCTCCCGGTTTCCCGGCCCGTCCTCCGGGTACTCGAGGTTCACGATCCCGAAGAGCCGCCCGCCCACGGCGAGCGGCACGGCCACCGCCTCGGCGCAGTCCGCGAAGAGCGGCTCGTCCACCTCCACGATCTGGACGCTCCCCTCCTCGAGCCCGCTCCGGGAGAGCCCCGTCCGCTCCACCGCGGCGCGCCGGAGCGCGAGCCGCGCCGGAGCCCGGGAGCGGAGCCGTCCCCTCGCGTAGAGCGTGCGGAGGGCGAGGGTCCCGGGATCCACGAGCCGGATGGCGAACGAGCGGCCGGGGAAGAGGAGCTGGAGCGCCCGGGAGAGGGCCCCCGTCACGTCCTCCTCGGCGCGCGCGTCGGCGAGGGCGCGGGAGAGGTCGAGGAGGGCGCGGCCCGCCGCCTCGTCGTGGTCGGCCTGCACGAGCGAGAGCGCCGCGGAGACGACGGGAGCTCCCCGCCCCGCCCGCCCGGTCGCGGCGAGGTCCACGCGCGCGGGGACTCCGGCGAGGGAGGTGCGGTAGCTCGCGGACGAGCCGGGCGCCGGCTCGGGCAGCTCTCCGCCGGAGGGCGGAAGGACCTCCGCGAGCCGCTTCCCGAGGAGCTCGCCCGGCTCCCTCCCGAGCGTGCGGGCGAACGCCTCGTTCGCGCGCAGGATCCGGCCCCGGCCGATCACCGCGGCCGCGACGGGCCCCGCGTCGAACGCCTCCCGGACGGCGGCCGGCGAGACCG
>JBBIPT010000376.1:0-2556 GCA_037442705.1 Anaeromyxobacter sp.
GCGCGTCACGCCGGAGCCGTGCGCGCCGAGCACACGGCGGAACGGCGGCCCGGGCGGCCAGCGGCCGGCCACGCGAGGGGGAACGGCGGCCCGGGCGGCCAGCGGCCGGCTTCGCCAGGGGAGCACCGGCCGCAACCTTCGCCCTTCGACCCTTCGACAGGCTCAGGGTCAGGGCGAGCGGCCAAGTGGGCTCACTGCCCCGGCAAGGGCTGGAGGCGCGGATGTCCGGCGGAGCCGGTCACGGTGAAGTGCCAGGAGCCGTCGCGCCCCTTGGCGGAGGCGAGGGCCGCCTCCGCGAGCCCCTTGAACGCCTGGGTCTCCGGCTTCGCCCAGAAGGAGTCCCGCACCTTCACCTTCGCCTTCCCGAAGACCGGCGCGAACTCCATGCGCGGCTGGACGACGACGGAGAGCTCCTCCGACGCGATCTCCGCGTCGCCGCCCTTCGCCTCGAGCTTCTCGAACGTCGCCTTCCCGCCGCCCAGGGCGACCGCGGCGGTGACCTCCCCGAACGACATCCGCGGGAGCGTGAGCCCCGTCGTCATCCCCGGGACGGGGAGCTGCCCGCCGGCGAGCCCCGCGTCCTTCAGGGAGAGGTCGATCCGCCCCTCCGGCTGCCCGCCGGGCGCCGAGGGGAGGGAGAGGTCGGCCGAGCCGTGGAGGACGCCGAGGAGGTCGGCCCCCGCCGCCTTCCGGAGCGGGAGGATCGCGCCCACGTCGATCCCCTCCACCGTCGCGGAGACGCGCCGGGGCTCTCCGCGGAGGTCCGCGACCCCGCGGACCCGGCCGTCGTAGAGCCGCGCGTCGAAGTCCAGGGAGACCCTCCCGGCGAGGAGGGGGAGGAGCCGGACGGAGGCGGTGAGCTCGTCGATGGGGACCGAGAGGCCCGACTCCTGCGAGAGCTTCACGCCCCGGGCCCGGACCCCGGCGAGGCCGCCCGCCCCCACGTCCTCCACGTCGATCTGCCAGCCGCGCCGGCCCGCCTCCACGATGAGCCGCTCCTTCACCGCGAGGGACGGGAACGTCCAGCGCAGGGCGAGGAGGAAGGCGAGGAGGACGAAGCCGCCGTAGAGGAGGCGCGGCTTCCAGACCGTCCAGTCGATCTTCTTCACGCCGGGCTCCCGATCACGACTTCACGAGGTAGGTGGAGACGACGAGCGTGGCGTCCACGAGCGCCGGGTCGTCGGAGCGGGTCGTGATCCGGATCCGCCGGACCTTCACCACCCCCGCCCCCCGCTCCAGCGACTGGAGGAGGAGCCCGAGCCGCTGCAGCTCGATCCGGGCGAGGTTCACCTCCACCGACTCCTCCCGCAGCCCCCCGGCGTCGGCGGGCGCGCCGGTGGGGCGCAGGTCGTTCACCTGGATCCCGAGGGTCGCCCCGGTCTGGGAGATGTGGCTCATGAGCTGGACGGGGGCGCCCTCGAGCCGGGCCTCGAGCGCCTGCTTCTCCGCCTGGCGCCGGCGGTAGCCGTCGGCGAGCTTGCCGATCTGGGAGAGCACGCGGGTCTTCTGCTCGATCCTCGACTCCCGGGTGGAGATCCCCTTCCCGATCTGGTGGGCGCCGAGCCAGACGGCGAAGACGGCCACGGCGGCGGCGGCGGCCGAGACCATCACGCGCTCGCGGGGGGAGAGCGTCGCGAGCCACGCCTCCACGCCGGCGCGGAGCCTGCGGAGCTTCTCCATCATCCCCTCCCTCCCGGCTGCGGCGGTCCGCTCTCGAGACAGGAGAGCGACGCGTCCACCGAGAACTCGAACTTGCCGTCCGTCCCGCGCCGCCTCGCTGCGCCGGAGCGCGCGTCGGGGAAGCAGGGAGAGCCCTTCAGCGCCTCCACGATCCGGTCCACGTTCTCCGCGGCGCCGGTCGTCCCCTGGACGTGGAGCTTCTCCTTCGTGATCTCGATCCGCTCGAGCCGGATCGGCACGTTCGCCGGGACCTTCGTGGCGAGCTCGCCGAGGAGATCCACCGCGGAGACCCGGGGCAGGGCCTCCCCGGGCGTGCCGCGGCCGCGGAGGACGGCCTGCGCCTCCTCGAAGTTCGGGTAGCACTTGCCGACGATCTTCTGCTGCGCGTCGCAGAGGGCCCGGTCGAGCGCCGCCTCCTGGCGGGCGAGGGCGAAGGCCTTCACCCCGGCGCTCGCCACGGCGAGGAGGAGGACGAGCCCCCCGTAGGCGGCGAGCTTCCCGATCCGGCCCTTCAGGTGCTCGAAGTCGCGGGTGTAGGCCTGGTCTCCCCGGCGGAGGTTGAGGCGCGGCCCGCGGGGCCCCTCCCGCGCCCGCAGGGCGAGGGCGAGCGCGAGGGCGAGGCCGGGCGCCTCCGCCGGGTCGATCCGCCCGGCCGGCGCGTTCGAGGTCCGGGTCGAGGATCGCGGCAAGGGGATGCGCGACGACGTGCTGAAGAACGCGCTGCTCCCATTCTTCTCGACCAAGCCGTCGGGCAGCGGCCTCGGCCTCGCGGCATTTTTCCGGATCGCCACCACACAAGGCATGCAGCAGGCGCAGGGAAAGCGGCGCGTGAAAATCTTCATCCAGGTGCACATGCCGGTTCAGATAATAGTGAAA
>JBBIPT010000377.1:0-2508 GCA_037442705.1 Anaeromyxobacter sp.
CGCGGGCGGCCCGGATCGAGCGGCGCGGGGGCTCGCGCTCGTCGTCCCGGTGCCGGAGCCCGCGGAGGCGCCGGATCGGGCGGAGGAGCTCGGCGGCATGGCGCTCCTGCGCGACCTCGTCCGGGAGGGGGCGCGCTGGCGGTACGGCGGGGACCCGCCGGAGGACGTCGCGCGCCAGCTCGCGAAGGAGCTCGACCTCGTCGAGCGGCTCGGCTACGCGAGCTACTTCCTCACCGTCTGGGACGTCGTCCGCTTCGCCCGCGCGCGCGGGATCCTCTGCCAGGGGCGGGGGAGCGCGGCGAACTCCGCCGTCTGCTTCGTCCTCGGGATCACCGCCATCGACCCGGTGCGGATGGGGCTCCTCTTCGAACGGTTCATCTCGGCCGAGCGCGGGGAGCCGCCCGACATCGACGTGGACTTCGAGCACGAGCGGCGCGAGGAGGTCCTCCAGTACGTCTACGAGCGGTACGGCCGCGACCGGGCGGGGATGGTCTGCGAGGTGATCACCTACCGCGGGAAGTCGGCGCTGCGCGACGTGGGCAAGGCGCTCGGCCTCTCCCTCGCCCAGGTGGACCGGCTCGCGAAGCAGGTGGGGATGTACGAGGACCTCTCCGGGGCCGACGGGCCGGACCTCGCCCGGAAGGCGGGGCTCGACCCCGACGCCTCGGAGCGGGTCCGGCTCGTCCTGGAGCTCGCCCGCGAGCTCGCCGGCTTTCCCCGGCACCTCTCCATCCACGTGGGCGGCTTCGTCATCACCCGCCGGCCCCTCTGCGAGACCGTCCCCATCGAGCCGGCCGCGATGGAGGGGCGGACGATCGTCCAGTGGGACAAGGACGACCTCGCCGCCCTCGACCTCCTCAAGGTCGACCTCCTCGCGCTCGGGATGCTCACCGCCCTCTCGCGCACCCTCGCGCTCCTCGCCCGCCACCGGCCGCCCCCGGACCACCCGACGCCCGTCCCGCACCCCGACTCCCTCGCCACCATCCCGGCCGAGGAGCCCGCGGTCTACGAGATGCTCACCCGGGCCGACTCGGTCGGCGTCTTCCAGGTGGAGTCGCGCGCGCAGATGTCGCTCGCGCCGCGCCTCCGTCCCCGGACCTTCTACGACCTCGTCATCGCGGTCGGCATCGTGCGCCCGGGGCCGATCCAGGGCGGGATGATCCACCCGTACCTGCGGCGGCGGGCCGGGAAGGAGGCGGTCCGCTACCCGTACCCGCCGCTCGCCCCGGTGCTCGAGAAGACCCTCGGCGTCCCGATCTTCCAGGAGCAGATCATGCGGCTCGCGGTCGTCGCCGCCGGCTTCACGCCGGGAGAGGCGGACGAGCTACGCCGGGTGATGACCCACCGCCGCTCCCACGAGCGGATCCAGGCGATGAAGGCCCGGCTCCTCGCCGGGATGAAGGCGAGGGGGATCGCGGAGGCGGACGCCGAGATCATCTTCAACCAGCTCCTCGGCTTCGCGGGCTACGGCTTCCCCGAGTCCCACTCCGCCTCGTTCGCGCTCCTCGTCTACGCCTCGGCGTGGCTGAAGCGCCACCACCCGGCCGCCTTCGCCTGCGCGCTCCTGAACAGCCAGCCCATGGGCTTCTACGCCCCCCACACCCTCCTCGAGGACGCGAAGCGGCACGGAGTCGAGGTCCGCGGCGTGGACGTGCTCGCGAGCGGATGGGAGAGCACGCTCGAGGGGGCCGCGCCGGGGGCGCCCGCGGAGGCGGGGGAGGTGCCGGCGCTCCGGGTGGGGCTCCACGCGATCCGCGGGCTCCCGCGCGAGGTGGGGGAGGGGATCCTCGCCGCCCGGGCGCGGGGGCCCTTCCGCACGATCGGGGACCTCGTCCGCCGGGCCGGCCTCTCCCGGGCCTGGCTCGTCCGGCTCGCCGAGGCCGGGGCGCTCGGCCGGCTCGCCCCCGACCGGCGGAGCGCGGTCTGGAAGAGCCTCGGGGTCGAGGCGGACGGGGACGACCTCTTCGCCGGGGTCTCCCCGCCGGAGCCCGAGCCGGAGCTCGACCCGGCGAGCGCGGCGGAGGAGGTGGGGGCCGACTTCGCCACGGCGGGGCTCTCGCCGCGGGGCCACCCGATGGCCCTCGTCCGGCCGACGCTGGCGAGCGGGCGGGTCCGGACGGCGCGGGAGCTCGCCCGCCTCCCGGACCGGTCGCCGGTGGAGGTGGCGGGGCTCGTCATCGTCCGGCAGCGGCCGGAGACGGCGAAGGGGATCGTCTTCGTCTCGCTCGAGGACGAGACCGGGATCGCGAACCTCGTCGTGATGCCGGACGTCTACGAGCGGTGCCGGCCGGTGGTCCGCGGCGCGCCGTTCCTGCTCGCGCGAGGCCAGGTGGAGCGGAGCGGGCAGGTCGTGAACGTGAAGGTCGCCTCGGTCGCCCCGCTCGCCCTCGCCCCCGCGGTCGGGAGCCGGGCGCGGGAGTTCCGGTGAGCCAGGGGGAGGGCGGAACATCGCCGAGCACTCGAGGAGCCCGTAGGGCGTAGATGGCTTCCGGCCGTCCTCGCTTCGCT
>JBBIPT010000378.1:0-2497 GCA_037442705.1 Anaeromyxobacter sp.
CCGGGGCGCCGCCGGCGGGGCGGCCGGGGGCGGCGGGGCGGCGGGCGGGTCGAGCTGGAGGAGGGCGGCGGCGCGTCCGACGAGGTCGGCGATCTCGAAGGGGCGGCGGAGGTAGTCGTCGGCGCGGGTCCGCGTCGCCCGGTGGGCCTCGATCGCCGCCTCGGTCGCCTCGGCGGTGTAGAGGACGAGCGGGACCCGTCCGAGCTGGCGCTTCAGCCGGTTGCAGACCGAGAACCCGCTCATGTCCGGGAGCTCGGCGGCGAGCAGGATGAGGTCGGGCGCGGCGTCGCGGCAGTGCGCGAGCGCCGGCTCGCCCGCCGGGAGCGCGGTGACGTCGAAGCCCGCCGGCGCGAAGGCGCGGCGGATCTCGTCCGCGAGCCCGGAGTCCGGCTCGACGAGGAGGACCTGGAGAGCCATGCCGATCCCGGATGCTACCCCCGATCGGCGCGGCGGACGAAATCGCCCCCACCTTCGATATCGCCGTTTTCCAGGGGAGCGAAACCCGGGTATGACGGGCGCGTGCCCGCCTTCTCGCTCACCCTGGAGTGCGCGCAGGACGCCGCCGAGGAGAGAGCCGCGGAGCTCTTCGGGCTCGGCGCGAGCGGCGTGGAGGTGAGGGACGGCGAGGGCGCGCCGATGCCCGGCGTCCGTCAGCCCGGGCCCGGACGGGCGATCCTCGTCGCCTGGTTCCCCGGCCGGGAGGAGGCGGAGGAGGCCGCCCGCAGCCTCGGCGGCGAGCTCCTCGCGGTCCCGGACGAGGACTGGAGCGAGGGCTGGAAGAAGGACTTCCGGCCGCTCGACGTGGGGCGCGTCCGGGTCCGGCCCTCCTGGATCGACGAGCCCGTGCCGCCGGGGCGGGTGGAGGTCGTGATCGATCCCGGCATGGCCTTCGGCACGGGCACCCATCCGACGACCTCGCTCTGCCTCGCCGCCCTCTCGGAGCGGCTCCCGGAGCGCCCCGGCGCCGCGGTCCTCGACGTCGGCACGGGCTCCGGCCTCCTCGCCATCGCGGCGAGGAAGCTCGGGGCGGGGCGGGTCGCCGGGAACGACGTGGATCCGGTGGCCGTGACGGTCGCCCGGGAGAACGCGCGCGCGAACGGGGTGGAGGTGGAGATCGTCGCGGACCCGCTCGAGCGCATCCACGGCGAGTTCGAGGTCGTCGTCGCGAACATCCTCGCGAACACGCTCGTCGAGCTCGCGCCCCTCGTCGCGGGGAAGGTCGCGCCCGGCGGGACCGTCCTGCTCTCCGGGGTCCTCGCGCCTCAGGCGGACGAGGTCCGCGCCGCCTACGCCGCGCGCGGGCTCGAGCCCCGCCCCGACCGCGCGGACGGGGAGTGGGTCCTCCTCACCCTGGAGCGGCCCCGGTGACCGCGCGCCGGGTCCACCTGCCACCCGGCTCGATCGAGGAGGGCCGGGCGAGGCTCGGGCCGGCGGAGCGCCACTACCTCCGGGACGTCCTCCGGCTCGCGCCGGGCGCGGAGGTCGAGGTCTTCGACGGCCGCGGCGGGCGCTACCGGGGCAGGCTGGAGGAGGGGCACGGGGCGATCCTCCTCGGGCCGCGGGAGGAGGCACCGCTCCCTCCCGTGGAGATCGCCCTCCTCTTCGCGCTCGCGAAGGGGGAGAAGGTCGACCTCGTCGTCCAGAAGGCGACGGAGCTCGGCGCCGCCCGGATCCTCCCCTTCGAGGCCGAGCGGTCCGTCGTCCGGCTCGGAAGCGAGAAGGGGGAGGAGCGGGCAGGCCGCTGGGGGCGGATCGCGGCGGAGGCCGCGCGCCAGTGCGGGAGGTCGGACGTGCCGGAGGTCTCGGCGCCGGCGCCCCTCGCCGAGGTCCTGGGCCGGCTCCCGCCCGCGACGAGGCTCCTCGCCTTCCATCCGGGAGGCGGTGCGCTGCCGCCCCTCGAGCCCGGAACGGCCGCGTCGCTCGCCGCGGTCGTCGGCCCGGAGGGCGGGCTCGCCCCCGCGGAGATCGAGGCCTGCGAGCGGGCCGGAGCTTCCGCGGCGGGGCTCGGGCCGCGCGTCCTCCGGGCGGAGACGGCCGCCATCGTGGCGGTCGCGCTCCTCCAGGCCCGGTACGGCGACCTTTCTTGATTCCGGCCCGGACCCGCATGAAGCTTCGGGCGGTGCGCTGCCCTCGCTGCAAGCGGGAGATCGAGCCTCGTCCGGAAGGGGGAGCGCCCGGCGGCCCCCTCCCTCCGGCGACGGGGCCTTCCTTCTGTCCGGGCTGCGGCGCGCCCCTCCGCTTCGCCGAGGAGCCTGCGCCGGGCCCGCTCGACGGTCCCCTCTCGCTCGACCGGAGGGGGGCGCCCCTCGATCTCGACGAGACGCGCTCCGGGGTCACCCCGGCCCACCTCGCGCCGCCCCGCGCCGCGCCTCCGCCCGAGCCGCCCCGCCGGCGCGAGCTCGCCGACGTGGAGCGATCCCACTGGGACATCGGGAAGCCGCACGGTGCGGCGGTGCCCAGGCCGGCGGGCGGCGCCGAAGGAGCGAAGGGATCGGGC
>JBBIPT010000379.1:0-2471 GCA_037442705.1 Anaeromyxobacter sp.
CGGGGGCGGGAGCCACGCCCGCGCTCGCCGCTACGGCCGCGGCCGCCTGCGCCTGTGCGGCCGGATGGGGGGCGGGCTTCGGGGATGGCGGGGTGTCCCGGGTGAGCCGGTCGTGGAAGGTGAGCGACTCGTCCTTCACGGGGGCCGGGGGCGCGGGCGGCCGGTCGAGGGCCTCGAGGTCGCCCGCCCTCGCGGCCTCCGCCCTCCGCACGGCGATCTGCTTGCCGACGTTGAGCCCGAGGACGAAGACGACGCCGAGCACCACGAGCGCGCCCACGACGATGGAAGCGACCTGCGGGCCGTCGAGCGAGAGCTCGAACTTCTCGCGCGGCCGGACGCGGGCGTTCGGATCGGGCATGGCGACTCGGATTCTAGACGTCCTCGGCGATATCGGAAGTTTCCGGACTCTCCATCCGATCGGGGGCGGCGACGCCGAGGACCGCGAGGCCGTTCGCGAGGACCTGCTTCAGCGCCCGGCAGAGGAAGAGCCTCGCCGCGGTCTTCCGGGCGTCCGGCCCGAGGACCCGCTCCCCCGACCTCTTCCCCTGCGTGTAGTAGGAGTGGAAGGCGGCGATCGTCTCCTGGAGCCAGAAGGCGATCCGGTGCGGCTCGTAGGCGAGCGCAGCGCCGGAGATCACGTCGGGGAAGGAGGCGATCCGGCGGACGAGGTCCTGCTCCTCGGGCGTCGCGAGCGTGCGCGCCGCGTCGAGGTCGAACTCCGGGGCCGGGACGCCGGCCTCCGCCGCCTTCAGGAAGATCGCCGCGAGCCGCGCGTGGCCGTACTGCACGTAGAAGACCGGGTTGTCGAGGGTCTGCTTCTTCGCGAGCTCCACGTCGAAGTCGAGCTGCGCGTCCGACCGGCGCGTGAGGAAGATGAACCGCGCCGCGTCGGGGCCCACCTCCTCGACGACCTCCCGGAGGGAGACGACCGTCCCCGCCCGCTTCGACATCTTCACGGCCTCGCCGCCGCGGGTGAGGTTCACCATCTGGATGAGGACGACGTGGAGGTCGTCCCGGGAGTGGCCGAGCGCCTCGAGCGAGGCGTGGAGCCGGGGCACGTAGCCGCCGTGGTCCGCCCCGAGGACGTCCACGAGGACCTCCGCCCGCTGCCGCTTCTCCCAGTGGTAGGCGATGTCGGCGCAGAAGTAGGTGGGCGTCCCGTCCGCCTTCTTCACCGGGCGGTCCACCTCGTCCCCATACTGGGACGACCGGAAGAGGGTGAGATCGTCCGCGGCGGAGACCCCCTCCTCGGCGTCCCCGTGCGGCTGGGTGATGGCCGGCGCGCCCTTCTTCGACTTCGGGGGCGGGAGCTTCCCCACGTAGACGAGCCCCTTCTCCTCCAGGCTCCGGACGAACCGGTCCACCGTCCCGGACTCGTAGAGCGCCTTCTCCGAGGACCAGCGGTCGAACTCCACCCGGATCGCCGCGAGGTCCCCGCGGATGAGCCCGAGGACGTGCGCCACCGCCCGATCCCGGAAGAGGGCGAGCCACTCCCCCTCGGGCGCGTCGAGGTACCGGTCCCCGTGCTCCGCCTTCAGGCCGGCCGCGATCTCCCGGACGTACTCGCCCGGGTAGCTCTTCGGGGGCATCGTGATCGCCCGCCCGTGGAGCTCCTGGTAGCGGAGGTGGACGGAGCGGGCGAGGGTCTGCACCTGGGCCCCGTGGTCGTTCACGTAGTACTCGCGGGTCACGTCGAAGCCGGCCCACCGGAGCAGGCTCTGGACCCCGTCGCCCACGACGGCGTTCCGGCCGTGGCCCACGTGCATCGGCCCCGTCGGGTTCGCCGACACGTACTCGACGATGACCTTCTTCCCCTCCCCCACCTTCGTCCGCCCGTAGTCCGCGCCGGCTGCCACCGCCCGGCCGAGGGCGCGCAGCCAGACGTCCGGCGCGAGCCGGAGGTTCACGAAGCCGGGGCCGGCGATCTCGAGCGACGCGACCTCGCCCTCCGGGTCGGCGGCGCGGACGCGCTCCACGATCGCCGCCGCGAGCTCGCGCGGGGGCTTGCCGGCCGCCTTCGCGAGGACCATGGCGGCGTTCACGGCGAAGTCGCCGTGCTTCGGCTCCCGGGGCGCCTCGACGGTGAAGGAGACGTCGGCGGTGGGCCAGAGCCCGTCCGCCGCCCCCTTCGCGAGCGCCTGCCGGAAGATCTGGACTACGCGATCTCGGACCATAGGGTGCCGCGTCATATCCGGTCGGACGCGCCCTCGCAAGGCGGGGAACGTCAGGGGAACGGATCGAACGCCCCGCAGCGGCGGCAGCGCCAGGCGCGGGCGGGGGCCTCCGCGCCGCAGACGGCGCACCGCAGCGGCCGCGCCTTCCGCAGGAGGGCGGCGACGAGGAGGTCGTGCCGGGCCGCGAGGTCGGCGGGCCCCGGCGCCTCGGGCACGTGAACTACCTGACCGGCTCGCTTCCGGAGAACCTGGCTTTCTACCGCGACGTGCTCGGGATGGCCGTCTCCGACTGGCTGG
>JBBIPT010000380.1:0-2440 GCA_037442705.1 Anaeromyxobacter sp.
GGAGCCGCACGGATGGGCCGCCGCCGCGGGGGGCCTGCCCGAGGAGCGGCCCGCCCCGCCCGCGGCGCGCCCGCAGCTCCCGGAGGAGGCCCGCGCCGCCCTGAACCGCCCTTCCCGCGTGAGGCGGCTGCGCGCGGCGCTCGCCCAGGTCGCGGACGCGCTCGGCTACGTGCACGGGCAGGGGCTCGTCCACCGGGACATCAAGCCGACGAACATCATGGTGGACGACCAACGGAACGCGCGGCTCATGGACTTCGGCCTCGTGAAGGGGGCGGCGGAGTCGGAGGAGTCGCTCACGCAGACGGGGCGCGTCGTCGGGACGTACCGGTACATGTCCCCCGAGCAGGCGCAGGGCCACCCCGTGGACGCGCGGAGCGATCTCTACAGCCTCGGCGTGATCCTCTACGAGCTCCTCGCGGGGGCGCCGCCGTTCGACTCGAGCGACCCCGTCGGCCTCTGGCGGGAGATCCTCACGGCGGAGCCGGCGCCGATCACCGCGTCGAACCCCGGCGTGGATCCGTCGCTCGCCCGGCTCGCCGAGCGGCTCCTCGACAAGGACCCCTCCCGAAGGCCGGGCTCGGCCGCCGAGGTGCGGGCGGCGCTCTCGGGGGAGGCGCAGCAGGGGCTGGCGAGCTGACCGTTCCCCCGGGCTCGGCGATGGGGCGAGCACAGCCGTTCGCCCTGAGCCTGTCGAAGGGCGAACGTGATGCCCCGCGACGGGCGCCTCACGGACCCGAAGCGGAAGAGCATCCCGGTGAGCCCGCGCGACGCGCGAAGCGGTCCATCCAGTCGTCGCCGAACCACGCGCGCGCGGCGTGCTCGTTGTGGACCGGCAGAGCACGCGAAGGTTGTCGACGGTCGCGGGTCCGCCGCACGCCTCCGGCACGACGTGGTCGAGCTCGCAGCGGAGCGTGGAGCCGCAGATCCCGCCGGAGTGGAGGGGCCACTGGCACCGGCCGCCGTCGCGCTTCCAGACCTCGCGCCGGACGTGGGCGGGGACGGTGTCCGGCTTGCACGGGCGCGGCTCGGCCTTCGGCCTCGGGGTCTGGGCCTTCCTCTTCGCGTCCTTCGAGAGGAGGAGGTCGAGCCCGGCTTCGAGGATCGCCTCGGCCGGGGCGCCGGGGAGGGAGTGGGAGAGGGAGGCGCGCGCCTTCTCGAGCTTCTCCAGGAACGCCCTGGAGACGGTGACGTGGAGCCGGCGGAGGTCGGCGGTGAGGGGGACGGTGACGGTGCGGGCTTCGCGGACGGTTGCCCGGGGCAGCGTGGCCTGCGCAGTGGGGGCGAGCGGCGCGGCCGCCTGCGACATCATGGCAGCCGGCGGAGGGGCCGAGTTGGCATGCGGTAGTTCGGCCAGAAGAACTTGTGCGGCTTCGGCCGAAGGGAGAGCGGCCGCCCGAGCCGGCGCCCGGACCACCGTCACCACGTCGCGCCAGGGCGGCGCCTCGTCTGGGCAGATCTCGGCCGCGACCTCGGCCGCCTCCCGCTCGGAGAGGTGGAAGAACCGGGGCAGGACCTCGTCCAGGTTCGCTGGCGTGGCGACCTTCGAGAGCTCGAAGACGGTGGTGAGACAGAGGCGACCGTCTCGGAGGGGCTCGGAGACCGAAGGGAACCGCTGGATCAGCTCGGCGGCCGTCTTGCGGTAATGGGCGGCGCTCTTCGAGAGCCCGAGCTCGCGGTGGAGGAACGAGAAGAGCGCGGGATGCCCGAGCTCGAGCCAGAGCTTCCTCCGGTCGAAGTCCGCGAGGAGGGCGAGGAAGTCGGCGAGGGCGTTGCGCTCGTCCCGGAGGAGGGAGGCGAGGCGGAGGGTGAGATCGCGTGCGGAGTTCATGCACGCATCGTCTCATGCGAATCTCGGCGCTCCGGAAACGAGCGCAATCGAGCGCTGCCGCGAGAAGTCGGGCGCGGAGTCGCCGGCGGGGTCCGGGCGAGCCAGCGCGCGCCCACGCCTGCGAGGGCTCGCGACGGCGGCCTTCTCTCGCGGTCCCGGTTCCGGAACGTGAACCGAGCGAGAACCGCGTCAATCACGATCCTCGTCCCAGGTGGGTACACCGTCCGTCACGCGCGCGTCACTCCCCCTCTCCCCGTCCCTCTCCCCCGGCTTGGTGCCGGGGGAGAGGGGAAGAGTGATCCGGGGCAGAAGCATCCTCTCCCCCGCGAGGCCGTTCGACCGCGCGAGTCCGCCGTCCTTCCCCTCGTTGCCCCGATCCCCGTTCGCGCGCTCGGCCCCGCTCCGGCCTCGGCGCGCGCCTGCGAACGGCGACACCAACCGCGTTCCGCGAGCGCGATCGCGCCGCCTCCGCTCGCCCTTCGACAGGCTCAGGGCGAACGGGGTCCTGCCCGTCCCGGCACCGGCACCCGCCCCCCGCGCGAACCCGCTCCCACTCCCCCTCATTGCCCCCTTCCCCGCCCGCGCGCTCGACCCCGCCCCGGCATCGCGACC
>JBBIPT010000381.1:0-2430 GCA_037442705.1 Anaeromyxobacter sp.
CCGCAGGGCCCGCGGCGGCGAGCCGCTCGCGGGCGACGAGCCCCCAGGCCACGGCCACGAAGGGGACGCCCGCGGCCCGCGCCGTCGCGGCGTCCACGAGGCTGTCTCCCACGAGGACGGCGTCGCGCGGGAGCGCGCCGGCGCGCGCGACGATCCCGAGCAGGCCGGCCGGGTCGGGCTTTCGCGGGGCCTCGTCGCCGCCCACGACCTCGAAGAAGCGGGGGAGGAGCCCGAGCCCGTCGAGGATCCGGCGAGCCATGGCCCCGGGCTTGTTCGTGAGGACGGCGAGCTTCCGGGGAGCTCCGGCGAGGAGCTCGGGGATGCCGGGGTAGGGGCGCGTCCGGTCGAGGAGGTGCGCCTCGTAGTGCGGGCGCCAGAGGGCGAGCGCCTCGTCCACGCGGTGCGCCTGCGGGGAGACCGCCCGCTCGAGGAGCACCCTCGCCCCCTCGCCCACGTAGCCGCGGACCTCCTCGAGGGTGCGCGGCGGGAGGCCGAGCGCCCCGAGGGCGTGGTTCACGGACGCGTGGAGGTCCTCGAGCGAGTCGACGAGCGTCCCGTCGAGGTCGAAGACGGCGAGCCGCGCCGTCAAGGCGCCGCGCCCTCGCCCAGGATCGTGAACTCCACCCGGCGGTTCTTCGCGCGGCCGAGGGCGGTCGCGTTGGAGGCCACCGGCCGCTCGAAGCCGTAGCCGGCCGGCAGGAGGCGTCCCTCTCCGACGCCCTTGCCCCCGAGGTACCGGACGACCGAGGCGGCGCGCCGCTCGGAGAGGTCCTTGTTGTAGGCCGCGCCGCCGACGTCGTCGGTGTGCCCCTCGACGCGGATCCGGCGGATCTCCGGGTGCTCCGAGAGGAGCTTCGCGATCTGGTCGAGCATGCGGAAGGACTCCTTCTTGATCGTGTCCTTCCCCGTGTCGAAGTGGATCGAGTCCTTGAGGGAGAGCCGCTCCGCCTCGAGCTCGACGAGCGGCTCGTCCTCCTCGAGGGGGCAGCCGCCGTTCTCGGCCGGGCCCGCGTCGCCGGGGCAGCGATCCTCGCGGTTCGGGATGCCGTCGCCGTCCGCGTCGGGGCAGCCGTCGAGCTCGGGGCGGCCCGGGACGGCGGGGCAGAGGTCCGTCGCGTTCGGCACGCCGTCTGCGTCCCGGTCCTCCTCCGGCGCGCCGACGGACTGGGCCGTCCACCGGACCCCCGCGAAGAGCCGCCAGCGCTCCCGGCCGTAGCCGGCCTCGCCGAGCCCGGCCCCCGCGCCGGCCTCCACCGAGAGCCGGTCGGACAGGAACGCGCGGAGCCCCGCCCTGAGGGCGAGCGGCGCGCGGTAGCGCGAGCCGCCGGTGTCGTGGCCGCGGGGCCAGCCCCCCGTGAGCTCGCCGATCGCCTTCCACCGGTCGAGCCGGCGGATCGGCGGCATGTCGAGGGATCCGCCGACGGTGTAGACGAGCCCGTCGTGGACCACGAGCTGGGCGTACTGGCCGGTCCCGCGGAAGGCGTACCCGAGCCGAGCGTCGATCCGCGCCGGTCCCATCGTCCGCGTCGCCACGACCGAGGGGACGAACGCCGGCCCGTCGCCCGTGAAGGCCTCGCGATTCCCCGTGGGGAGCCGCCCGTCCAGGAGGAGCGCGAGGCCGGCGGGGAAGAGGCGGAAGGTCTCCTCGCCGGCGAGGGGGATCTTCGCGCCGACCCGGAGGTCTCCGAGGGCGGTCGCCGCGACGGGAGCCACGAGGGGACCGGTCACGCCCTGGTCCCGCAGGAGGGAGAAGTCGCTCCGCTGCCAGAGGGCCACGGGCAGGTGGGCGGAGAGCTCGACCCGCCCGAGGGACCAGCCCGCGAGGAGGTGGAGGGAGAGGCGGGACTGGAGGAGATCCTCGCGGCGGCTCCCGAGCCGGACCGCGAGGAGCCCGTCGGCCCAGTCCACCAGGGCGCCGAGCCGGTAGACGCCCTCCTCGGCGGCCGAGGCGGTCTCGGAGACGAAGCCGCCGTCGATGGAGAGCGCGAGCCGCGCGGGGTCGGGATCGAAGCCGCGACGGGTCGGGTCCTCGGCGGCCGCGGGCGCCGCGGCGAGGATCGCCGCGAGGGCGGCCGGGCCGAGCAGGCGCGTCGTCATGGCGCGAGCTTAGGTCACCCCCGCGCGGACGCAAGGACACGGCCCGTCCCGCGATCGGGTGGCGCTATCGGTCGAGAGCGGGATGGCGGACGCCGCGGCGAGCCTACTCGCGTGAGAAGGGTCCAGCTCGGCGGATCGCTCGCCGGTGACGCGGCCGCGGGCCTGAGCGCCGGCTGGGCCGCGGCATTTCTCTCGGGGACGCTCGGGTTCTTCCAGGCGGCCTCGTCGTAGGGCTGCGGGATGCCCTGGTGGCCTGACGTCGCGCGCAGGCCGGCCTGACGCAGCAGTTGCTTGAACTCGGCCGCGGTCCGGCCGGCGAAGCCGGCGTGCTCG
>JBBIPT010000382.1:0-2416 GCA_037442705.1 Anaeromyxobacter sp.
GACCGGCGCGCACCTCGGGTCCGCGTCGAGCGCCCGGCCGGCGGCCTCGAGGCTCGCCGCGGCGCCCCCACGCCCCGCCTCGATCTCGGCGAGCGCGAGGAGCGCGTCCGCGCAGGCGGGCTGGGCGGCGAGCGCCTCGCGGGCGAGCGCGACGGCTCCCGGAGGATCGGAGGCGGCGACCTCCCGCGCCCGCGCCGCGAGGAGGTGCGCGAGCACCTTCCCGGCCGAGGATCCCTCGACCCGCCGCTGCACCTCCACCGCGGCGGCGAGGTCCCCCTGCTCCACCCGGACGTCCCGGAGCCCCTCCGCGGCGGCGGGATCCGTCGCCGCGAGCCGCTCGTAGATCTCCGCGGCCTCCGCGAGCATGCCGCTCCGGCGGTAGTCCTCGGCGAGCTCCCGCTCCACCTCCGCGCGGCGGGCGGGGTCGAGCGCCGGGCCGAGGAGCATGTTCCGGTGGAGCCGGATCGCCCGGGAGAGGTCCCCGGTGCGCCGGAAGAGCGCCCCGAGCGCGAGGTAGGTCTCCACCGCCTCCGGTGTGCCGAGCCGCGCCGCGTCGGAGAGGGCCTCGATCGCGGCGTCGGGGTCGCCCGAGATCACCGAGCGCACGCCCTTGAGGTAGGCCTGCGCCTCGTCGCGCCGCTTCCGGAGCCGGTCGGCGAGGAGGATCGCGACGACGGCGGCGAACGCCCCCGCCGCGACGAGGACCCACGACATCACGGCGTCCCGTCCGCCTCGAAGGCGGCGTGGAGCCGTTCCCAGGTCGCGGCGAGCGCCTCCGGGACCACGCGCTGGTCGGCGAGGACCGGCATGAAGTTGTTGTCCCCGACCCAGCGCGGGACGACGTGCCAGTGGAGGTGGTCGGCGATCCCCGCCCCGCCGGCGCGGCCCAGGTTCATCCCGACGTTCATCCCCTCGGGCCGGAGGGCCCCGGAGACGGCGGCCACCGCCCGGCGGAGCTCCTCGTGGAGGTCCGCGAAGGCGGCGGGCGCGAGCGCGGCGAGGTCCGAGACGTGGGCCCTCGGGATCACCATGAGGTGGCCGGAGTTGTACGGGTAGCGGTTCAGGCAGGTGAAGGCGTGCGCGGAGCGGTGGACGACGAGGTTCCGGCGGTCCTCCGGCTCCGGGGCGGCCGGGAAGTCGCAGAAGATGCAGCCGTCCTTCTTCGGCGCGCGAATGAACTCCATCCGCCAGGGGGCCCAGAGCGGTCTCTCCACGAGCGCCCTCCTAACCCGGGCGACCCGCCGCGATGCGCGGCCGGCCGCCTGCTTCCCGTTCGTGCCGCGCCCGTCGAGGCACGAAGCCCGGAGCCCGTTCCTGGCTCCGCTCGCCCTTCGACGGGCTCGGGGCGAGCGGATCTTCCCCGCAGGTCCGCCGACTCCGCATCTCGAGCGTCCCTCTACCGCGCGAGGAAGTAGAGCCCGGGAGACTGCGCCTCGCGGGCGTCCCGGGCGACGCGGGCGTGGATGGCGTCCGTCGCCGCCCCCGCCATGCTCTCCATGAGCTGGTCGAAGAAGCGGACCCGCTCGTCGCGCGGGAAGACGAGGTTCGGCTCGCCCGTGATCTTCGCCTCCGCCTTCGCGAGTTCGACCGCGTCGTAGAAGTTCCCGATCTCGTCCACGAGCCCGAGCTCCTTCGCCTCCTCGCCCGTGACGACCCGCCCGTCCGCGACGCGCCTCACCTCGTCGCGGGAGAGGTCCCGCCCCTCCGCCACCGCCCCGACGAACTGGCGGTGGACGCGATCCACGAGCGCCTGCCAGTAGGCCCGGTCCTCAGGGGTCATGTCGCGGAAGGGGTTCCCCGCGTCCTTCAGCTTCGCGCTCTTCACCGTCTCCGTCTTGATGTCGAACCGCTCCACGAGCCCCTTCACGTTGAGGAACTGGGAGATCACGCCGATGGAGCCGGTGAGCGTCCCCGGCGCCGCCACGATCTTCGGGCAGGCCACCGCCACGTAGTAGCCGCCCGACGCGGCCACGTTACCGAGCGAGCAGACGACCGGCTTCTTCTCCGCGAGCCGCTTCACCTCGTCGTGGATCTCCTGGCTCGGGCCGACCGAGCCGCCGGGCGAGTCGATCCGGACGACGACCGCCTTGATCCCGGAGTCCTCCGCGAACTTCCGGATCTGACGGAGGATCGTCTCCGCGTCCGCCCCGCCGTCCCCCATGCCGATCCCGCCCTTCACCGGGAGGATCCCGATTCGCGGACCCGTGGCGAGGCTCGGCGTCTCGCCCTTCACGACGCCGTAGGCGAGGACGAGGAACCCGAAGAAGACGAGGAAGAGGCCGCCGAAGATGAAGGCGACGATGGCCATCGCGAGCCGGTCCCGCTTCGGGGGGACGGGAGGCGGAAAGTGCGGGGGCCCGCCCCAGCCCGGAGGGCCGCCCCAGCCGCCCCCGCCCCAGGCCGGGGGCGGCGCGCC
>JBBIPT010000383.1:0-2408 GCA_037442705.1 Anaeromyxobacter sp.
CCGGCCCGCGGAGCTCGAGGCCGGGGCGCGGCGGCTCGCCCTCACGCTCGGGCGGGCCCTGGAGACCGCCCTCGCCTCCCTCCACGCCCAGGAGTGCATCGAGGCGGGGAACCGGCGCCCGGTGGCGGCGGCGCTCCGCCTCGCCGCGAACGGCGTGGACGCGATCGGGGAATGAGGGCCGCGCCCGGGCGGCGTCGCCTCGCACCTCTCCCCACGCGCCGCGCCCCGCCGGGCTTTGCCCCGCCCATCGCCCGCGCTAGTCTCGACGCCAACGATGGCGCGCAAGAAGCAACCCCCGAAGCCCGTCGTCGCGTGTCCCGCATGCGGCCGGATCTCCGAGCCCGAGGCGGGGCCGCTGAACTTCTGCCCGGAGTGCGGATCGGACATGCGGGGCGGGGCGGGCGGGCGCGCCGGCACCCACGCGCTCCTCGATCGCGTGATCGCGGACCGCTACCGGCTCCTCTCCCTCCTCGGCGAGGGGGGGATGGGGGCGGTCTACAAGGCCGAGCACATCCGGATGGGCAAGGCCCTCGCCCTGAAGATCCTCCGGGGGGACTTCGCCGCGGACGCGGGCGCCGTGGAGCGGTTCCGGGCCGAGGCCCAGATCGTCTCCCGGCTCTCCCACCCGAACACCATCGCGGTCTTCGACTTCGGCGAGATCGAGGACGGGTCGGGGTTCTACCTCGCGATGGAGTACGTGCCCGGGAAGGACCTCTCCCAGGTGCTCCGCGAGGAGGGGCGGATTCCCGAGCTGCGCGCCGCCTGGATCGGCCAGCAGATCCTCGGCTCCCTCGCCGAGGCGCACGACGCCGGGATCGTCCACCGCGACATGAAGCCCGGGAACGTGATGCTCACGAAGGCCCGCACGGGCGAGGACTTCGTGAAGGTCCTCGACTTCGGGATCGCGAAGCTGCGGGACGAGTCGATCTCCTCCACCACGACGAGCACGACCTCCGCCGGCGCCATCGTGGGCACCCCGAACTACCTCGCCCCGGAGCAGGCCCGGGGCGAGCCGCTCGACGCCCGGGCGGACCTCTACGCGGTCGGCTGCGTGCTCTACGAGCTCGCCGCGGGGCGGCCCCCCTTCGTGGCGCCGACGCCGATGGCGGTCGTCTCCGCCCACCTCCAGCAGCCGCCGCCGCCTCTCGGCGACCTCGCCCCCCGCAGCTCCCGGCGCTTCGTCGAGCTCGTCCACCGGGCGCTCGAGAAGCGGCCCCAGGACCGCTTCGCCTCCGCGGACGAGATGCGCGACGCCCTCCTCGCGATCGGCGAGCCGACGGGGGCACGCCCCCTCCGCAAGCCGCCCGCGGCGCGCATCACCGGCGAGCTCGAGATCGCGAGCCGGGAGGACTTCCGCGAGTTCGAGCGCCAGTTCCGCGCGCTCCGGCGGAGCCGGATGGCGGCCCCGGTGCTCCTCCTCGCCCTCGCCGTCGCGATCGGCGCCGGGGTCTGGCGGTGGGACGACCTCTACGCGCTCCTCGCGACCCACGCCCCCGCCGTGGCCGCGAAGCTGCCCGAGGAGGTCCGGCCGAGCGGTCACTACGACGGCGAGGAGCACGAGCCGAACGACGTCCCTGCCCGCGCGAACCGGCTGCCGCTCCCCCCGGGGACGGACGGCCGGCCGGCGGGGGGCGTGGCGGTGATCCGGGGTTACGTCGGCGCGAAGCTCTCCGGCGACACCGGCGACGTGGACATCTTCCGCCTGGAGATCCCGCCGGGGACGGGGCGCAAGGTGCTCGTCGCCGGCTGGCGCGGGGAGCGCGAGGGAGAGGGGATCCGGGGGCTCGACGTCTCGCTCGCCCTGAACCGGGAGCGGGTGGAGAGCGACTCCCGCACCTCCGCACCGCTCGTCGCCTCCGTGAACCGCGGCGGCCCGGCGAGGCCGGAGACCCTCGTCGCCGCGGTGGAGGCGGGCGTCCACTACCTCGCCGTCCGGGAGCAGCACGAGGCCGCCACCGGCCCCGTGGAGAAGCCGACGGATCGGTACGTCCTCGAGGTGCGGCTCGAGGAGCCGAAGGCGGGGGAGGAGATCGAGCCGAACGACTCCCCCGAGAAGGCGAGCGCCCGCTTCGAGCGCTACCGGGAGTGGAGCGCGCTCGCCGGGAGGAACCCCCTCGGCGAGGGGTCGACGCTGCGGGGCGACACCTCGCAGGACGACCCGGACGTCTTCGCGGTGGAGCCCCGCGGGGCCGGAGAGGCGCCCGCGGTCGTCGTGGCCGTCCCCGACCACGGGCTCGCCCTGCGGGCCCTGCTCTGGCTGCCGGACGCGGACGACCTCGCGCCGCGGGCCCAGGACCGGGTCCGGTTCGAGCCGGCGGGGGACGGCGCGCCGGGACGGCTGCTCGTCGTGAAGCTGCCGTCCGCGCCCCGGGCCGGGGCGCCCGCGCTCCTCCAGCTGCGCGCCGCGG
>JBBIPT010000384.1:0-2357 GCA_037442705.1 Anaeromyxobacter sp.
GGCGAGGTCCGCGGCGCGCGGTCCAGCGCGGCGGGGGAGCGGATCGGCGAGGTCGCCGTCCGGCTCGGCTTCGCGAGCGAGGCGGCCGTCGCCGGGGCCCTCGGCGCGGGGGACGGGACGGGCCGGTCCCTCGTGGAGCGGGGCGTCGTCGCGGAGAAGGACCTCTGGAAGTGCCTCCACGAGCAGGCGACCGCGGTCTTCCACGCCGTCCTCCTCTCCGCGTCCGGGACCTTCTTCCTCGTGGACGAGGACCCGGGCGACCGGCAGGCGACGCCGCTCGCCGTGAGCACCCAGTCCCTCCTCATGGACGGGATCCGGCGGATCGACGAGATGAGCCTCTTCCGCGCGCGGATCCCGGGCCCCGACGCCGCCCTCCGGCGCCGCGACTCGTCGCGTCCGGTCACGCTCCGCCCCACGGAGAACGCCCTGCTCGTCCTCGTGGACGGCCGCCGCACCGTCGCCGAGGTCGCGACGGCCGCGCACCTATCGGAGTTCGACGCGACGAAGGTCCTCTTCCACCTCGCCGAGGCCGGCTACGTCGAGGCGGTCCAGGCGCCCCGCGCCGGGCCGGCCGAGCGGATCGCGGCGGTCCTCCCGGCGATGAACGGGCTCCTGCGCGAGGTGACGAGGGCCGTCCCCCCGGCCGGGCGCGCTCCCTTCCTCGAGGCGGCCCGCGCGTTCCTCGCGGACCGGGAGAGCCCCTTCGCGCCCCTCCTCTCCGGGCTCGCCCCCTCCCCGGACGGCGGCCTCGACGAGCGCGCGCTCCGCGCCCGGCTCGACTCGCTCGACGAGGACGCCCTCGCCCGGCTGGAGCCGTCCGGCGATCGCTCCCGCGCCCTCCTCGAGGCGCTGCGCGAGGCCCTCTTCTTCTGGCTCTTCCTCGCGGCGGGGAGGATCCCCCGCGAGGCGGACGAGGCGATCGGCGCGAAGGTGAAGGCGGAGCTCGCCCGGATCGAGGGGCTCCCGTGAAGGACCTCCCCTGCGCCACCGCGGACCTCCCGGGCTCGGGGGGCGTCCTGCGCTCGGCGCCCGAGGACTTCCGGGTGGACGAGGTCCCCGCCTACCTCCCCTCGGGCGCGGGCCCCCACCTCTACCTCCGGATCGAGAAGCGGGGCCGGACGACGCGCGACGCGGTCCGGACGCTCGCCGCGGCGCTCGGGGTCCCGGAGCGCGACGCCGGCTGGGCGGGGATGAAGGACCGGGACGCGGTGACGACCCAGTGGCTCTCCTTCCCCTGCGCGAGGGATCCCGATCCCTCCACCCTCTCCGCGCCGGGGCTCACCGTGCTCGAGGCCTCCCGCCACGCGAACAAGCTCCGCCCCGGGCACGTCCGCGCGAACCGCTTCTCCCTCGCGGTGCGGGGCGGCGACCTCGCGCGGGCCCGCGCCGCGGCGGAGGCGCTCCGGGAGCGCGGCCTCCCGAACTTCTTCGGGCCGCAGCGCTTCGGCGCCGGCGGGCGGAACGCCGAGGTGGGGCGGGCGATCCTGCGAGCCGAGGCCACACCGGAGGTGCGCAGGGCCGCGCGCGACCGGTTCCTCCGGCGGCTCTCGATCTCCGCCTTCCAGTCGCTCCTCTTCAACCGCTGGCTCGCCGCGCGGATGGAGGACGGCCTCTTCGCCGCCGCGCTCCGCGGCGACGTGATGAAGAAGCTCGACACGGGCGGCCTCTTCGACTGCGAGGACCCGGCCGTGGACGGCCCCCGCGTGGAGCGGTTCGAGATCTCGCCCGCGGGGCCGATGTACGGCCACAAGCTCCGGCCTGCGTCTGGCGAGGCGCTCGCCCGCGAGGCGCGGATCCTCGAGGCGGCGGGGACGTCGCTCGAGTCCTTCGCGCGCGGCGGCGGCGAGGCGGAGGGGACCCGCCGCGCGGCGCGGCTCCGCGTGGAGGTCGCGCTCGAGCCGCTCGAGGACGGCTACCGCGCCTCGTTCGAGCTGCCGAAGGGCTCCTACGCGACGATCGTGATGCGGGAGCTCCTGAAGGCCGGGGCGGAGCTGCCCGAGGACGAGTGACGGCGGTGGCCTCCTGCGTCGATCCGGACCGTTCGTGGTTCCCCCGAGCCTGTCGAGGGGTCACCACGAACGGCTTTGCTTGCACGCGAGCGGTCCAGCACGCAACCGTTCGCCCTGAGCCTGTCGAAGGGCGGCTCGACTCGAGTGTTCACGGCCGTGACGGCGGTGGCCGCCTGCGTCGATCCGGACCGATGCGAGCGGGCGCGGCCATGAGATCGAGCGAGCCGGCCGCCCGGGTCCGCGCCGCCCCCGTGTCACGCGAGCCCCGGCCGCGCGTCTCCCGTTCGCGCGTCCATCGTTCCCGGGGCTGCCGGCCGCGGCCGGACGTCGTAGCCTGGCTTCGCTCAC
>JBBIPT010000385.1:0-2271 GCA_037442705.1 Anaeromyxobacter sp.
CCAGAGTTCGAACGTAGCCGATCACCTATTTGAGCCTCCAGGCGAGCCGCCGGCGGTCGGGATCGCCGGGAAGTGAGAGTCGGCGGCGGGTGAGGTCGGCGAGGAAGGCGCGGAGGGCGACCCGCTCCGAGGCGCTCGCAGCCGGCATGAGCCGCACCGTCACGGTGCGCGCTCCGAGGAGGATCGTGCCAGGGGCGGCGAAGAGGGTGGAGAGGAGCTTCTTCGCCTCGCGGGGCCGCTCCATCCGCTTCGCGAGGAGCACCGCGAAGTCCGACTCGAGGTTCGCGAGCGCGATGCGCAGGGTGTCGAGCACGTTCTTGTAGCCGAGCTCGTGCCGGCGGAGCTTCCCGGCGAGCGGCGTCTCGCTCACCTTCGCGACCGCGGGGACGGTCGCGCGGAGGGCCATGAGATCGCGCTGCCGCTCCATCGCGGCCCGGGCGTCACGCTCGTACTGGGCGCGGGCGGGGTCGTCCGGGTCGGTGCGCGCGAGCTTGCGCCAGGCCTCGCCCTCGGCGGTGTGCGAGAGCTTCAGCACGCGGTCGAGCCGGCGTCGCGCCGGGTTCGGGATGAGCGCGTCTGGCGGGTACTCCTCCACGCGACGCCCGTCGAGGTGGTTGATGCCCCAGCGTTCGACCCCGTGCTTGAGCTGGTTCTCCTGCAGGCCCCAGCGCGCGAGCTGGCCGCGGATGAGCGCCTCGGCGGGCAGCGTCGAGACCGCGAGCAGGTTCACCTGCGCCCCGTCGGGCATGAGGAGCGCGATGCGCCGGACCCGCCCGCGCTCGAAGCGCAGGTTCTTCTGCGGCGCCTCGGTGTAGGCGATCCGGATCGGCCGCCGCGGCTTGCTCGCGAGCGTGATCGTGAGCGACTCCTTGAAGTCGGTGGCCCCGAGCTCCCGGTACGGCTTGCGCTCGTAAGTGACGAACTCCGCGCCGGCGTCCCGCAGCTCGGCCATCGTCTCGGGGAAGGCGCCGCCGCGGTCGAAGAAGAGGACCGGCGTCACCTCCTCCCCGAGCGACAGCTCCGCGAACTCCACCACCGGCATGAGCCAGGCCGGGAGCGAGTCGTGCGAGGTGGTGCTCATCCGCCAGAGCGGGCAGCCCTCCTCGTCGTGCACGTAGTAGTCGGTCGTGCCAGGGACCGCCCGCTTGTCCTGCATCCGCCAGCCCTTGCGGATCACGTGCTGGCCCGTGTACGGGCGGAGGTGGTTGTCCACGTAGAGGAAGACCCGGTCCTCGCCCTCGCCCGCGCGAGCGAGCAGCCGCGACGCCATCGCCGAGGGGAACGTCTCCGCCCCCACGTCGGCGAAGGCGTGGAGCACGCGACGCGTCCAGCTCGCCGAGATCCCGCCCGGGCGGCGGAGCAGGGCGCCCACGGTCGAGGTCTCGAGCCGGCGCACGCCCTCCACCGACCCCTCCCCCAGCGCGAGCGCGATCGCTGTCGCGTCGATCGCGGGCCGGAGCGATACGACCTCCACCTCGCCCCGGTGCTCCGCGGCGAGGTCGTAGAACCCGAGCTCGCGCAGCCCGGCCAGGAGCAGCCAGGAGCCCGCGTGCTGCACGACCCTGCCCGCCGGCGGCATCACCGCCTCGAGCGGCGGCTCGCCGGAGGGAGCATCGGCCGGGGGGACCGTGGGAGGCGTCGGTGTGGTGGTCTCCTCGACCGCGTCCGCCTCGTCGCTCGCCGCCACGAGGGCCAGCGCCGGCTGCGCTGGCTCGTCCGCGACCAGAGGCTGCGTCGCGGGGCGGCTCGCGCTCCACTGCTTGTAGACCTTGTGCACCGTGCCGTAGCTCGCCTGCTTCGCGACCGCGGCATGGGCCGCACGGGGGCCGAGCCCCTTCTCGAACAGCTCCGTGAGCCGCTCGAGGAGCTTGGGCGTCCGCACCGTCCAGCCGCCGCGGCGGCCGTAGTCCGCCACTGCGCGCGCACCGCCGCGGTTTCTCCGTGTCCCCACCCGACCCACCGTCGCGACCGATACCCGGAACGCCCGGGCCAGATCCTCCCGCGGAGCCTGATCCATCACCACCGCGATGTACACGTCCCGTGAAGCGACGTCACCTCGCGCGTAGACGCCCAGGAGCTCGCCTCGCATGAACACCGCGCAGGTCCCGTCGTCGTGCTGCTCGACGCACCCGCCTCTCCCGAACCAGATCCGGTTGGGCTCCGCCTCCGCCACGCCCGCCAGCATCGCACCGCTCGCCGTCGCGATCATCGGCGGTCATTCTCGCACCTCGCCGCACGGTCCCATAGCGACGGGCCTGTCCCATCCCCTCC
>JBBIPT010000386.1:0-2254 GCA_037442705.1 Anaeromyxobacter sp.
GGCGCAGGCCCCGAGGGCGACGGCCGCGGCGAGGGCGGCGATCCGGGCGCGGTTCACGGGCGCCCTCCCCCGACCGCCCCGGGGGCGATCCGGACGCGGCGGGCGAAGGCGCGATCCACGGCGGCCGCCGCCTCCCGGAACGCCGCGTAGCCCTCCGCCGGGACGCGCCCCACCTCGAAGGCGACCCGCCCATCCACGACGAGCGAGTCGCCCTCGATCCGGTGGCGGACGGTCAAGGAGATCCCGCCCCCCTCCACCGCGGCGTCCTCGGGCGCCTCCGCGACGGCGAAGCCCGGCGGGAGCTCGAACCGGTAGGTGAACCGGTTCTCCCAGGGCTCGCCGAGGACGAGCGGGTGGCGGCGGGAGGAGAGCGGCGCGAAGGACTCGACGAAGCCCGTGCCCCGTCCGAACGGCCCGAAGCGCATCCCCTCGCCCTCCCGCTCCGCGTAGCGCGGGACGTCGAGCGCGAACTCGAGCGTCACGTCCTCCTCGAGCCGGCCGAGGTCGGACAGGGCGAGCGAGCGGACGGCGAGCCCTGGGAAGGTCCGGTTGAAGGCCTTCTCGAGCTGCGCCTTCCGATCGTGCTCGGAGAGGTAGGCGCGGCGGTACTGCGGCGCCTGCGCGCCGGCGACCCGCGATCGGCCCCGGACCGCGGCCGAACCGTCCGGAGCGATCGAGACGTCGAAGCGGGTCTCGGTCAGGCTCGCCCCCGCGGGCGCCTCGGGGACGGTCCCGAACCACGCGGCCGCGCCCGGGTTCACGACGAGCACGCTCGCCCCGCGGTCCTCGCCGGGGAGCTCCCGCGAGCCGGTGTGGGAGGCCGTCCCGTCTAGCCAGAGGTCGAGCTCCGGAACGTGGAGGATCGCGTGGTTGAAGACGGCGAGGGAGGCGGGCGACTCGGGGATCCGCCCGAGCCGCTTCATCCGGAGGAGGACGATCCGGGAGTCGATCCCGACCGAGGAGAGGAGGGCGTGGAGCAGGCTCGCCTTGTCCTTGCAGTCCCCGAAGCGGCGGCGGAGGACGTCGTCCACGCGGTACGGCTGGAACCCGTGGATCCCGAACTCGAGGCCGACGTACCGGGTCTGGGAGACGACGAAGCCGTAGGCGGCGGCGACGAGGGCCCGCTTCGTCCGCTCGTCCCAGCCCTCCGGTGGCGGCGCGACCGGCGCGCCCGGCGGGCGCCCGAGGACCTCGGCGGCGAGCCGCGCCGCCGTGCGCCGGATCTCCTCGGTGGGCCGGAGCTGCTCCTTCACGAGCCCCCAGTAGAACCGCGCCACCTCGTCCCAGCTCGCGTAGGTCGAGACGTGGACGAACCGCGCCACCTCGGACCAGCCCGGCATCGCGGGCTCCGAGACGACCCGCGGCACGTCCTTCGCGACGAACCGGTGCTCGACGAGGCCACCCTCGAGCGGGCGCTCGGTCCGCTCCACGCCCGCCGGCACGAGGGCGTGGAGCGGGCGCCGGGCGGGGGCGAGGATCACCCAGTCGAACAGGGCCTTGCGCGTCCCCCCCTCCACGAAGGTGAGGTCGCCGAAGTAGTCGGAGAGGAGGTTCTCGCCGGCGACGTCCTCGACGCGCCAGGCGACCTCGAGCACGTCCCCGGGAGCGAGGGTGGGGAAGGAGAGGGTCGTCACCCGGGTGTCGTAGTAGAGCCGGTACCAGGGCTCGCTCCCGCTCCGCTCCGCCTCGTCGTACGCGTCCACCGCCGTGCCGTCGGGCCTCCAGACGCGGGCCCGCTCCACCTTCATCTCCTGCCGGTCGGGGACCCACCCGATCGCCTGCTGCCGGTGGGAGTCCGCCCCGCGCGCGGTGAGCACCTTCACCACGGTCTGGTGCCAGTCGGCGGAGAGGCCGGAGGGGAGGACGCGGGTGACCTTGAGCTCTCCGAGCACGATCGCGTCCTCGTCCTCCCGCGGCGCGGGCGCGGACGCCGCGAGGGCGCGGGCGTCGAGGAGGTAGGGGCGCTCGAAGGGCTCGCGGGCGGGCTCGAGGCTCCGCAGGAGCTCCTTGAGCTCCGGGCTCTGCGGGCGGAGCTCGAGGGCCCTGGCGAGATCCGCCTTCGCGTCCGCCCGGCGCCCGGCGGACAGGCGCGCGCGGCCCCGGCGCTCCAGCACGTCGGCGTCCTCCGGGGCGAGGGAGAGCGCGGCCGCGAAGGCGGCTTCCGCCTCGTCCGGCCGTCCGTTCGCCGCGAGGAGCTGGCCGAGCGCGGCGCGCTCCCGGACGTCGGCGGGGTCGAGCCGGAGCCCCTCCTCGA
>JBBIPT010000387.1:0-2228 GCA_037442705.1 Anaeromyxobacter sp.
GTCCGGCGGCTGGGCGAGGCGGCGGCGGGGCCGCGCCTGCGGGAGGGGCCTGCGGCGCGGGGGGCGGCCGGGGCGGCGCCGGGGCGGGAGGGCGGACCGTCGCCGGCGGCCTGTAGCCGGCGGGGACTCGATCGAGCTTGGGCGGCCCTCCGGGGGGAGCCTTCGGCTTCTCGTCGCTCACCGGGGGCTACAGTACCACCGTCTCCCGGTACTCGCCGAAGACGTCCCGGAGCGCGTCGGAGATCTCCCCGAGCGTGGCCTTCGCCTTCACGGCCGCGAGGATCGGGGGCATGAGGTTCTCCTTCCCCTTCGCCGCCGTCCGGACCGCGTCGAGCGCCTGCTTCGCCGCGGTCCGATCGCGCGCGGCGCGGAAGGCCCGGAGGCTCGCGACCTGCCGCTCCTCGAGCGCCGGGTCCACCTTCATCACGGTGACGGGCGGATCGTCCGACTCGAAGGCGTTCACGCCCACGACCACCTGCTCCTTCGCCTCGACCTGCCGCTGCCAGGCGTAGGCGGCGTCCTGGATCTCCCGCTGGACGTACCCCTTCGAGATCGCGTGGACCATCCCGCCCATCTCGTCGATCTTCCGGATGTACTCCTCGGCGCGCCCCTCGATCTCGTCGGTCATCGCCTCGACGGCCCAGCTCCCGCCGAGCGGGTCGATCACGTCGGCCGCGCCCGACTCGTTCGCGACGATCTGCTGGGTGCGGAGGGCGATCCGGGCCGACTCCTCGGTGGGCAGGCCGAGCGCCTCGTCGCGCGAGTTCGTGTGGAGGGACTGGGTCCCGCCGAGCACCGCCGCGAGCGCCTGGATGGTCACCCGCACGACGTTGTTGTCGGGCTGCTGGGCGGTGAGCATGGAGCCCGCGGTCTGGGTGTGGAACCGGAGCATCATGGAGCGCGGGTCCTTCGCCTCGAACCGCTCCTTCATGATCCGCGCCCAGAGCCGGCGGGCCGCCCGGAACTTCGCCACCTCCTCGAGGAGGTGGTTGTGGGCGTTGAAGAAGAAGGAGAGCCGGCCCGCGAAGGCGTCCACGTCGAGCCCGGCCTTCACGGCGGCGTCCACGTAGGCGATCCCGTCGGCGAGCGTGAAGGCGACCTCCTGCACCGCCGTCGAGCCCGCCTCGCGGATGTGGTAGCCGGAGATCGAGATCGGGTTCCACTTCGGCATCACCTTCGCCGTGTAGGCGAAGACGTCGGTGATGAAGCGGAGCGACTGCTCGGGCGGGTAGATGTACGTCCCTCGCGCGGCGTACTCCTTCAGGATGTCGTTCTGGATCGTCCCCTGGAGGTCGGCCGGGGCGACGCCCTGCTTCTCGCCGACCGCCTGGTAGAGGGCGAGGAGGATCCCCCCCGTCGCGTTGATCGTCATCGACGTGGAGACCTCGCCGAGCGGGATCCCGTCGAGGAGGATCGACATGTCCTCGATGGAGTCGATCGCGACGCCGACCTTGCCCACCTCCCCCTTCGCGCGCGGGTGATCGGAGTCGCGCCCCATCTGCGTGGGGAGGTCGAAGGCGACCGAGAGGCCGGTCTGCCCGGACTTCAGGAGGTAGTGGTACCGCCTGTTCGACTCCTCGGCGGTGCCGAAGCCGGCGTACTGGCGCATCGTCCAGAAGCGGCCGCGGTACATCGTGGACTGCACGCCGCGGGTGAAGGGGTACTCGCCGGGGAGGCCGAGCCGGTCCTCGAGCCCCGGCTTCACGTCGGCCGCGGCGTAGACCGGCTCCGCCGGAATGCCGCTCGTCGTCTCGAACTTCGCGCGGCGCTCCGGCGACTTCTTCACCGCCTTGCCGTAGGTCCCCTCGAGCCAGCGCTTCTTCTTCTCGTCGGCCATCGCGTCGCCTCGCTTCCCCGTGTCGTCCCTGCCCGCCCCCGCGGGGCCCGACACCATATTCAATGGCGCGCGACGGAGTAAAGCGGGTCGGGCCGCAACGGACGATCCCGCATTTCAGCCGGTCGCCCCGAGCCTGTCGAAGGGCGAACGCCGCGGCTCGCCCCGAGCCTGTCGCGGGGCCGAACGGTCTGGCATTCAGCCGGTCGCCCCGAGCTTGTCGAAGGGCGAACGCCGCGGCTCGCCCCGAGCCCGCCGCGGGGCCGAACGGTCCTGGCATTCAGCCGGTCGCCCTGAGCCTGTAGAAGGGCGACCGTCGCGGCTCGCCCCGAGCCCGCCGCGGGGCCGAACGGTCTTGGCATTCAGCCGGTCGCCCCGAGCCTGTAGAAGGGCG
>JBBIPT010000388.1:0-2215 GCA_037442705.1 Anaeromyxobacter sp.
CCTGGGCCGAGGCCCAGGAGGCCCTGGCCCACCTCTTCCGCAGCGGCGAGGGCCGGGCCACCCTGGTCGGCCCCACCCCCGACGCGGAGGGGGCCTGGGCGGCCGCGGCCCAGGCCCGGCTGGCCAGCCGGCTGGAGGAGCTGCCCAAGGAGATCCGCTCCCGGGTGGAGGGCCTGGCCCTCGCCCTGGTCCGCACCCCCGCCGGCGCCGAGCCCTGGGTCCGCCCCCTCCTGGCGGACGGGCTGATCGCCAGCGACCTGGACGGGGCCATCGCCCTCTTCGCGGAGGGGCGCTTCGGCGCGGCGCGGGAGCTCCTCGAGCGGCTCCTCGAGCTCCGGGGCGAGGACCTCGCGGTGCGGCTCACCCTCGCGAACCTCTACGGGATCCTGCGCCAGCCGGACCGGGCGAGGGACAGCTACCTCGCGGCGCTCCAGGTGGAGCCCCTCAGCGCGGAGGCGCACCTCTTCTACGGCATCCACCTCCTCGCGCAGAAGGACGCGGAGGGGGCGGCGCTGGAGCTCTCCCGGGCGCTCTTCCTCGACCCGGATCTCACGCTCGCGCACTACTACCTCGGCCGCTGCCGGGAGGCGCAGCGGGACCCGGACCGGGCCCGGCTCGCCTACCGGAACGCCCTCGAGGCCTTCAAGCGGCGGCCGGACGGGAAGCGCCAGGCGTTCCTGGGGTACTATCCCGACATCCCCGAGGACGGGGCCGCGTTCGCCCGCGCCGCGGAGTACGCGCTCGCCGCCCTGTAGGTGACCGAATGGCCGAGAAGAAGCGCATCCTCCTCCTCGACGACTCGACGATCACCCTCGAGATGGAGAAGGCCGTGCTGGAGGAGCGGGGCTACCGCGTGGCGATCGCCTCGAACCTCCTCGAGTTCCAGGCGCAGCTCGACCAGTTCCAGCCGGAGATCATCCTCACCGACCTCATGATGCCGGACATCTCCGGGAAGGACATCGTCCGGGTCCTGAAGCAGGACTTCCACACCGAGAAGATCCCGATCATCCTCTTCAGCTCGAAGCCGGACGAGGAGCTCGAGGGGATCGCCGAGCAGGCCGGCGCGGACGGGTTCCTCTCGAAGTCGCACGGGATCGAGAAGCTCGGCGACATGGTGGACGAGATGGTCGAATCCATCCTCTGGTAGCGCCCTTCTTGCGTAGACTCGGGCGGACGGTGCGCGCCTACGAGCTCATCCACGCGAAGCGCGAGGGGAGGGCGATCCCCGCCGCGGAGATCGCCGCGCTCGTGGACGGGTTCACCCGCGGGGACGTGCCCGACTACCAGATGGCCGCCTTCTGCATGGCGGTCTTCTTCCGGGGCATGGACGACGAGGAGGTGGGGGCCCTCACCCGGGCGATGCTCCACTCCGGCGACGTCCTCGACCTCTCCGGCATCCCCGGCGCGAAGGTGGACAAGCACTCCACCGGCGGGGTCGGTGACAAGGTCTCCCTCGCCCTCGCCCCGCTCGCCGCCGCCTGCGGCGTGAAGGTCCCGATGATCTCCGGGCGCGGGCTCGGCCACACCGGCGGGACGCTCGACAAGCTCGAGTCGATCCCCGGCTTCCGCGTGGACGTCCCCGTGGACCGCTTCCGGACGCTCGTCCGCGAGGTCGGCGCCTGCCTCGCCGGCCAGACCGCCCGGCTCGCCCCGGCCGATCGGAAGCTCTACGCCCTCCGGGACGTCACGGCCACGGTGGAGTCGATCCCGCTCATCGCCGGGTCGATCATGTCGAAGAAGCTCGCGGAGGGGATCGACGCCCTCGTCCTCGACGTGAAGGTCGGCTCGGGCGCGTTCATGAAGCGGATCGAGGACGCCCGGCGGCTCGCCCGCACCCTCGCCGGCATCGGCCGCGGGATGGGGAAGAAGGTGAGCGCCCTCCTCACGGCGATGGACGAGCCGCTCGGCCGCGCGGTGGGGAACGCCCTCGAGGTCGTGGAGACCGTGGAGCTCCTCCGCGGGGGCGGGCCGGGGGACCTGCGCGAGGTCACGGTCGCGCTCACCGCCGAGATGCTCGTGCTCGGGGGCGTGGCGAGGGACGCGGCCGGATGGCTGCGCAGCTGTCTCCGGGCGCTCGCGAACCAGTCGCACGCGCGGCTCGGCGTCGAGCACCACCTGAATCCGTACGTCCACCCGCCGCTCGCGATTCCGGGCGACGCGGTGTTCGGCTACGCCGGCTCGAAGGACGCCGAGTCCGCCTACGGGCCCCTGTTCA
>JBBIPT010000389.1:0-2147 GCA_037442705.1 Anaeromyxobacter sp.
GGGG
Organism: Anaeromyxobacter sp.; assembly: GCA_037442705.1. Classification (GTDB taxonomy): domain Bacteria; phylum Myxococcota; class Myxococcia; order Myxococcales; family Anaeromyxobacteraceae; genus Anaeromyxobacter. The sequence goes on from JBBIPT010000389.1 coordinate 5, forward strand.
CCCCGTCGGCGGGCGCGGTGCCGAGCGAAGTCTGGATCAACAAGCCGCAGCAGGCCTCACCCACAGAGGAGGCGCGTCAGTAATCTCGGCAGCACGCTGTCTCATTCATGTTGACAGGTTCCGGCGGGGACGCTCGCCCTCGCCAGATGACCGTGCCCTTGGGGAGCCTCACCTCTGTAATCTTGGAGATCCGGTTCCCCCACTCCTGTGGCAGCGCTAGGCGCCGACGAACCGCGACACGGCCGGTGAAGGTTTCCCCCGTCATCCAGCGCCCAATTCGCGTGGAGGCTCCTCCGTGAAACCTCGTGAGCGTAGTGGCTTCGGATAGGACGACCCTGTCCGTCTCCTGGAAGTTCCTCGAAATCGCTCGGTCGAGCCGGGAAGTCGCCGCACCTTCGACCGATGCGATGGGCGCGCCGAACTCGCTCCCACTCCGAATCGCTGCCCCCGGCCCAGCTACCGCCACCGGTCCGCTCGGCGCCGCCTCGCCCGGCGTGAACCGTGGCCCCGCCCGCGGTGCGCCCGCCACGGCCGCCTCTCGCTGGGCCACGACCTCCGCCGCCGCGACCCGCGGTGAGACCGCTGCCTGGAGCCTCGGAAGCCCGGGAACGCCCACCTGCACGGCGAGGTCGTCCGCTTCCCGGCCGAACGCCCTCGCGGCATTCGAGGCCCGCGCCCCGGCGGACACCACCCGGTCCCGCACCGCCGCCGCAACGGCCGTGACCGCCCTGCCTAGCCTCGTCTCCGCCGCCTTCCCGAGCGCCTCGGTCGCCTTGCGCGCGACGAATCTCCCCGCCGTCGTCTCCCCTGCCGCCGCCGCCCCCGCAGAGACTCCCTTGAAGAGGAGCCCCAACGCCGGCCCGGCGACCGCCCCCTTCCCACCCTCCACCACCTGGCTGACCACGAACTCCCTCGCGGTCTTCGGCCGGCCGTCGAACGTCAGCGCGTCGAACCCCGCGAACCCGAGCGCCCCCGAGCCTGCCGCGACGGAGAGTCCCCCGCTCATAGCGGTGAGATCCGCCGAGAGCCCGAGCTCGAACCCACCCACCGTGTTCTGGGCGATGACCCCGAAGAAGTCGCCCACGTCCTCGACGTTCCCGGTCGCGAGCCCTCCGATCGCCTGGCCCACCCCCCACGCGAACCCGAGCGCCGTCCCGAGGACCGTCGCCGACTCGCCCTCCTCGTCCACGTAGGCGAGCGGGTTCCCGTGCGCGTACGCGTACCGGTGCAGGCTGGGGGCGTCCTCCAGCCATCCCTCGAAGCCGTCCCGGGAGATGAAGCGCCCGAGGTCCGGGTCGTAGTACCTCGCCCGCGCGTACACGAGCCCGGTCTCCGGGTCGTACTGGTGCCCGGTGTACCCGAGCTTCGGCTCGGAGGGCCCGGGCGCCGTGTCGCTCCGGTACCGCCCCCACGCGTCGTACTTCCGCATCGACGCGACCGTCGCCCCCGCGCCCGTCAGGTCCGTCGGAGACCCGAGCGCGTCCGTCGAGATCGTCCGCGCCCCGGCACCGTCCTCCACCGCGAGCGGCCCGTCCCCGTAGTGGTACCGCCTCGTGCTCGGGTGGCCCGCCTCTCCGCCGTCCGCCTCCTGCAGCACGTGCCGCTCGTCGAGCACGTACTCCACCGACTCCGACCCCGCCCACCGCTTCACCCGCTGCAGCTCGTGGTCGTAGTCGTACCGGCCGACGAGGCTTCCCCCGTCGAGCACCGCCGTGAGCGTGTCCCGGTAGCTCCAGCGGAAGCTCCGGCTCGCGGTCCCCTTCACCTTCGCGGTGAGGTTCCCCGCGAGGTCGTACCCGTAGCTCGCCTCCTCCCCCGGCGCCTTCGAGTCCGCCTGGGCGACGAGCCAGTCCACCCGGTTGTACGTGGACACGACGTCCGCGAGCGCGTCCCCGGGCGCGAGCGCTGCGAAGGCCGCCACCGTGAGCGCGAGCACCTTCGAGACGGGCGCACGCCGCTCCCCGGTCCGGTTCCCCACCGGGTCGAGCCGGTAGAGCACCGCCGTAGAGTCCGGGTAGGCGACCCCCACGAGCCGGTCCAGGGGGTCGTACCCGTACCGCGTCTCCTCCGCCGCACCGAGGAGCTGCGAGACGGGGTCCGTCCGCCGCTCCTGCTGCCGGGTCCGGTTCCCGTTCGCGTCGTG
>JBBIPT010000390.1:0-2134 GCA_037442705.1 Anaeromyxobacter sp.
CATGTAGACGGTCCTCAGCTCTCCACGACGTACTTCAGGACGGTGGAGGCGATCCGGAGCACGTCCCCGTGACGGAGGGTCTGCTCCTTCACGAGCTTCGAGTTCAGGAAGGTGCCGTTCGTGGACTCGAGGTCCACGAGGACGTGCGCGCCCCCCGAGACGAAGATCCGGGCGTGGCGCCGAGAGGCCTGGTCGGAGGCGATGACGACCGTGTTCCCGTCGTCGCGCCCGAGCGTCGCGTCCTCCTCGCCGAGGGGGTAGCGCCTCCCGGCCTCGTCCTTGTCCGCGGAGTGGACGACGACGAGGGCGGCCTTCGCCGCCGCGACGCGGCCGGTGGGCTGGGAGGAGACGACGCGGGTCTCGTCGAGGGTCATGAGGGAATTCCGTTAGCACGCCCCGGGGGAGTCGAGAAGGCCCCGGGGGGCCCTGGCGGGACTCCTCACCCGCGGACGAGCCGCCGGGGGACCCGGACCTCGAACGTGGACTCGCCGCGCCGGACCTCGAGGAGGACGCTCGTGCCCTCCGGTCCGCGGATCGCGTCCACCGAGCCGCTCATCCCCATCTCCCCGACGGGCCGGCCGTCCACCTTCAGGACGAGGTCGCCGCGGGCGAGCCCCACCTCCGCGGCCCCGCCGCCGGCCTGCACCGCCGTGATCCAGAGCGCGTCCCGGTGGGGGGAGACCCCGATCCCGATCCCGGCGAGCTCGACGCGCGGCTCCTCCCCCTCCGCCGCCGGGCGCAGGAGGATCTCGATCGGCCCCGCCGCGCCGCCGGGCGGGACCTCGATGCCGCCGGCGATCCGCGCGTGGTGGCCCGCCGCCGCGGCGAGCACGGAGAAGCGGGGCGGCAACCCGGAGAGGGCGAAGGTCCCGTCCGGCCCGGTCGTCGCCTCGGCGAGGACGGGGAAGGTGGAGGCCGCGTCGGAGAGGGCGCCCTCCACGGCGAGCCTCGCGCCGGCGAGGGGCCGCCCCGTGCCGAGGCTCCGGACGGTCCCGGTGAGCCTCCCGCCCGCCTGGAGGGCGACGTCGGCCACCGCCTCCCGGTCGCCCGCGATCTCCACCGGGACCTCCGCGGAGGGGGCGTGGGTCGGGGCGGAGACCACGACGGCGGCGGGGCCGGGCCGGAGGTCGTCGAGGGCGAAGCAGCCGGAGGCGTCCACGACGGAGCGGCTCCGCTGGAGCGAGCGGAAGAGCGTCCGGCCCCGGTCGTAGACGAGCACCGTGAAGGGGGCGACCGGCGCGCCGCTCGAGGCGTCGCGGACGCAGCCACGGAGGCGCCCTCCGGTCCCGAGCGAGAGGACGACGTCCGCCGTGCCCGGGGCGATCCGGCCCGCGGTGGCCGGCGCCCGGCCCTCCGCGCGCGCGGCGAGCCAGTACCGTCCCGGCTCGAGCCCCTCGAGCGAGAAGGTCCCGTCGGAGAGGGAGGTCGTCTGGCCCGCGGGGAAGCCGGCGAGCGCCCCGCGCCCCGCCTGCGCGACGACGAGGGCCCCCGGGACCGGCGCGCCTCCGGGATCCTCGACGACGCGGCCGGAGATCCGGCCCGGCGCGCCGAGCGGGGAGTGCGCGGGGCCGATCTCGACGGTGAGGCGGCCGTTCGCGATCGCGAGGAGGTCGACCTCCGCCCGGCCCGGAGCGAAGCCCGCCTTGCGGGCCACCACGAGCGAGCCCTGCGGCGCGGCGAAGCGGAACTCGCCCCGAACGTCGGAGACGAACCGGTCGGGGATGGAGACGAGCGCCGCCTCGCCCGACGCTCCGAGGAGCCGCACCTCGGCGCCGGGGACGGGCGCTCCCTCCCCGTCCACCACGCGGCCGAGGAGCTCCTCGGCCGGCGCGAGGTGGATCTCGACCCCGCGGACGTGACGCCCCTTCCGCGCATCGAGCTGCACCGGGCTGTGGCCCCACTCCGGCGCGAAGGGCAGGAAGCCGGGGGCGGTGACCGCCGCGAGGAGCCAGCGCCCCTCCTCGGGCGGCAGGAACCGGAACGCGCCGCCCGGCCCCGCGCGCGCCGACGCGGCCGCGCCGCCGCGGGAGAAGGTGAGGTCGGCGCCCGGGACGCCGTCTCCCGTGGTGCGCGAGACGACCCGCCCCTCGAAGCTCGGGGGGAGGGAGTCCGGCTCCGCGGCCGCCTCGGCCGG
>JBBIPT010000391.1:0-2130 GCA_037442705.1 Anaeromyxobacter sp.
CCGCGCGGGCGCGGACGACGCCGGGGTGGTCCTGGGCCCCGGCGTCTCCGCGGGCGGCGCGCTCGCGGGCGAGGTCGTCGAGGTCGATCGCGAAGAAGGGGGCGCGCAGCAGGGCGGCCTTCGCGACGCCGTCGTCCGGGTCGGCGAGGGCGCGCAGCGCGAGGAGGAACCGCCGGTGGAGCGCGTCCTCGAGGAAGAGGGTCCCGCCGCGGGGGGCGTAGGGGATCCCGAGCCGGTCGAGCTCCGGGAAGAGGAGGGGGAGCTGGACCGTGGAGAAGGCGAGGACGGCGACGTCGCCGTAGCGGACCGGCCGGAGCGTCTTCGTCGTGGGATCGAGGATCGGCCGGCGCTCCACCTCGACGAGCCGCCGGAGCCAGGCGGCGAGCGCCCGCGCCTCGAGGGCGCGGTAGAGGGGCTTCCCCGCCTTCGCCTCGCCCGCGTGGAGCGGGAGGAGCTCCACCGGGGGCTGCGAGCCCGCGCGCGGCTCCCGCCCCGCGAGGAGCGGCTCGTTCCGGACCGTCCCCCGGACGGGGTCGAAGGGCTCGCTCCCCGCCGCGGGCGGGCCGAGGAGCTCGTCGAACCTCCCGTTCAGGAACCGGAGGAGCGAGGGATCGCTCCGGAAGTTCGCGCCGAGGCGCGCGACGAGGTGCGGACCGGCGCGGACCACCTCCCGCACCCGCGCGTAGACGGAGATGTCGGCGCGCCGGAACCGGTAGATGGACTGCTTCGGGTCTCCCACCACCGTGAGTCGGCCCGGGGCGAGCCGCACCTCCTCGAGCGACCGGGCGGAGGTGCCGTCCTCGCAGAGGAAGAGGACGATCTCGGCCTGGAGCGGGTCGGTGTCCTGGAACTCGTCGACGAGGACGTGGTCGAAGAGGGCCTGCAGCTCGGCGCGGACGGCCGGGACGTGCCGGAGGAGGTCGCGGAGCCGGAGGAGGAGGTCGACCTGGTCGACGACCTGGCGGCGCGCCTTCACCCGGTCGTGGATCGCCACGGCGACGGGGGCGGCGGCGACGAGCCGGCGCGCGAGATCGCGCGCGAACGGGGCGAGGAGCTCCCCGCGGATCGGGCCCTCCCGCACCTTGCCCCGCTTCCGGTCGTCTCCCCGCCAGGCCTGGTAGGCGTCCCACCCGCCCGCGTCCCCGTCGAAGTCCCTCTTCTTCTGCAGATCCGGTTCGCCGATGCGGAGGAGCTCCCGGAGGACGGCTTTCGGGTCCTTCGTCGCGACCGCCTCGTCGAGCCGCTCCGCCGCGGACCGGAGGATCCGCACCCCCTTCGTGTCCCCCGCCGCCCTCCGGAGGAAGCCCCGGAGCTCCTGGACGAGCGCGGCCGCCCGGGCGAAGTCCGGCGCCTCCGGGGGCGGGACGACGGGCGGGACGTCGCGCGTCTCCACGAGCCGCTCCACGAGCCGGTCGAGCCCCGGCTCCTCGCCCCAGGCGTGGACCCGCCGCTCCGCCCGGATCCCGGCGTCGAGCGCGTCGGCGAAGGCCGCCTCCGCCCGCCTGGCCTCCTCGGGCGGGACGAGCCCCGCGACCTCGCCGGCGAGCGTCCCCGTCTCCACCGCGTGGAGGAGGCGGTCGAAGGTCTCGCGGTGGAGGCCGGCCGTCTCCTCGGCGATGTCGTAGGAGGGGGAGAGCCGGGCCTCCATCGGCCGGAGCCGGAGGAGCCGGTCGGCGAAGGAGTGGATCGTCCCGACGGGCGCGGTGTCGAGCGCGGCGAGGGCCCTCGCGAGCCGGTCCCGCCGGACCCCGGAGAGGCCCGGGCCCGCGAGCCGCTCGAGGAGGGCCTGGCGGATCCGGAGCTTCAGCTCGCCCGCCGCCTTCCGGGTGAAGGTGATCGCCGCGACCCGGCCGAGGTCGAGGGGGGCCGCCGCGTCGTCGGAGGGAGCGACGAGCTCGACGAGCCGGTCCACGAGGATCGTCGTCTTCCCCGTCCCCGCGCCGGCGTCGACGAGGACGTTCACCCCGCGTGCGCCGATGGCGGCGTCGCGCTCCGCCTGGTCGGGCGCCGGGGGACGGCGCGGGGAGACCGGGCGGTTCACGGGCCGGCCTCCCCGTCGCCGTCGCCAGGGCCGAGCTTCAGCGCGCGGAAGCGGACGAGCGGGTCCGGCGGCCCGGCCCGCCGCCGCCC
>JBBIPT010000392.1:0-2109 GCA_037442705.1 Anaeromyxobacter sp.
CGCCAAAACGCAAGCTCAAGAAGGGCTACGCGCCCAGGGCCAAGGTCCAGCGCCATGTCTCGACGGCCAGGGTCCTACGCGACGGACGGGTCCGGTGACCTTGAGAGGGATGGCTATAAGAGGCGCCCCCGCCGCTTCCCATGACGACCGCCGCCGCGACGACGATGGGCCCTTCCGCCCTCCGGGTGAGGGAGGCGCTCGCCCGGACCGGCGCGGCCGATGTGACCGGGCTCGCGGGGGCGGCGCGCGGCGCGCTCCTGCGCGACCTCCTCCTCGCCGGGGAGGGGCGAGCCCGCGCGGTCCTCGCCGTCGCCCCCGACGAGGACGGGGCGGACGCGCTCGCCCGGGACGCCGCCTTCTTCCTCGGGGAGGAGGCGGTCGTCCGGATCCCCGCCGACGCGGTCCTCCCCTACGACGACCTCTCGCCGGACCGGGCCGTCGAGCTCGAGCGGCTCGGGGCGCTCGCGCGCCTCCACCTCTCCCCGGGCGAGGTGAAGGTCGTCGCCGTCTCCGCGCGCGGGCTCGCCCGGCGGGTCGTGCCACGCCGGATCTTCGAGGAGGGATCGGACCTCGTCGGCCCGGGGGTCACGGTGGACCGGGAGGCGCTCGCCCGCAAGCTCGCGCTCCTCGGCCTCGCCCGCGTCCCGCTCGTGGAGGATCCGGGGACCTTCGCGGTCCGCGGCGGGATCGTGGACCTCTGGAGCCCCGCCGATCCGGCCCCGGTCCGGCTCGAGTTCTTCGGGGACGAGATCGAGAGCTGCCGCACGTTCGACCCGCAGACCCAGCGGAGCCTCGCCGGCGCGGGCGAGGTGCTCCTCTGCCCGGCCCGCGAGGCGCTCCTCACCCCCGAGGGGAAGGAGGCGGCGAAGGCTGCGATCCGCGAGGCGGCGGAGCGGGTGAACCGGCCCACCTCCCGCGTCCGCGAGGTGCTCGACGCCGTGGAGGAGGGGACCCCCTTCTTCGGGATGGAGGCCCTCCTCCCCGGCTTCCACCCGGGCGGCCTCGGCACGCTCCTCGACTACCTGCCCCCGGGGGCGATCGCCTGGATCGACGGCGCCGCCGAGGTGGAGGAGGCGCTCGCCGGCCTCGAGGCGGAGCTCCGGCGAGAGCACGAGGCCGCGCTCCGGCGGGAGGATCTCACCCTTCCCCCGGAGGCCCACTTCCTCGGCGCCGCGGAGGCGCTCGCCCGCCTCGCGGAGCGCCCCGTCGTCCGCCGGCACGGCGCCTGGCTCGGGAAGGATGCACCCGTCCGGTTCTCGCTCGAGGAGACGGGCGGGCTCCGGGCGGAGATCGAGGCGGCCCACGGCGACGAGGGGCCGCTCACCCCGCTCCTGCGGCGGCTCGAGGAGTGGCGCCGGCGCGGGATCGCGGCGGTCGTCTCGTGCGGCTCGCCCTCCACCGCCGACCGGCTCCGGCGGCTCCTCGAGGACCGGCGGCAGCAGGTCCGCGCCCACGTGGGCCCCCCGGGGACGGCGGACGCGATCTTCGACCCGGCGGTCCACGCCCACGTCTTCCGGGGCGAGATCTCGGGCGGCTTCCTCTGCGGAGAGGCGAAGCTCGCCGTCGTCTCGGACGAGGAGATCTTCGGCCCGCGCGTCCGGCGGAAGGTGCGCCGGGCCCGGGAGGAGAACGCGTTCGCCGCCGCCTTCCGCGAGCTCGAGGAGGGGGACCTCGTCGTCCACGTGGAGCACGGGATCGCCCGCTACCTCGGCCTCACGAAGATGCAGATCCGCGGGGTGGAGGGGGACTTCCTCGTCCTCGCCTACGAGGGAGCCGACCGGCTCTACCTCCCCGTCGCGAAGCTCCGCCAGGTCCAGAAGTTCACCGGCGGCTCCCCCGAGTCGGTCCGGCTCGACCGGCTCGGCGGCACCTCGTTCGCGCTCCGCAAGGCGCGGGTGAAGGAGCAGCTCCTCAAGATGGCGGCCGAGCTCCTCGACGTCTACGCGGCCCGGGCCGCCCACCCCGGCTTCGCCTACCCCGAGCCGGAGGAGACCTACCGCGAGTTCGAGGCGGAGTTCCCCTGGGAGGAGACCCCCGACCAGGCGAAGGCGATCGAGGACGTCGTCCGGGACATGACGAAGCGCGGCCGCGTCCGGGGCCGCGCGGAGG
>JBBIPT010000393.1:0-2101 GCA_037442705.1 Anaeromyxobacter sp.
CCGGCGGCTTCGGGGAGGAAGGGCAGGGCGAGGGCCCGGGCGCGCCCCGCGGGCAGGCGGCAGCGCCCCGCGAGCGCCCCCAGGATCTCGGGCCAGCCCAGCTCGCGCTCGGTCCGGTTCGCCATGCGGCGCCGGTGTACCGCTTCCGGGCCCCGCCCGCCAGCGGGGCGCGACCCCTTCCCGGCGCGGACGGCTCTCACCGTCGGGCCCGCGTCCGGGCCGAAAGGAGCCCCATCCCCCCATGGCCAAGACGGCCCTCGTCCTCGGCGGCGGCTTCGGCGGCCTCGAGAGCGCCATCCAGCTCCGCAGGCGCGGCTTCGCGGTGACCCTCGTCTCGAAGCGCCCCTACCTCTTCATGTACCCGACGTCGATCTGGATCGCGACCGGCGAGCGGCGGTTCGACGACGTCTGCCTCGACCTCGCGGCGGTCGCCCGGCGCCACGGCTTCCGGTTCCAGCTCGGGAACGTCGATCGGATCGACGGCGCCGCCCGGGCGGCGGTCGTGGACGGAGAGACCCTGCGGGCCGACCACCTCGTCGTGGCGATGGGCGGCGGAAAGCTCGCGCCGAAGGGGGCCGAGCACACCCGGACGATCTGCGGGGCCCCCGAGGCCACCGTGCGCCTCAAGGAGGACCTCGACGCCCTCCTCGCGAAGGGCGCGGGCCGGATCGCGATGGGCTTCGGGGGGAACCCGAAGGACCCGTCCGCGGTGCGGGGTGGCCCGGCCTTCGAGCTCGTGTTCAACGTGGACACCCTCCTGCGCCGCCGCGGGCTCCGCGACCGCTTCGAGCTCGTCTTCTTCGCGCCGATGGCGAGCCCGGGCGCGCGGATGGGGGAGAAGGCGGTCGGGGCGATCCAGACGATGCTCGGGCGGCTCGGCATCGGGATGCGCTTCGGGAAGAAGATCTCCTCCTTCGATCCGGCGGGCGTCCTGTTCGAGGACGGCTCCCGGCTCGACGCCGACCTCGTCATGTTCATCGCCGCCGGCGACGGTCACCCGGCGGTGAAGGCATCGGACCTGCCGCGGAACGAGGCCGGGTTCGTCGCGATCGACGACGGCTGCGCGGTCCCCGGCTTCCCGGGCGTCTGGGCGGTGGGGGACGCGGCCGCCCTCCAGGGGCCGGAGTGGCGGGCGAAGCAGGGGCACGTCGCGGAGGTCATGGCGCGCGTCGCCGCGGAGAACGCGGCGGCGATGGAGGAGGGGCGTCCGGAGCGGAAGGGGTACGGCGAGCACGTCGACATCCTCTGCCTCATGGACACGGGGAACGGCGCCGCCTGGGTGCACCGGACCGACGCGCGGGCGCGGATGATCCCGCTCCCCGTCGTGGGCCACTGGATGAAGAAGGCCTGGGGCGCCTACTACCGGCTCTCGAAGCAGCGGCTCGTCCCGCGCCTGCCGGGGATGTAGGCGCGGGTCGCCGCGACGCGGGGAAGATCCCCGGGCGGCCCGCGTTATCATGCCGGCCGATGATCGCCCCGCGCTTCCTCCTCGCCGGAGCCCTCGCCCTCGCCGCCTGCTCGACCCCGGCGGTGAAGGCGCCTCCGCCCGCGCCGCCCCGCGTCCCGTCGGCGGACGAGTTCGCGGGGGACGCCCGGGTCCACCGGCTCGGCGGCGACCTGCCTGCCGCGCGGGCGCGGCTCGAGGAGGGGCTCCGCCTCCACCCGGACGCCGACGCGATCCGGATCGAGCTCGCCGACCTCCTCCTCCTCGACGGGCGGGAGCCGGACCGGATCGGCGCGCTCCTCGCCGGGGCCCGCTCCCGGGACGGACGCCATCACCTCCTCGGCGCCCGGCTCGCCGAGGTCCGCGGGGACGACGCGGAGGCGGCCGCGGCCTACGGCCGCGCCCTCGCCTGGAGCGACGACCCGGAGGTGCGCCTGCGGCGTGCCCTCGCCCTCGAGCGGCTCGGGCGCGGGGAGGAACTCGTGCAGGAACTCGAGCGGGTCCGGTCGAGGCGGCCCGGCGACGTCCTCGTCCGCGTGCGGCTCGGCGAGCGGTACGAGGCGGCCGGGCGGGTCCACGAGGCCGAGGCGGAGTTCCGCGTCGCGGCGGGGGAGCTCCCCGACCGCCCGGAGGGCTGGGACCGGCTCGCCGGGTTCT
>JBBIPT010000394.1:0-2098 GCA_037442705.1 Anaeromyxobacter sp.
CGGAGCCGCGGCGCGGGCCCGGGCGGCGCCGCGACCCGGAGGGCGCGCCGCCCGAGGGGGGCGGCGGCGCGTGAGCTCCCCATGCGCCGGATCGCCTTCATCAACGAGAAGGGCGGCACCTGCAAGACCACGCTCTGCGTGAACGTGGCCGCGCACCTCGCGTCCCGCGGCCTCCGCGTCCTCGTCGCGGACCTCGACACCCAGGGGCACGCGGGCAAGTCGCTCGGGGTGGACGTCCGCCGCGTCGCCCCCACGATCCACGACTGGCTCCTCGACCCCTCCCTCCGCTTCGACGACGTCGTCCTGGGGACGGCGGTGCCGGGGCTCGACCTCCTGCCGGCGAACAAGGACCTCGCCGCCTTCCCGGTCGCGGCCGCGGCGGCCCCCGGGCGGGAGGAGCGGCTCCGCCGCCGGCTCGACGAGCTCGGCGAGGCGCGCTACGACGCCGCGCTCCTCGACGCGCCCCCCTCGCGCTCCCTCGTGACGGACAACGTCCTCGCCGCCGCGCGCGAGGTCGTCGTCCCGGTGGCGCTCACCTACCTCGCGCTCGACGGGTGCGCGGAGATCCTGGAGTCCATCGCCCGGCTGCGGGCCGCGCGCGGGGCGGCCCCCGAGCTCGCGCTCGTCGTCCCGGCGCTCCACCGGAAGACCCGGCTCGCGGACGAGATCCTGGGGAAGCTGCGGGAGCGGTTCCCGCGGGAGCTCTCCCGGACGGCGCTCGCCTGGTCGGTGAAGGTGGACGAGGCCCAGAGCCACGGCCGGACGGTCTTCGAGTGGGCGCCGCGGTCGGCCGCGGCCAGGCAGCTCGCGGCGATCGCGGAGGAGCTCCGGACGCGCGTCCCCGCCACCCGGGCCGCTTGACGGAGCCGCCTACTCCTTCGAGATCTCGTCGAGCCGCTTCTCGAGCTCCGCGATCCGCTGCGAGACGTCCTCGAGCGACCGCTTCACGTCGGTGAGGCTCGACATCCCCTCGACGGCCGACCGGACGCGCTCGTCCACGCGCCGCTGGAGTGCGGCCACGGCCTCCTGCGAGGCCTGGACGAGCTCCTTCGCGCGGTCGCCCGTGGCCTGGCCCGTGCGGAGGAAGCTCTGCACCCGCTGCTCGGCCGCGGCCCGGACCGCGTCGACCCGCCCGCGGAGCTCCGCCTGCTTCCCCTCGACGAACCGCTGGGCCACCTCGCCGCCGTGCCGGATGAGGTGGCGCAGCGTGTCGAGGCTCATCTTCGAGGTCTTCTTCTCCTCCTCGAAGATGATCTGGGCGAGGGTGACGGAGGTGAGGTCCTCCTTCGTCCGGTTGTCGATGACCTTCACCTCGCCGCCCGCCTTGATCATCTCGGCGATCTCGTCGAGGGTGACGTAGCGCGACTCCACGGTGTCGTAGAGCTTGCGGTTCGTGTAGCGCTTGATGACCTTGGGCTCGCGCGCGGGCGCCTCGGTCTCGGAGGGGGAGCGTTCTTCGTTCATCGTGGGCCGTCCAGGTGAGTAAGTGCGCGCAATTGCGGGCATTGTTTTGTCTTTGGCGCTTGGTGTCAAGCGGGCTCGCGGTGTAGTCTCGGCTGTCCGCGGGGACGAATGATCGTCATCTGCACGAGATGCCAGGCGAAGTTCCGCGTCGCGGACGACAAGATCGGTCCGCGCGGCGCGAAGGTCCGCTGCTCCCGCTGCCAGAACGTCTTCCTCGTCCACCCCGATCTCGGGTCGATGCCGGCCGAGGCCCAGGGCGCAGGCGCGAAGGCCCCGGGCGCGGCCCCCGACCCTTTTCGCGCCTCCACCGCGGACAACCCCTTCGCCTCGAACCCGGTCCGCGCCGGCGCGGCGCAGCCGGCGCCGGGCCGCTCGCCGGAGGCCGATCCCTTCGCCGGCGCCCCGGGCGCGGCCGCGGCCGATCCGTTCGGCGGCGCGCCCTCCCCCGATCCCTTCGGCGGCCCGGGCTCCGCCGATCCGTTCGCCGGGGCGGCTTCCGCCGACCCGTTCGGCGGCGCGCCGGCGCCCGATCCGTTCGCCGGCGGCGCCGGGGCGGCCCCCGCCGACCCCTTCGACGCGGCCACCTCGCACGACCCCTTCGCGGCCCCGGCGCAGGGCGATCCGTTCGCCTCCG
>JBBIPT010000395.1:0-2094 GCA_037442705.1 Anaeromyxobacter sp.
CGCCTTCCGCCTCTCTGGACGACGTCGGCATCCCGGAAGACCTGATTTCGCGGCTCGATACCCTGCCCGCAGGTGCCCCTGTCAACGCTTCGGCTGCGCCCTCTCGAGCGCCGCCGCATGACTCGGGATCATCGTGGGTCGCTGGCCCTTCGATGTGAGGCTCTTTCATCCTCTCCTTCTTGCCGGTTTATCCCGGCGCTCCGGGCACAGGTGGGGCACATGCAGGAACGGTCAGCATCCAGCCGTTGCTCCTCGTGCGTGAGTCTGGCCTGGGTGCTAGGATTCAGTCGTGGCTCGTGACCCACGCGATCTCCGCCGCCTAGCTCAAGAGCTCGCCGCGCTCTCCCCCGAGGAACGCGCGCGGGTCATCGCAGACGCCTCTCGCGCGCGGCTGCGACCGTTGCCGAAGGGGTTCACTCCGCTCGTTCTGAGCGGCGGGACGCGCTGGATCGGCGGGGATCTCCGCCGCGAAGACCTCTACGGCGACGATGGCCGCTGACCCTGTTTTCATCGACACGAACGTCCTCGTCGCCGCTTCGGTGAGCGCGCACCCGAGCCACGGCGTGGCCTCTGCCTACCTCGCTCGGCTGGCGGCCGACGGCGCGCCCGCGTGCATCAGCGGGCAGATCTGTCGCGAGTTCCTCGTCGTGCTCACGCGGCAGCCGGTGGAGGGCCGCGCCTTCACCACCGACGAGGCGCTCGCCGCCCTGGGCACGTGGCTCTCCGCGTGCGTGGTCTTCGAGGAGAACGAGGCCGTCCTCATCGAACTGCTCGAGCTCATCCGACGTCACGGCGTCAAAGGGAAGCAGGCCCACGACGCGAACGTCGTCGCGACGATGCGGGCGAACGGGCTGAAGCGGCTCGCGACGTTCAACCTGGCCGACTTCGCGCGATTCGAGGATGAAATCGCGATCGAGGCACTGGTCTCGTAGCACCGCCCGCGTCGTCACTTCGGCGTTCCGCGCGCCCTCTGATCGCCGAGGTCGCACACCTTCTTGCGCAACGCCTGAACCGTGCCGGATCGCGCGGGCCGAGGCCTTCTTCCGCTCCGTCACGAGGTCCACGTTCCCGTTCCCGTCGTGGACGTAGGTCAGGAGAGGACCTTCCCGAACTCTAGGTCCCGCGGGGTCCCGAATCGTCAGACTACGGCCGGGACAGTGCATGGAGCGCCTCGTCCACCCACCTGACGTAGTAGGGCAAGAGGGCCTTCCCCCCGCTAACGTCCGCTCGAAGTTGCTCGACGTCTCCGCGAAGTTCCACGAGCCGAAGTTCTCGGGCTAGGTGGAGAGCGATCATGGTTCGGGGCTCCGTATGTAGTCCGATCCACTCGCGGAGTGCCCCGACCAGCGCCGGCCGGTCCGTCGTGGCCGTCCCCGTGGCCACGGCGAGCATGTGGCGATAGAGGTCTTCCGCCGGAGCCCGACCCGGGAACCCACGCAGTTCACCCTCGAGGATGGTTACCAAGGCGTCGGCGTTCATCGCACTCTTCTCAAGGCTTCGGGAGGGATTGCGAACGGCACGACAACTTCCTGCCCGCCACCAGGCATGCCGAACATCCGCGTCGTCTGCCGCGGAGGCGGAACCGGGATCCCCAGCCGCTGGAGTGCCGCGACATCGACTTCGAACGTCGCCCCAGGAAGGCCCCTGTACTCCGGGATCGGAATACCCCCCGCGTCGCTGCCTGGAACTCGTTCCAGGTCCGCGCCCCGGTGGCATCGAATGCGGCCGCCGCCCCCGGCCCGGCTCCGGCCACCCGCCCGTCCGGCATCACCTCGCCCAGCTTGAACCGTGGGCCGGCCCGCGGGGCGCCAGCACCTGGCAGCTCGACCGGCCTTGCGACCGTCGCGGGCGCGTTCACGGCCTCCGCGACGACCTTGGGTGGCGCGGCGGTTCGGCTCCGCGGTGTGACGATGCCCTCCGGCAGCAGGGCGCCGCCGGTTCCGAGCACGGCCGCCACCGCCAGCTGCCGGAACCTGTCAACATGAATGAGACAGCGTGCTGCCGAGATTACTGACGCGCCTCCTCTGTGGGTGAGGCCTGCTGCGGCTTGTTGATCCAGACTTCGCTCGGCACCGCGCCCGCCGACGGGGCCCC
>JBBIPT010000396.1:0-2091 GCA_037442705.1 Anaeromyxobacter sp.
CAGGCGGTGGACGAGGCGGCCCGCGCCCGGGAGACGGCGGAGGCGGCGCAGCGGGCGCGCGAGCGGGCGGAGGCGGCCCTCTCGCAGGTCCAGGCCACGGACGCCGCAGCGGAGGCGCACCGGCTCCGCTCGGTGGTGAAGGACCTCGAGGGGAAGGCGGCCGCGCTCGAGGGGAAGCTCGCCCGGCGGGCGGAGCGGGAGGAGGAGCTGGCGTCGGCCCTCGCGCTCGCGGAGGCGCGCGCTCGCCCGGAGGAGGAGCGGCCCGCCGCGACGGCGGAGGAGGGCGCGGGCGGCGGCATCGGGGAGGACCCGGCCACCTGGCTCATGCCGGTCTACACGAAGGAGTTCTACGACTCGCTCGAGGGGTGGGACCGGCGCATCCAGCGCGCCGCCTTCAAGCAGGCGAACCTCCTCGCCCTCGATCACCGCCACCCCTCGCTCCGGGCCCTCCCGCTCGAAGGGCTGCCGGGCTACTACCGGGTGCGGGTCGCGACCGACGTGCGGCTCCTCTACCGGCGGGGAGACCGGCAGAACACGATCGAGATCCTCTCGCTCATCGACCGCGAGGACCTCGACCGTTACGTCCGCCAGGCGAAGACGCGCTAGCGGACCGAGGTCCCCCCTCGATCCGCTCGCCCTTCGACAGGCTCAGGGCGAACGGGATCCCGCTTCGGCGGGCTCGTCTCGAAGGTTCATGCGAGCTTGCGGTATACGCCGACCACCACGCCCAGGATCATCGTGCTCCGGTAGTCGGACTCCCGGACGTAGATCGGGGCCATGCGGGGGTTCGAGGGCTGGAATCGGACCCGGTCCCCCTCGAAGTAGATCCGCTTCACCGTCGCCTCCTCGTCGATCATCGCGACGACGATCTCCCCGTCGTGGGCGGTGAGCTGCTTCTTCACGAAGACGTAGTCCCCGGGGAGGATGCCGTCCCCGATCATCGAATCCCCCTGGACCCGGAGCCCGTAGACCTTCTTCGTCGTGCCGAGCAGGAACGAGTCCACCTGGACGGTGTCCTCGATCCGCTCCTGCGCGAGGACGGGCTGGCCGGCGGCCACGCGGCCGACGATGGGGATCTCGACGAGCCTCCCGGAGGGGCGCGGGGCGGCCTTCGAGAAGGGGACGACGTTCGCCGCCGCCTTCCCGCCTAGGGCCTCGCGGGCCGCGGAGGTGGGGATGAGGGCCCGGGACTTCACGGGATCGCGGGCGAGGTACCCCTTGCGCTCCAGGGCCTTCAGGTGGTCGTTCACTCCGTTCGTGGAGCGGATGTCGAGCGCCTCGCCGATCTCCCGGATGGTCGGCGGGTAGCCGGCCTCCTCGATCTGCCGGGCGATGAAGCGAAGCACCTCGAGCTGACGGTCGGTGAGTCCGGTCATGGTCTCGCCTCCTGAACGGAAGTATACTGTCACGGCGTTCAGAAGGCAAGAACGCGGCCGCGCCGGTACCTTGCGGCGCGATGTCGATGCCGTCCCTCGGCGAGGCCGTGGGCCTCGGATTCCGGGCCGTCTTGCGGGAGGCCTGGCTCCTCGCGCCGGGGATCGTCGTGGCCGGAGCGCGGCGCTTCGCGACGGTCCCGGCCATCGCCGTCCTGTGGATCCTCGCCGTCCGGGGCTCGCTCCAGGGGGCCCGCTCCCGGCCTTTCGACCCTGGCGCGCTGGCGGAGGGGGCGCTCGGCGCCGTCTCGTCGCCGCGGGCGGTCGCGCTGCTCCTCGGCCTCTGGGCGTCCGGGGCGCTCCTCGCGGCAGCCCTGCGGGTCGCCTGGGTGGCCGGGGCGATGCCCACCCTCGGCGGCGCGCTCTCCGGCGCCGCGCGGGGGCCGCGCTTCGCGGCCGGGCTCGCCTGGAGCTTCCCGCGGGTGCTCGCGACGGCGCCGCTCGCCCTCGTCGCCGAGGTGGGCGGGGGGGTCTTCTCCTGGACGATCGTCCTCGCGGCGATCCGGATCACGGTCCACGCGACCGCCGGGGGTGGCTCCCCGCTCCTCGCCGCCGCGGTGGCCGCCGCCCTCACTCTCGCCGTCGCGGTGCCCGCCGCGCTCTCCGTGGTCGCCGACGCCGCGGTGGCCCGGTCGGCGCTCCGCGGCGAGCGGCCGGG
>JBBIPT010000397.1:0-2089 GCA_037442705.1 Anaeromyxobacter sp.
GCGGGCGAGGACGGGCGCGTCTTCCTCGGGGAGGCGATGGGGCTCGCCGGCCGCACCGCGACGATCCGTGCCCGGAACGGCGGGCGGCGCGGCGAGGCCACGGTGGAGGTCCCCGCGGCCGGCACGATCCCCGTCCACCTCGCCCCCGGCGGCGCGATCCGGGGCGTGGTCCGCGCCCGCGGGCGGGGCGTCACCGGGCTCACCGTGGAGGTCGCCTCCCAGCCGGCCGCGTCCGGCTGGCGAACCGTGGACGTCCACCGGTTCTCGGGCGACCGGTTCGAGATCCCGGACCTGCCGGCCGAGCCGCTCCGCCTCGACGTCCGGACGGACGACGGCCGGCGCGGCCGCGCCGAGCTCCGGGTCGCGTCCGGCGAGATCCGCTCCGTGGAGATCGCCCTCGAGGGGCGGTGAGCGTTCCCGGCCGGGTCGAGACCGGACGTCCGCCCTTCGACAGGCTCAGGGCGAACGGCTGACTGCAGTCCGCTCGTGCCAACCCCCCGACGGGCTCGGGGGAGCCGCGAACGGCCGCGGATCGATCGGGGCGGGCACGGCCGTCACGATCGGCCCCCGAGCGCCCGCACGATCTCCGGCAGCCGCTCGCAGGCGCTCCCGCGGGCGAAGAAGCCGCGGGGGGATCGGCCGGCGAGCTCGGCGAAGGGGTTCTCCTCGGGGTTCACGTCCACCATCGCCGCGCCGTTGTGGAAGACGAGGCGGCCGATCTGCATGGGGAGGTTCGTCGCCCCGCTCGTGCCGACGACGAGGAGGAGGTCGGCCTCGCCCGCGGCGCGCAGGGCCGACTCCATCCGGTAGTACTCCTCGTCGTAGTACTCGTCGAACCAGAGGACGTGCGGGCGGAGCCAGCCTCCGCAGCGCGGGCACCGGAGCGCGCTCCGCTCCGCGTCGGTGAGCGGGCCGTCCCCCCGCGGCACGAGGGGCGGGAGAGCCGCGACGCCGAGGCCGCACCCGGCGGCGCAGCGGACGTAGGCGGCGTCGCCGTGGATGCAGAGGACCCGCTCGGAGCCGGCGCGCCGGTGGAGGCCGTCGATGTTCTGCGTGACGAGGGTGAAGCGGTCCCCGAGCGCCCGCTCGAGCGCCACGAGCGCGCCGTGGCCCGCGTTGGGCCTCGCGTCCTTGCAGACGCCGAACCGGTGGAGGTACCAGCGCCAGACCTCGTCCGGCGCCTCCTCGAACATCTCGTGCGTCGCCATCTCCTGCGGCATGTAGTTCCGGGAGCCGACGACCCAGTAGCCCTCCTCGCCGCGGAAGGTGGGGATGCCGCTCTCGGCCGAGATGCCGGCCCCGGTGAGGACGGCGACCCGCCCGTCCCGCCCCCGGACCTCCTCGAGGATCCGCGCGAGCTTCTCTTCCATGGGCGGATCCTAGCAGGGCACGCGGCGGCGCCGTGCGCGGCGGGCGGAGCCCCGTTAAGAGGGGCCCCGTGTCCACCGCCGTGACCGACGGGATCCGCGTCACCGTGGAGAGCGCCTTCCGGCCGGAGCGGTCCGAGCCCACCCGGCGGCGCTGGCTCTTCGCCTACACGGTCCGGATCGCGAACGAGGGCGAGAGCCCCGCCCGGCTCGTCTCCCGCCACTGGATCATCACCGACGCGAACGGCGCGCGGGAGGAGGTCGCCGGGGACGGCGTCGTGGGCCGCCAGCCCCGCATCGCGCCCGGCCAGGAGTTCGAGTACACGAGCTTCTGCGTGCTCCCGACCCCTCACGGCTCGATGCAGGGCAGCTACCGGATGGAGCGGGCCGACGGCTCGGAGTTCGACGCGCGGATCGCGCCGTTCGCCCTCGTCGTCCCGGGCGCGGTGCACTGAGCGCCCTCGGTCAGCGCCCCTGCAGCTCGTCGAGGAACTCCCGCTCCGTGATCACGCCGAGGCGGATCAGGAGGCGGATGAGCGCGGCCATCGCCTGCGCGGGCTTCACGATCTCCGGCTCCGCGTGACCGCCGCCTGCGAGCCGCTCGAGCGCCTGGAGGATCGCGAGCTCCCGGGGCGTGAGGCCGTCTCCCGCCGCGCCACCGGCCGCCTCGTCCGCGAGCTCGGTGGCGAGGACGGGCTCCTGGGCGGGGACGCCCAGGACGG
>JBBIPT010000398.1:0-2059 GCA_037442705.1 Anaeromyxobacter sp.
CCCCCGCCGGCCGGGCCGCGGCCGGCGGGCGACGCGCGGCTCGGGAACGCCCCCGGGCAGGGAGGGGATCGTGGCGCCTGACGTCTCCCTCGCCGCGATGCCGCAGCGGCGCGCCTTCGCGCACTTCCCCGCGCACATCGCGGTGCTCGTCCTCTCGATCTGCGCGATCGGGATCTGGAACCTCGCCTCCGCCTCGCGGAGCGCCCACGCCCCGGTCTGGAAGGCGCAGGCGGCCTTCATGGCCATCGGCCTCGCCGTGGCCCTCGCCGCGATGCTCGTGGACACGCGGACGTTCCAGCGGTTCTCGTGGATCTTCTACGGGCTCGTCATCGTCCTCCTCCTCCTCGTCCTCGTGAAGGGGCGCACCGTCATGGGGGCGCAGCGCTGGCTCACGTTCGGGCCGGTGAACTTCCAGCCCTCGGAGCTCGCGAAGATCGCGGTGGCCCTGGTGGTGGCGAACTGGCTCCACGGCGACGCGGACCGCCGGAAGGGAGGCTACGGGCTCCTCGCCCTCCTCGTCCCCATGGGGCTCACCCTGCTCCCCGCCGTGCTCGTCCAGCGCCAGCCCGACCTCGGGACGGCCCTCGTCGTCGTCTCGGTCGGCGCGACGCAGATCCTCTTCGCCCGGGTGCGCTGGAAGACCCTCGCGCTCCTCGCCGGGATCGGGATCGCCGGGGCGCTCGCCGTCTACCCGCACCTGAAGCCCTACCAGAAGAAGCGGGTGGAGACGTTCCTCGACCCGGGAGCCGACACGCGGGGGGCCGGCTACCACGCGACCCAGTCCATGATCGCGGTCGGCTCGGGGCAGGGGCTCGGAAAGGGGTGGGGACAGGGGACCCAGAACAACCTGTCGTTCCTCCCAGAGCAGCACACCGACTTCATCTTCTCCGTCTGGGCGGAGGAGCGGGGCTTCCTCGGGTGCCTGCTCCTGCTCGGGCTCTACTTCGCGCTCGTCGCGAGCGCGGTGGACGTGACGGGGAACGCGAGAGATCGCTTCGGCGCCTTCCTCGCGGCCGGGATCGCGGGAATGCTCTTCTGGCACGTCGCGATCAACATCGGGATGGTGATCGGGCTCCTCCCGGTGGTCGGGGTGACCCTCCCGCTCATGAGCTACGGCGGCTCGTCGGTCGTGGTGATCCTCGCGGGGATCGGGCTCCTCGCGAACGTCTCGATGCGCCGGTTCGTGAACTGACGGGGGCCGTTCAGCCGATCGCCCTCTCGAGGCTCTCCGCGATCTTCGACTTCGGGACGGCGCCGATGATCGTGTCCACGACCCGTCCGCCCTTGAAGACGAGCAGGGTGGGGATCGATCGGATGCCGAACTGCTGGGGCACCTGCTGGTGCTCGTCCACGTCCATCTTCGCGACCTTCACCCTGCCCTTGTACTGCTTGGCGAGCTCCTCCACGGCGGGGGCGATCGCCTTGCATGGGCCGCACCAGACGGCCCAGAAGTCCACGAGCACGGGGACGTCGCTCTTCAGGACCTCCTTCTCGAAGGTCGCGTCCTGGAGGATGACGAGGTCGGGCGAGGCCATGTGCGCTCCTTGCGAGGGGGAGGCGGGAACTCTTATCCGCGCGCCGCGACCCTGGCAAGGGGTCGGTTCGCGTGGTAATTTCCATCGGCCCGCCCCGCCTGTCGGCCACGATACCCGCGGGAGCACGCCTGGGCGGGCGCACGGCAGCGGAGAAGGAATGAGCGGTCTGCTCTTCGTATCCCAGGCGATGCTCGACTCCTGGGCCGAGCAGGGGAAGATCGACTTCGTCGGCAACGTGATGACCCTCCTCTCGGGGGAGGGGAAGGGTCGGAGCTACGCGCTGGAGCCCGCCGTCCGCTTCATGAAGGTCCTCGGGGAGGAGGCCGATCCGAACGGCCTCGTGCACAAGGTGAAGAGCGTCGCGCAGCTCAGGGAGATGGGGGCCGAGCCGGTGGACGACTCCTGCATCCTGGGCGACGCGGCCTACGAGGTGCAGCCCGGGTTCCTCGCCGAGGCGGCCGTCCTCCAGGCGGCGGCCACCGCCGCGGGGCGCGCCCCCGCCGCGCCCCCCGCGCCGGCGCCGG
>JBBIPT010000399.1:0-2050 GCA_037442705.1 Anaeromyxobacter sp.
CCGGACGCCGGGGCGGAGGCGCTCCCGGTACAGGTCCTCACGCCGGTGACGCCACCGGTCCAGGAGCCGGCCGCGGCCCCGGAGAGCGAGACGAAGCCGCCGCCGCCCGCGGAGCCGCCCCCGCGCCCGAAGCGGCAGCCGCCGCCGGAGCCGCCGCCGCTCGAGGGGCAGTGAGGTTCAGGGGCTCGAGGCGTAGCCGACGAGGAGCCGTCCCGCGGTGATCTTCCCCGCGGGGACGACGAGGACGTCGTTCAGCGACCGTCCCGATTCCGACCGCGTCTTCCACGGGTGCGCGCCGTTCACCCGGATCCGGGCGACCCCGCGCTCGGTGTCGTGGATCACGAGGGCCGTCCCCTCGGCGTTCACCGAGGCGACGATCCCGACGTGCTCGGCCGGGCCGCCCGGGCGATCGGCGAGGAAGACGAGGTCGCCGGGGGAGGGGGACCTCTTCAGCGCTCCCCTGGAGAGGAGCGACCGGACGCTCGTCCCCGCCGGGAGCCCGTACGCCTCCCGGACGAGCGCGGCGCAGCCCTCGTGCCGGGTCCCGACCCGCGCCGAGGCGACCTCGACGGCGCGAGTGACTCCGGGGGCCGGACCGGCAGCGAGGTCGCTACCGGCCCGGCTCCCGGTGGCGGGCGGGGGCAAGCTGGCGAGGAGGAGGAGCGCGACGCGAATCAAGACGTCGCCGATGCTACCGGCCGCGCGTGCGCCGTCCAATTTTCGAGCAGCGGGGCCCTCCCTGCGCGGACGCCGAGCTGCCAGCGCAGCCGGTCCGGCGCCTGGCCGGAGACGTTCACGTAGCCCGCGTGAACCCCGTGGAGGTGGTGGAAGGTGCAGGCGGCGACGAGGTTCTCCGGCTCGTCGCCGCCTCCGAGCGACCGGAACTGCACGTGGTGCGCGTGGACGGCCGCCCGGCTGCACCCCGGGACCTGGCAGAGCCCCCGGTCCCGGGCGAGGATCTTCCGTGCCCGCGTCGTCCGCGAGGTCTCCCGCCAGATCTCCACGAAGTGGCGGGATATCGCCCTGAGGCACTCCCCGGGCGCGAGGTGCCTCCCGGCCACCCGGCGCGCGGCGAAGAAGGCCGACACGACGAGGTCGGCCACCTCGGCGGGCAGCCGGAACTCCAGCTCCCGGCGCGCACGCATCTGCGCATCGCGGCCGCCGTCGATCTCGCGGCGGAGCGCGATGCAGGTGGCCGCCTCCGCGCGCCGGATCCAGCCGTCGAGGGTGCGGTCGTCCGCGACCGAGGCGACGAGCCGGGCCTTCTCGTAGGAGAGGCGGCCGTCGCGGAGGGCCTGGCGGAGGGCGGGTAGGGCGAAGAAGCGGCGCTCGAGGGCCACGCGCTGCTCGACCGTGCGGGAGGACATCCCGAGCCGCTCCGAGCAGTAGTGGGAGAAGGAGGCGAAGCCCATGTCGCGCCAGAGGCCGAGGAGCCGCGCGAGCATGGCGAGCCGGCCGAGGACCTCGTCCCAGCGATCCCGGAGGGCGACGAGCCGCCGCAGGTCCTCGTCGAGCTGGAACGGGTCCGACCTGGCGCCGGCGTCCGTGGGCGGCGCCGCCACCGGGGCGACCTCGTCGAGGAAGGACCAGCGGCCGTACTCCCGCTCGAGGGCCTCCTTCGCCGCCTCGAGCCAGGGCTCGACCGGCCATCGCGCGCCGAAGGCAGGGGTCTTGCCTGCCCCTGGGCCCTCGCCCGGCTCCGGGAGGCCCTCGGGATGGGCGGAGAGGAACTCCTCGCAGAGGGCCTCGATCCGCTGCCAGAGCGGGGAGGCCGCGCCGAGGTGGCTCCCCGCGAGCTCGATGGCCTCGTCGAAGGCCTCCCGCTGCTCGGGGGAGAGGGGCGCGAAGACGTCGTCCCATCGCTCGGCGGGCGTTTCGCCGCCCGGGGCGCCGGCGGTGCGCACGGCCGCCTCGAGGGCCCGGACGGTCTCGGTGCGGGCCCGGGCGACCCAGGCCGCCTCGTCGTCGCCACGAGCCACGGGGAGCACGGTGAGAGCCGACCGGGTGCTCACGTGACCGGCGCGGACGGCCGCCCGGAGGAGGGGCCGGT
>JBBIPT010000400.1:0-2047 GCA_037442705.1 Anaeromyxobacter sp.
GCCCGGCGATCCCGATCCGCAGCGGCGCGTGATCCCGAGGGAGGAGGCGCCCCGCGCGAAGCGGAAGAAGAAGGGCGGCCCGGACGACGACGAGGACCTGCTCCAGTGACGACGCCCATGCGCCCGCCGGCCCTCGCCGCCCTCCTCCTCGCCGCGCTCGCGGGCTGCGCGACCTCCGCGCCCCCCGCCGCCCGGCCCACGGCCGCCCCCGGGGCGGAGGCGCCGGAGACGGTCTCCGCCCGGGCCCTCCGGCTCTTCGAGGAGGCCGTGCGGGCCGGGGAGGAGCAGCGGAAGCTGAAGGTCCCCGCCGACTGGCCCTACCTCGAGCGGAAGTGGCGCGCCGTCCTCGCCGCGGGGGAGATCGCCGAGGCGCGGCACAACCTCGGCGTCGCCCTCGAGGCCCAGGGCCGGCTCGGGGAGGCGAGGACCGAGTACGAGCGGGCCCTCCAGGCGAAGCCCTCCCTCCGCCAGTCCGCGGTGAACCTCGGCGTCGTCCTCGAGAAGCAGGGGGACGCGCGCGGCGCGGCGGACGTCTACCGGGCCCTCGTCCGGGACCATCCCGAGGACTCCGTCGCCCGGGAGCGGCTCGCGGCGCTCTACCTCGCGGCGGGCCAGGTGGACGACGCCTGGCGGCTCGCGCGCGAGGCGCTCGTGCGCGATCCCCGATCGGCCGGGGCCCAGAAGGTCATCGCGCTCGTGGCCCTCTCGCGGAAGGATCTCGACCTCGCGAAGCTCGTCGCGATGCGGGCGGCGAAGCTCGACGGCGAGGATCCGGATCTCCCCTGGATCGCCGGGGTCGTCCTCGCGCGGCAGGGGGACGACGCCGGAGCGGCGGCGCAGCTCCGGAAGGCGCTCTCCCTGCGGGAGGACCACCTCCCGGCGCGGTACGCGCTCCTCGCCGCGGCGATCGAGAAGGGCGCATGGGGCGGCGTCGCGGAGGAGTCCCGGGCGATCCTCGCGCTCGAGCCGGGGAACGCGAACGTGGAGCTCGCCCACGGCGTCGCGCTCCGTCACCTCGGGAAGGCGGAGGAGTCGCTCGCCGCGCTCGACCGCGCGGAGCGGCTCGCGGGCGGCAAGCTCCCCGAGGTCCACCTCGCCCGCGGCGTCGTCCACGCGAGGCTGAAGGGCGAGTGCGAGCCGGCGCTCGAGGCGCTCGCCGCCTACCTCAGGACCGCGGGCCCCGTGCCGGCGGAGGGGGCGGCCGTCACCCGGCTCCAGCGGGAGTGCGCGACGATCGTGGAGGAGAACCGGAAGGCCGCGGAGGCGGCGAGGCAGATGCAGGAGGAGGCGAAGTCGAAGCCTCCCCCGGCGGAGGGGAGCGCCCCTCCCGCGTCGCCGCCGGGCTCCTCACGCTAGGGGACGGGGATCGGACCCGGTGATAAGCTCGGACGCGAGGGATCGGAAGATGCTCAAGGTTCTCATGGCGCTGGCGGTGCTCCTCCCCTTCGCGGCCTCGGCGCAGCAGGCGAAGGGCGAGGCCCAGCCGCGGGTCGAGTACGAGAAGAAGACGGTGATCAACTTCGAGGACGACACGATCGAGGGCGACCTCAAGCGCCCCGACGGTGAGTACGTCGAGGCCCGGCAGAAGGTGGACCACTCGAACCTGATCCGGATCCGGGAGGACTGGCGCGAGAAGGTGATGCAGGCGTCCGGCGACCTCTAGAGCACCCATGCCCAGCCCGATCACCCTCAAGGTCTTCCGCGGCGACGAGCTCGTCCGCACCGAGCGCTTCAACCGCGAGATCATCAAGATCGGCCGGCTCTCGTCGGCGCACCTGTGCCTCGACGACGAGCGGATCTCCCGGATCCACTCGGTGATCGAGGTGGCGCCGGACGGCGCCGTATCGATCATCGACATGGGGAGCGCCGAGGGGACCTTCGTGAACGGCAAGAAGGTCACCCGGGGCGCGATCCGGCCAGGCGACCAGATCACCCTCGGCGGCCTCCGGATCGCCCTCGAGGCGGACGGGGTCGCGACCGCGCCCGCCCCCGCGGCGGAGGACCGGCCGGCTCCGGCGCCGGACCCGGTCCGCGCGGGCGCCACGCC
>JBBIPT010000401.1:0-1991 GCA_037442705.1 Anaeromyxobacter sp.
TGCGCGCTGACAGAACGAACCGTCCCGCGGCCGACGCCGCTGGCCGGCCTGCGCCCAGCGGCCCTCGCGCTCGCTCCCCGGCGCCGGCGGAGCTCAACCGCCGCCAGCGCGGATCGGGTCTGGGGGCGCGGGTACAAGGCCGTGCTGACCCCCGACCTCGAGGCGGGCGGCTACACGGTCGAGGTTCCCGAGCTCCCCGGCTGCGTCACCGAGGGCGACGACCTGGGTGATGCGAAGCGGATGGCGAAGGACGCCATCGAGCTGTGGCTCTCGGTGGCCGAGCCGCAGCGGGCGCGCACCCAGGCGCGCTTCGGGTAACAGGCGTGGGGCGGGCTCGCCGCCATTCACGCGCTGCGCAATAGGCGCTCGGCTGGATCGCCACAATCTCGTGGAAGCGAAGCTGATCCGGCGAGACGTCGGTGAACGCGACCTTCTCGAAGGGGGGCAGCGCGGGAAAGTCCTCGGGCGAATGCGGATGGCGAATAACGCGCGCGCGGTATGGCTCGCGGTTACCGCGGTACCGAACCCGGCAAGGGGGAACCGCGCCAGGACGTGAAGCCCTGATGGATGATGCATTCTCCGGCAGCGGCACCCGCGCGTGGTGTACGATTCGTCCGGTATGCCGGGCTGGAAGCTCCGAGATCCGCTCTACAGAGGTGACGCCGCCGCCGCAGTGTCGATCCCCGACCCTGATGCGCGGCTGTCGCTCGTCGAGCACATCCTCTACCTGAAGGGCTACGGCCGAGACACGCAGTACACATCAGTGTCGGAACGGGAAGACGTCGCGAAGCGTTTCGCCGGCAGGCGGGGCGCTGTTTGGCAGACGGACGTGGCAAGGGCGACGCTACATGGAGCCAAGCATCACTCGAAGGACCGTCTCGTCCGTGATCTCCGGGGTCAAGGGCGGGGGACGGCGAGGTGGAGGTCGGCTTGGGAGGTCGCGCAGGCGAGAGCCAACGTGCTCCGCTGGAGCGAGCACCTGCTCGACTGGTCCAACGTGCCGGCAGCACGGATCGCGGTGAGCGTGCAGGATGCATTCGAAAGGTAGGCCATGCTCCCGCTTTCGTGCATCAACTGCCTCCACAACCCGCTGCAGCTAGGGCCCATCGGGACGACGTTCGGGTTCTGTACGATCCATCGCGTGGTGCTCCGAGCGCCAGAGTCGACCACGTGCGGGCGTCAGCTCCGAAAAGATCTCCTTGCCGACAGCGCCGCAGAGGTCCAGGAAGCACACCAGGAACGCTACCCCGTTGGCCACGTGGTGCTCGTGACAGACCCGCGCATTTCTGCGGCCGACGAGCGGCTGGTCGAACCTCCGAATGGCGGCCTGCCCGACGATCCGGTCGTCGAAGAAGTCCTCGACTATGGAGAGCTCGACAGCAAAGTGTCGTCGCTTGCTGCTCTTCGCCGCGTATCAGGTGCTCGCGCCGAGGTCGCCCGTCTCAGCCTCTCGAGGGCCTACTTCTCGAACTGCTTCAAACGCGACCACCGCTGGACCGCGGGGATTCACCTTCTATGGTGGACGTTGCGAGAGGCAGGGAACGACCCGGTGCTCGCGGCAAGTGACCTCCGGGAGGAGCCCGCGAACCTCTCGATGGAGGAATTCGTCGATCTCGCAAAGTGGTACATCGTCGCGCTCCGACTGTCGCTGATGGCGGACATCGGTTCGGCGGCTGGTACGCGCGAAGCGGTCCGGCAGTTCGCGCCGCTGGCGGAGCAGGCTGCCGCTTCGACTAAGGCTGGTTCCGGAGCGAGCTTGCTGCAATGGATACGGCGCCGGCGCTCCGTGATGCAATCCGCCTTCCCACGTGAGCGGTATCAGGAATTGCGGGACGCGCTGCACCGCGAGTGATCCGCACACCCGCGGCGAAGCGCCGCCCGGGAACCGCAGACCCGATCCGCGCTGGCGGCGGTTGAGCTCCGCCGGCGCCGGGGAGCGAGCGCGAGGGCCGCTGGGCGCAGGCCGGCCAGCGGCGTCGGCCGCGGGACGG
>JBBIPT010000402.1:0-1984 GCA_037442705.1 Anaeromyxobacter sp.
CGTCCTCGCCGCCTCGGATCACCTCCCCGTGGTCCTCGAGCTCGTCCTGCGGTGAGGGCTGCCCGGCGACGCCCCGTCCCCGGGTGGCACGGTGTGGGAGGAGGGGAGAGTGAGGCGCCCGGGAATCGAACCCGGAACCACCGGCTTAAAAGGCCGATGCTCTGCCAGTTGAGCTAGCGCCTCCCGTGCGCTCCGCCGCCGCACGGATATCACACGGGGCGGCGGTTGGGGTCGGCGGCACCCCGGACGCGTGGGATACCCTCCCCGACTCCGAGGCGCTACGCGTGGGAAGAGGGGCGCGGCGCTTGCAGCGCTCCGGAGCGAAGGCTCACCTCGAGGGCTCGACCATGATCTCCATGTTCCTCGCCGCCGCGCTGGTCGCCGCACCGCCGGTCCCCGCGCCGCCCGGCGAGCTCCGCGGGCAGGTGCTGAGCCGGAGCGGGAAGGCGGTGACGGCGTTCACGGTGAACGGCGTCCGCTTCCAGGATCCGGAGGGGATCTTCAAGATCCTCACCCCGCCGGAGGGCGAGTTCCGCGTCGTCGTCCGCGCGGACGGATTCGCGCCGAACGTCTTCCACGTCGCCGGAGCCTCCGGGAAGAAGCTCTGGATCCCCGAGATCGAGCTCGGCGAGGGCGAGCACGTCCTCGGAGAGGTCGTGGACGCGGAGAGCGGGATGCCCGTGACGGGGGCGCGCGCGACCCTCGCGGATCCCGCGAAGCTCGAACGGCTCAAGCTCGTCCGCCCGGAGCGGGTGGCGGAGGTGGGCGCGACGGGTGAAGGCGGCTGGTTCGAGCTCCGCCGGGCGCCGAGGGGGCTCCTCGTCCTCGTCGTGAGCCACCCCGACTACCTCCCGGCGTTCGTCCCGGTGAACACGCGCGATCCCCTGCCGGCCGTCCAGCTCCACCGCGGCGGCACCGTGGCCGGCGTCGTCCGGGACGCGCAGGGCGCGCCCCTGCCGGGCGTCCGGGTCATCGCCCTCTCCGGGGACGCGGGGGACGCCTCGGAGGCCCACGCCGACGCGCAGGGGCGGTTCGAGATGGCTCGCCTGCGTCCGGGGCGGTACCGGGTCGTCGCGCAGGCGTTCGGGCAGGACGTGGAGGGCGGACAGGTGGAGCTCGCGGACGGCAAGGTCGCGGAGGTGTCGATCCACGTCCGGAGCCGCGTCCGCCAGCTGGAGTTGCCCACGTTCGAGCTCGGCGCGGCGCCGGCCTCGCCTCCGGCGCTCGCCTCGCGCTGACCGGTCGGGGCCGGCCCGGGCCCGCCACGCGTGCGCCGGGAGGCGCTCCGCGGCAGAATGGGGCCGCCGTGCGCCCTGGACCCGAGCTCCGCATCGAGACCCCCGAGCGCGTCGCGCTCTCGCTGGAGATGGCGGGGATCGGCGCGCGGGCCTTCGCCTACCTGCTGGACCTCCTCCTCGTCTTCCTCCTCTGGGTCGTCGCCCTCGTCGTCTACTCGACCTCCGGCGATCTCCTCCGGGAGGTGCAGGCCCTCTCCGTCGCCGGGCAGCTCCTCGCCGTCGCCGCCGTGCTCCTCTCGGGCTGGGGCTGGGACGTGGCCTGGGAGGTCCTCGGGGGTGGCCGCACGCCGGGGAAGCGGGCGCTCGGGCTCCGGGTGGTTCGCCTCGACGGGGCACCGGTGGGGCCGGTGGAGTCGCTCGTCCGGAACCTGCTGCGGGCGCTGGAGGTGCCCCTCGGCTACGCGCCGGGGGTCCTCGCGATCGCGCTCGGCGCCCGGCGCCAGCGGCTCGGCGACGTCGTGGCAGGGACCCTCGTCGTCCGGGAGCGGCGCTACGACCTCTCCCGCTACGCCGCGCCCCCGGCGGAGGATCGCTTCCCCGCCCTCCGCGGCCGCGCGGCGGGCCTGCTCGCCGCGGACGAGTTCGAGCGGCTCGCCGACTTCCTCGCGCGCAGGCCGGGGCTCGACGCGGAGGCGCACGCCGCCAGGGTTTCTTCCCACTGCCCCGCCCGCTTTCGCGCCAGCACC
>JBBIPT010000403.1:0-1979 GCA_037442705.1 Anaeromyxobacter sp.
GCGGGCGGCCCAGAGCCGGGCGGCGGACCGCCCGGCGGCGGCGAGCGTCTCGCGAAGGAGCGCGGCCTCCCGCGCGAGGAGCCGCGCGACCGGCCCGCGCTCCGATCCGGGCTTCGTGCGTCCTCCGGACATCGGCGCCCTACGTCTTCGCGAGCCGGATCTTCTGCTCGCTCTTCTCGCGGCAGAAGGTGCAGAGATCCGCCTCCGGGTTCGCGGAGAGCCCCTGCGACCAGGACGGGTGCATCGCGCAGCGCGCGTCGTAGCAGTGGTGGAGGTCCCAGGTGTGCCCGAGGACGTGCGTCGCCTCGCGGGCGAGCCTGCGCCGGAAGGCCTCGATGGAGGCCTCGGTCGCGCCGCGGGCGGGCAGGCGCGCGAGGGTGACGACCGCCCGCTCCCCGCCGTAGTCGGCGAAGCCCCAGCACGGCGGCTCCCCCAGCGGACCGGGCGCGAGGGCGAGCGGGGCGTCCACGAGGTAGAGGACCTTGTCGTCGGCGAGGGCGCGGACGTGCTCCGCCTCGCGGAGGAGCTTCGGCGCGTCGACCCGCCCGTCCTTCGTCTGCGCCTCGGCGGGCACCGGGCGGCTCCCCGCGTGCTCGGTGCCGACGCCGAACGAGCGGTAGAGCGTCCCCGTGAGGAAGCCGAGGTCGGTGGGGTCGATCCGCGCGAGCGTGACGATCCGGATCACTTTCGCTTCCCCTTGCCCTTCGCGGCGGCGGCGGGCCGCTTCGCCGGCTTCTTCGAGGCCGCCTTCGCGGGCGGCTTCGCGCGCTTCTCCGGCGCCTTCTTCGCGGCGGGCTTCCGCTCGCGCGGCGCGGGCGCCTTCTTCCCGGCCGCCGGCTTCGCGCCCCTCGGGGCGGCCTTCCCGGCGGGCGCGGCGGGCTTCCCGGCCTTCGGGGCGGGCGCGGGCGCCTCCCCGGACTCCTCCCCGGAGCCGGCCGCGGCCTCCTCGCGCTCGCCGCCCTCGCCTTCCTCGCCCTCGGTCCCGAGGTCGCCGAGGCCGAGGTCGTCGAGCCCGAGATCGTCGGAGTCCTCCGCCACCGGGCGCCGCTTCTTCGGACGGGACGCGACCATCACCGGCTTCGGCGGCGGCTTCAGGGCGAGCTTCACGCCGGCGGGCGGCATGAGGGCGAAGTCCACGTAGTCCTCGGCGAGCCCGGGGGGCACGCCGAGGGAGACGGAGATCTCGTGCACGAGGAGGTGGCGCGCGTTGTCGTAGGTCTCCCGCTCCTTCGTGGGGAGGGGGCGGATCCGGGAGAGCGCGTGGAGCCCCTTCACGACCTCGGCGACGCCGAGGACGCCACCCCCGATGAGCCGCTCCGCGTTGTCCCGGTGGCGGATCTTCCAGTCGAGCTCGGGGTCGTCGAAGACCGCTCCGAGGTAGTGGAAGACGCCCTCCATCTGATCGCCGGTCGCGACGCGCCGCAGGCCGACGGAGGCGACCTTGTTCCGCGGGACGAGGACCGCGGCGCCGTCCTCCTCGCGCCGCATGCGGACGAACTCGAGCTTCTGGCCGGCGATGTCCTTCTCCTCGAAGCCGGTCACCGCGCAGACGCCCTGGTTCGGGTAGACGACCCGGTCACCGGGCGCGAGCTCCGCGGGGTCGGAGATCGTCCCCTCGACGGCCGGCAGCTGCTCGCGGGGCTCGTTCGGATTGCGGTGGGGAGGGCCGCGCACGGAACCCTCCCTACCACGCGATCCGGGGGGCGGCAATCGCCTACGTCGTGCAGGGAGGACCCAGTCCGGGAGTTCCGCCGTTCGTCCGGTGCGGTCCGCGCGGCGGACCATCGCGAGGGTGCCGTTCGTGTGAATCCGGGTTGTTGCACGCGGCACGGTCGGTGCCTTGGGCAGCCCTCCATGACCGCACCTCGGCAGGTTCTTCCCGGCGCCTCGTACCTCGTCACCCGCAGATGCACGCAGAGGCAGTTCCTCCTGCGGCCGTCCAAGCTGACGAACCAGATCTTCCTCTACCTCCTCGCCGT
>JBBIPT010000404.1:0-1974 GCA_037442705.1 Anaeromyxobacter sp.
GAGGCGGCGGCGGCCCGCGCCCAGGTCGAGGCGGCCGACGCCCAGGTGCGGTCCGGCTGGGCGAGGCTCGCCCCGGTGGTCTCCGCGTCCGGCAGCGTCTTCGCGCAGGACGTGGACCTCCCCACCGGGAAGAACGACGGCTGGCGGGCGACGGTCGACCTCGTCTGGCCGATCTTCGACGGCGGGCTGCGGGAGGGGCGCCGGCGGGAGGCGGAGGCGCGGGCCGCGCAGGCGCGCGCGGGGGAGGAGGCCCTCCGGCTCGCCGTCGCGCAGGAGCTCGCGGACGCCGCGCGGGACCTCTCCGTCGCGGGCGAGCGGCTCCGGCTCGCGGAGACGCAGCGCCGGCTCGCCGCCGACGCGGCCGCCTCCGCGGCGAGGAGCTTCGACGCGGGCGTCGCGACGAGCCTCGACGTCCTCGACGCGAACGACCGGCTCTACCTCGCCGACGTGGGGCTCGCCGAGGCCCGGGCGCGGCTCGCCCAGGGGCGCGTGGCGCTCGACCGGGCGGCTGGGCGGTGACGCCGTGATCGCCCCGACCGAGCCCGCCCGGTCGCCCTTCGACAGGCTCTGGGCGAACGGAACCCCCACGGACGACTCGCGTCGAGTCCTCGTGGCCGATGGGCCCGCGAACGGCCTTCGAGGAGGGTGAGGTGCGCGGGGATCGCGGGCGGCGTATCTTCCCGGACCGGAGAGAACCCCCGGAGATGCCGCCCCCCGGACAGCAGGAGATCGAGCGCGAGGAGCTCGCCCGCCTCTTCGGCCGGATGGTCGAGTGGCGGCTCGTGATCGTCCCGGTGGTCCTCGCCGGGGTCGCGTGGCTCGCGTACCACGAGCCGTCCTCCTGGCGCCGGCTCGCCCTCGGGACGGCGGCCGTCCTCTTCCCCGGCTTCTTCGTCGCGGAGTGGATCCGCTTCCGCCGCAGCGGGTTCCACGCGCAGGCCATCCCCTTGAACCTCACCGTGGCCACCTTCGGCCAGATGGCGGTGACCTTCCTCTCCGGCGGCCTCTCGAGCCCGTTCCTCTACTTCGCCGTCCCGATCGGGATCATCGCCGGCGTCTCCCTCCGGCACCGGCTCAGCGTCGCGCTCGTCGGCTTCCAGATCGCCTCGATCTGGGTCTTCGCCTGGATCGGCGCGACGGGGGCCATCCCGGACTTCAACCTCGCGCTCTTCGGCGGGGGCGCCCGGGTGGGCGGGCCGCCCTCGTACGCCTTCGCCCACGCGACCGCCATCACCTTCGTCCTCCTCATGGCCGGCACGGCCGGGCGCATCGTCCGGGCGGCCCTCGAGCGGATCATCCGCCGCGGCCTCGCCGCCCAGCAGGAGTCGCTCCGCACGCACGCGGAGCGGGCGGAGGAGCTCACCGCCCTCTCCGCGGAGATCGCCCACGAGCTGAAGAACCCGCTCGCGAGCGTGAAGGGGCTCGGCGGGCTCCTCGCCCTGGAGGTGCCGGAGGGGAAGCCGGCGGAGCGGCTCGGCGTGCTGCGCCGCGAGGTGGACCGGATGCAACTGGTCCTCGACGAGTTCGTGAACTTCTCCCGCCCCCTCGTCCCCCTCGCGCTCGGCGACGCCGACGCCGGCGCGCTCTGCCGCGAGGTGGCGGCGCTCCACGAGGGGATGGCCCGGGAGCGGTCGGTGGAGCTCGCCGTCCGGGCGGAGGAGGTCCGCGCCCGCTGCGATCCCCGCAAGGTGAAGCAGGTGCTCATCAACCTCGTGCAGAACGCCCTCGAGGCGAGCGGGGCCGGCTCGACCGTGGAGCTCGAGGCCGAGCGCGCGCCGGGAGGGGGGGCGCGCATCCGCGTCCTCGACCGGGGGCGCGGCCTCGACGCCGCCGTGGGCGACGCGATCTTCTCCCCCGGGGTCACGACGAAGCCCTCCGGCTCCGGCCTCGGCCTCACCGTCGCCCGCGCCATCGCCCGCCAGCACGGCGGCGACCTCGTGCTCGCGCCGAGGGACGGCGGCGGCGCGGCCGCCG
>JBBIPT010000405.1:0-1936 GCA_037442705.1 Anaeromyxobacter sp.
GGCCGACCGCGAGGGGGAGAGGACGAGGAGCGCCTCGACCCCGGCGCCGGCGGCGACGCGGCCGAGGGCGCGCCCGGCGCGCGGGGCGAACGGGAGCCCCCGCCGTCCGGCGGCCTCGAGCGCCTCCCGCTCCTCCTCCGGGCTGGGGCGCAGGGCGGTGGTCACGGCGATCCGCACCGGGGAGGGATGCCCCGTCCGGAGCGCCCGCGCAAGGGGGCGGCGCGGGCTCGAACGATCCATGTCCGTTCGTGGTTCGACGGGCCGCCCACGGGCGGGGGAACTCCGGAACCGCAACCGCAACCGCAGCCGCAGCCGGAACCGCAGCCGCAGCCGCAACCGCAGCCGCAGCCGGAACCGCAGCCGGAACCGCAGCCGGAACCGCAGCCGGAACCGCAGCCGGAACCGCCCGCACCCGCTTGGCACGCCGGCGCGAAGCGGCGGCCCCGACACCCCGCGAGCCCAAGGGGAGGGCTTGCGACCTATGGAAGAGTTGTATAAGACTTGTTCCATGAAGAAGGGGGATGGACGCGCGGCGAAGGTCCGCAGCTTCTCCGCCACCGACGAGGACGTGGCGATGCTGGAGGCGGTCGCGGAGTACCACGGCTTCTCCAAGTCGGCGACGCTCGTCGGCCTCGTGCGCCGGGAGTTCTGGCGCCTCTTTCCCGCCGGCACGGGCGACATCCGCCCCGCGCGCGGCGCCAGGGTGAAGGCATGACCCTCCCCGTCGGCCCCATCCACGACCCCGTGGCGAGTCCCCAGGCGGGCAGCGACCTCACGCCGGCCGAGGTCGCCGCGCTGGAGGCGGAGATCCGCGCCCTCGCGAAGGAGAAGGACGCGGTCATCCTCGCCCACAACTACCAGCTCCCCGAGATCCAGCGGATCGCCGACCACGTGGGGGACTCCCTCGGGCTCGCGATCACCGGGAAGAAGGTGCCGCAGACGACGATCCTCTTCTGCGGCGTCCACTTCATGGCGGAGTCGGCGAAGATCCTCGCGCCGGAGAAGCGGGTGCTCCTCCCGAACCTCTCCGCCGGCTGCTCCCTCGCCGACTCGATCACGGCCGAGTCCCTCGAGGACTGGAAGGCGCGCTACCCCGATCACGCGGTCGTCACCTACGTGAACTCGACCGCGGAGGTGAAGGCCCTCTCCGACGTCTGCTGCACGAGCGCGAACGCCGCCTCCGTGGTCCGCTCGCTCCCGCAGAAGAAGATCCTCTTCACCCCGGACAGGAACCTCGGCGCCTGGGTCGCCTCGAAGGTCCCGGAGAAGGAGATCGTGGTCTACGACGGCTGCTGCCCGGTGCACGACGTGCTCCGCGCGGCGAACGTGACCCGGGTGAAGGGGGCGAAGCCGGACGCGGTGATCATCGCCCACCCGGAGTGCCGCGCGGACGTGATCGAGCTGGCGGACGAGGTCTGCTCCACGACCGCGATGCTCTCCGCGGTGGAGCGCCACCCCCGCGCGAAGACGTTCATCGTCGCGACCGAGCACGGCATCGTCTACCAGATGAAGAAGCGCTTCCCGGACCGGGAGTTCATCATCGCGGACGGGTGCATCGGCTGCCGGATGCACTGCCCCTACATGAAGATGATCGACCTCGTCATGGTCCGCGACGCGCTCCGGCGCGGGAAGCACGAGATCGTGGTGCCGGCCGACGTGGCCGACGGCGCCCGCCGCGCGCTCGAGCGGATGATCGCGGTGCCGCGGGACGCCTGAGCCGGGTGGCCGCGCGGCCCCCCTCTCCTCGGTCCTCTCCCCCCACGCTGCCGCGCGGGGGGAGGGGAGGGTGCTTGCTTGCCGGCCCTTCCGCCGGGCACGCGTGATCGCGCCGCACGCTTCCTTCGACGCCCTTTCCCGGACGTGCTACAGCTTTCGACGTGAATCGCGTCAAGCTCTGGCTCTTCGCGCTCCTCGTCGCGGCGGCCGCGGCCGCGGG
>JBBIPT010000406.1:0-1930 GCA_037442705.1 Anaeromyxobacter sp.
CGGCGACGGGCGGCGCAGTCACCGGGGTCGGCCTCGGTGCCGGGCGCCGCGACCCGCCGGTGAGGCCGCCGATCGCCTGCGCCGCCATCGGCAGGAGGGTGGGGAGCGCGCTCGCGAGGAGCGCGGGCCAGACGTCGGCGGACTGGGCGTCCTCGGCGGAGGCGTGAGTGCCGTGAGCGGTCTCGCTCGGAGAGTAAAGGGCCATTTTCCGGGTCTCCTTCGCTGCGGTCCAAGCGGGAGAGAAGCGCCCGGACGAGTTGTGACACGATTAGTGAGGTACAACCTCAACGGTAGTGGCGCTCGAGTCGTTCGCCCACGCCGCGCCGCCCTCCCCCGCGTGCTCGCGGAGCCATTCCGAGAAGCGGATCCGCCCGGTCGGCGGCCCCTCGGTGACGAGCAGGTTCGCCGCGAGCCCGTGCACCTCGTCCCGCGTGATGGGGACGTCGACGTGACGACCCATGAGGCGGGAGGCGAGGAGGAGGATCCCGCGCGGAATGCGGACGATCCACGCGCGGGACCCGACCCCCTCCGCGACGAGGCGGACGAGTGCGACGTACCGGAACGTCTCCGGTCCCACGGCGTCGAGGGTCACCGTGTCCCGGCGCTCGCCCAGGTCCACGGCGAGCCGCGCGAGGTCCTCCACGTGGATCGGGCGGAGCCCGTGGTCGCCGGGGAGGATCCGGAAGGCGGGGAGCCTCCGGAGGAGCCAGGCGACGTCGTCCACGAGCACGTCGCGCCCGCCGAAGGAGACCGCGGGCGGAGGATCGCGTGGGAGACCCCGGTCCCGGCGAGCGCCCGCTCCACCAGGGCCTTCCCGCGGAAGTACGGGAGGGGAGAGTCGAGGGACGGGTTCGTGATGAGGCCCCCCCGGGGTGCGCACCCCCGCCGCGCCCCGACTGGCCCCGTCCCGCAGGGCCACGGGGCGGTGCGATCATGGGGCCATGACCTCCACGATGAGCCAGGTCCTCGCCGTCGCGATCCTCGTCTTCGTCGCGATCGGCTCGGGCGTCCTCGTCTGGGACGCCCTCGCGGCGGGCGTGGGCCGGCACGCGGCCGGCTCCGACTCGGAGATCCGACGGGCGCGGGTCCGCCTCGCGGCCGGCGTGCTCGGCCTCGCCCTCGTCCTCTGGGTCGCCCTCGGGCTCCTCACCCACGCCAGGTGAACCGCGAGCACGGTCCCGGAGATGGCGCCCGAAGCGGGCGGGCAGGCGCCGCCCGCGGTAGAATCGCCCCGCATGGACGCTCGCGAGCGCAGGGCGACGGGCAAGAGCCGGATCGTTCGTCTGCACGACGACGACGGGTCCTTCGACCGCGAGTTCTGGAGCAACACGACGCCCTCCGAGCGGCTCGAGGCGGTCTGGGGGCTGGTGCTCGAGTACCTCGCGCTCCGAGACCCCGATGCCGGTGAACCGCGACTTCAGAGATCTGTTTGCCGAGTTGAACGCCGCAGGCGCTGAGTACCTCCTCGTGGGGGGCTACGCGCTCGCCGTCCACGGCCTGCCGCGCTTCACGAAGGACCTCGACGTCTGGGTTCGCGCGTCGCCGGACAACGCGAGGCGCGTCCACGCGGCGCTCGAGCGATTCGGCGCGCCGATGGGAGAGCTCGGGGTCCGTGACCTCGAGTCGGAGGGGATCGTGTTCCAGATCGGGATTCCCCCGAACCGGATCGACGTGCTCACCGCGATCGACGGGGTGAGCTTCTCCGGCGCATGGGCGGAGCGGGTCCCGGCGCCCTACGGCGACGTCGCCGTGACGGTCATCTCCCGGCGGCATCTCGTCCAGAACAAGCGGGCGACCGGCCGCCCGCAGGACGCCCTCGACGCGGACGCCCTCGAGCGAGGCTGATGGCGGTGCTCCGTTGCGATGACGCCCGCGATGGGGGGTCCGCGGGGGGAGAGTTTCTCCCCCCGCGCTCACGGCGCCGCGGCGG
>JBBIPT010000407.1:0-1894 GCA_037442705.1 Anaeromyxobacter sp.
TCCCCGGATCGTGGGCGAGCGCCACGACGACGACGCTGCGCACGCCGGGCAGCAGCCGGGACGGGTCGAGCCGCTCCGCGCGCTGCGTCCGGAGCCAGACCATGTCCGCCTCGCCCCCCATCGCGAGGAGGCGGTCGAGCGGGCCGGCGTCGAGCGTGGCGGCGCGGGCGACGCCGCAGCGGTGGAAGCCGGCGCGCCGCGCGGCCTCCTTCACGAAGGCGCTGTCGAGGACCTCCGGCACGGGCCGATCCATAACGGAACCCGCATCCGGCCGAAAACTTTACGGATCCGATATCGCCCATACGATGCCCGTCATGGCGCGACGACTGGAGCTTCACTCGTGGGATGGGTTGCCGGGGACGGCGGCGAGCGGGCGAGGCTGGGCGCTCGTGCAGGGGGACTGCGTCGAGTCGCTCGAGCGGCTCCCGCCCGCGTCGGTGGACGTGGCCTTCGCCGATCCGCCCTACATGCTCTCGAACGGCGGCACGACCTGCCAGAGCGGCCGGCGCGCGAAGGTGGACAAGGGCGGCTGGGACGCCTCGCGCGGGATCGCCGAGGACCACGCCTTCCAGACGCGCTGGCTCTCCGCGGTCCGCCGGGTCCTCAAGCCGTCCGGCACGCTCTGGGTCTCCGGCACGCAGCACGTGATCTTCTCCATCGGTTTCGCGATGCAGGAGCTCGGCTACCACCTCCTCAACACGGTGACCTGGTACAAGCCGAACGCCTCCCCGAACCTCGCCTGCCGCTTCTTCACCCACTCCACCGAGATCCTCCTCTGGGCGAGCCCGTCGAGGACCCGGCCCCTCCGCCACCGCTTCAACTACAAGGCGATGAAGGCGGAGAACGGCGGGAAGCAGATGCGCGACCTCTGGCAGATCTGCGACCGCCCCGTCCCCGGCGGCGAGCAGGTGATCTGGTCCGTGCCGACGCCCGGACCCCGCGAGAAGGTCCACGGCCGCCACCCGACGCAGAAGCCCCTCGCCCTCCTCGAGCGGGTCCTCGCGGCGAGCGCGGCCCCCGGCGATCTCGTCCTCGACCCCTTCTCCGGCTCCGGCACGACCGGCGTCGCGGCGCTCCGCGCCGGCTGCCGCTTCCTCGGCCTCGAGCGCGACCCCGCCTACGTGGACCTCGCCGCCCGCCGGCTCGGCACGACGGAGCGGCTCCCCGCGGTGGAGTCCGCCTAGGCCTCCTCGCTCGACGTTCCCTGCCCGGCGTCGCGAGCCGGCCGAACTCGTGGCGACGCTCCGAGCACACGCCGCGAAGGGCCATCCAGACCCGGCGAGGCGGGCGCATGAGGAGATCGGCGGGCTTTGCGCACGTGCGCGGCAACTCGACCACATCCACCCACGGCTCGAGCACCCCGAGTGAGAAAAGGCGGACGATCCCGCGCGGCGGCCCTGTACCATGAACGACGGACAAGGGCCGGATCTGCCGGATGGGCCGTTCCGGCCTGTCCGACGGGCGAGGGCCCGGGAGGCGGACCATGCACGGCGCGAGCACGAAGCAGCGGCTCTCCGCGATCCGCCGGCGACTCGGGATCTTCACCGGGGCGCCGCGATGGGTGCGGGAGCGCCGGAAGCGGCGGGAGATCGCCGCGGCGCGGCGGACGGCGGAGACGGGGGACGCGGACGTCCCTCCGGTCCCGGCGCCTCCGGTCCAGTCCCCGACCCCGGTCGCCTGGGTCTCCGACTCCATGGTGCTCCCGGCGACGACGGCCTCCGGCCGGGCTCGCGCCGCCGAGCCGCCCGAGGAGTCGACGACCGAGGTCGACCGTCGCGCGCCCTCGAGCGGCGTCTCGCGGCGGCGGGGCCCCGCGGTCCTCGTGGCCGTCGCGCTGGTCGCGGGACTCCTCGCGGCCTTCTCCCTGCTGCGCGGCCCGCCCGGGGCGGCCGGA
>JBBIPT010000408.1:0-1878 GCA_037442705.1 Anaeromyxobacter sp.
TCGCGATCGTCGCCGCGACGGGTGGCGCCCGGAGCGGCTACCTGCCGTTCCTCCTCACCCTCGGGCTCTGCATGGTCATCCTCCTCCCGGGCCACGTCATGGCGGCCCTCGCGAGCGGCGCCGCCGGGATCGTCGCGGGCGCGTCCTTCCTCGCGGCGGGCGGAACCCCCACGGCCGACATCCTCCGCTGGGCGGGGACCGGCGTCGCCCTCGCCGGGCTCGCCGTCTACGGGACGCACGTCGGGGGGATCATCCTCCGGCGCGAGCTCGACAGGGCGCGCGAGGCCGCCGAGGCGTCCAACGCCCTCGCCCTGAGCGAGAAGCGGCGCGCGAGCGTGGAGCGGCTCGCCCTCGTGGGCCGGCTCGCCGCCGGGGTCGCCCACGAGGTCAACAACCCCCTCGGCTACGTGAAGGCGAACCTGTCCTACGTCCGCTCCGAGCTCGCCGCGCCGGAGCAGGCCGACCGCGGGGAGATCGACTCGGCGCTCGGCGAGGCGGCCATCGGCGTGGACCGGATCGGGAGGATCGTCGCCGACCTCCGGGGGTTCGCGCGGGAGGACGGCGACGAGCCCTGCGGGACCTCCGTCCCCGGCGCCCTCGCCGATGCTCTCCGCCTCGCCTCGGTCCGGACGAAGGGGATCCGGATCGAGGTGGACGCCCGGGAAGACCTGGCCCGCGGCCGGATCTGCCGGAAGCGGCTCGTGCAGGTGCTCCTGAATCTCCTCGTGAACGCGGCGGACGCGATCGCCGAGGCGCGGCGCGGAGCCGGGGAGCGGTGGATCTCCGTCCGCGCCCGCGAGGACCAGGACGGGGTCGCCGTCCGGGTGGAGGACTCGGGCCGGGGCATCCCCCCGGAGGCGCTCCCGCGCCTCTTCGATCCGTTCTTCACGACGAAGCCGGCCGGCGCCGGGACCGGGCTCGGCCTCGCGCTCTCCCACGAGTACGTCCATGCGGTCGGGGGCAGGATCCTCGCCTCGAACGGAAAGCGCGGGGCCGTGTTCGAGGTCTGGATCCCCCGCCAGGCGAGCGCGCCCGGATGCACCTCCTGCTCCC
The DNA here is from genome assembly GCA_037442705.1 of Anaeromyxobacter sp. GTDB lineage: Bacteria > Myxococcota > Myxococcia > Myxococcales > Anaeromyxobacteraceae > Anaeromyxobacter. Next base: position 1,054 of record JBBIPT010000408.1, read on the forward strand.
GCGCGGAGCCTGCGGCGCCGAGCCCCCGGAGCGCGGCGGCCTCCTGAGCCGAGCCCGGGCGCCGTTCCCGCGGCGACTCAGCGGAGGAGCATCTTCCCGGCGGCGAGGAGGCCGACGGCGATGGCGAAGCCCCGCATCCCCGCGGGCGGGAGCCGCTGGGCGAGCCGCGCGCCCACGAAGCCGCCGGCGATCGACGCCGCCGCCATGAGCGACGCCTCCGCGCCGCGCACGGTCCCGCTCGCGAGGAAGATCGCCGCGGCGATCGCGTTGATGAGGAGGGCGAAGAGCACCTTCAGCGCGTTCGCGTGCTGGATGCTCGAGGGGAGCAGGATCCCCATCGCCGCGAGCATGAGGATCCCGATCCCCGCGCCGAAGTAGCCGCCGTAGATCGAGATCGCGAGCTGCGCGATCCAGAGGGCGGCGGGGTGGTTCGCGTGGCGCACCCCGGAGACGAGGCGCTTGAGCTGGCCCTGCAGGGCGAGGACCACGCAGGCGAAGACGATGAGCCAGGGGACGGCGGCCTCGAAGGAGGACTCCGGCAGCCGGAGGAGGAGCACGGCCCCGATCGCGCCGCCGAGGAGCGAGGGGACGGCGAGCACGGCCGCGCGGTGCCGCTCCTCGGCGATGTGCGTGCGGTAGGCGACCGAGGAGGCGAGCTGCCCCGGGAAGAGGGCCACGGTGTTCGTGGCGTTCGCGGCCACCGGGGGGACCCCCGCGGCGAGGAGCGCCGGGAAGGTGAGCAGCGTCCCGCCTCCGGCCACCGCGTTCACCGCGCCCGCGACGGCCGCGGCGCCGGCGAGGAGGGCGCCGTCCGCGGGCGTCACC
>JBBIPT010000409.1:0-1820 GCA_037442705.1 Anaeromyxobacter sp.
GGGGTGGCGGCGGCGCTCCTCGCCGCGGCCGCGTCCGTCCGGCGTGCGCCGGTCTTCGGCGAGCCCCTCTGGCGCGGCGCGACCGGGGCGCTCGCGGCCGCCGGCTGGGCGCTCGTCACGACGATCGCCGTGACGGAGGCGCGCGACCTCGTCCTCACCCTGCCCTCGCCGCCGCCCACCGGCGACGAGTGGGCGTTCCAGGCCTTCCGCGACGAGGTCCTGTCCGCGCGGGTCGCGGCCCGGGGCGCGCTCTCCATGACGGCGAGCCTCGTCCTCGCCGGCTGCGCGACGCTCCTCCTCGCCGGAGGGTTCCTCTTCCGCGAGGCGTTCCACCGCTGGCTCGGGATCGGGCTCTTCGGGATCGTCCTCGGCAAGCTCGTCCTCTCCGACGTCTGGAGGCTCTCGCGCCTCCAGCAGGTCGCCGTCTTCCTCGCGGTGGGCGCGCTCCTCCTCGGCGCCGCCTTCCTCTACGCGCGCCACGGGCGCCGGATCGCCGCGCTCCTCTCCGACGCGCCGAAGCGGCCGCCCGCCGGCCCGCTCCTCGTCCTCCTCGCGGCCGGCGCCCTCGCCTCGCCGGCGCGCGCCCTCGACCCCTCGGCCTTCCGCTTCGCCCGGGAGCTCCAGGGCGTCGCCTCGCCCGGCCTCCACGCGGTGGAGCCGGACCGGGAGCTCTTCGCCTCGAGCCGGGGCTCGCCGGGCTCGCTCGAAGACGTGCGGATCGAGGGGCCGGGAGGCGCGGAGGTCCCCTGGGTGCTCCGCCCCGTGCCGGCGCCGGAGCCCGGCCGGGCGGTGGAGGGCGCCGTCGTCGATCCGGTCGTCCTGCCGGACGGCTCGGTCCGCGCGGTCGTCGACCTCGGGCCGAAGCCGCCGCGCCACGGGGAGCTCCGGCTCGACCTCGCGGGCGAAGAGTTCCTCCGTCCCGTCCGGATCGAGGTCTCGCCCGACGGGCGCAGGTTCGGCGTCCTCGCCGAGGGGGCCCGCGTCTGGGCGGTCCGCGACGTGCCGGGAGCGCGGCGCACCTGGGTGCGCCACCCGCCGTCCGAGGCGCGGTTCGTCCGGGTGACGATCCTCCCGGGCGCGGGCGATCCGCCGCGCATCCTCGGCGCGAGCGTCGCGGCCGGGGAAGGCGGCGAGCCGCCGCTCTCCCTCCTCGACCTGAAGGTGCCGGTCGCGGTCCGGTCGCAGGACGGGCGGGAGAGCGTGCTCGACCTGGATCTCGGCGCGGGCGGGCTCCCGGTGGAGGCCGTCCTCCTCGCGGTGGGGAACGGCGCCTTCGAGCGGCGGGTCCGGGTGTTCGGGAGCGAGGACGGGCGGGCCTTCGTCCCCTGCGGGGGCGGGGTCGTCTTCCGCGCGCTCCCGGGGAAGGACGGACGGCAGCCGGAGGGGCTCCGCCTCGCGGCGGCGTGCGGCGGCCGGCGCCACCTCCGGCTCGCGATCGCCGACGGCGACTCTCCCCCGCTCCGGGTCACGCGGATCTCCGCCGGCTGGCGCACGCGCGAGGTCGTCTTCCGCGCGACGGACGGGGGGCGCCACGTCCTCCTCTCCGGCGCCGACGTGAAGGCGCCCTCCTACGACCTCGCGGCGCTCCTCGCCCGCGGCGACGCGGGCGCGATCGTCCCCGTCTCCCTCGGCCGGCGCGAGGAGAACCCGCGCTTCCGGGAGAGGGAGGAGGCGCGCCCGTTCACCGAGCGCCACCGCGGCGCGATCGCGGCCCTGCTCGCGGTCCTCTTCGCCGGGCTCGCGCTCTGGGCGGCGCGGCTGCTGCGGAGGCCGGGGCACGGGGGCTGACCGGGCGCGGGCGGGAAGGAGATCGGAAGAGC
>JBBIPT010000410.1:0-1817 GCA_037442705.1 Anaeromyxobacter sp.
GCTGATGGCCGTGCCCGGCCGCGTCGAGCCTCGACGTCCGCCCTTCGACAGGCTCAGGGCGAACGGATTCCTTCCTGTCCGTTCGTGGTGAGCCCGTCGAACCACGAACGATCCGGATCGACGCAAGAGGCCACCGCCATGACGGCGGCGCCCCGCTGCGTCGCTCCGGGTCGCGGTTCCCCCGAGCCTGTCGAGGGGTCGCCACGAACGGCTCGGCTCGATCCGGGTCGTTCACGAGTCGCGGACGAGCCCGGCGAGGAACTCGACCGCCCGTCGCTCCGCCCAGAACGAGGGGCGGAGCGGGGTCCCGGCGACGAACGCGACGTGGCCCCCGGCGGCGGTCGTCTCGAGGCGGACGTGGGGGTTGGCCCTCGCCTCGCGCTCCGGGAGCGCCTCCGCGGGGACGATCGGATCGTCGAGGGAGGAGAGCGCGAGGAGGGGGCGCCGCACCCCGGCGAGGAACGGCCCCGAGGAGGAGAGGCGCCAGTACTCGGCCGCCGAGGCGAACCCGAAGACCGGGGCGGTCACCGCCTCGTCGAACTCGGCGAACGTCCGGGAGACCGCCGCCGCCCGCGCGTCGAACGCCCCCTTGTGCCGCCGGGCCTTCTCCGCCGCCTTTCGCCGGAGGCGCCGGAGGAAGCGCTCCCGGTAGACGAAGCTCCAGAACCCGGGGCCGTCCATCGCGCGCGCGGAGCGGGCGAGGTCGAAGGGGACCGAGATGGCCGCCGCGCCGCGGACCTCCGCCGGGAGGCCGTCGCCACGCTCGCCGAGGAACTTCGCGACGACGTTCCCGCCGAGGGAGAAGCCGGCGAGCAGGAGGGGCCGGCCGGGCCGCTCGCGGACCAGCCGGTCCACGACCTGGGCGAGGTCGCCGGTCTCCCCCGAGTGATAGTTGCGCGCGAGCCGGTTCGGCGCGCCGGAGCAGCCGCGGAAGTTGAGCGCCAGGGCGCCGAGCCCGCGCGACAGCGCCTCGGCCACGATCCCGCGCACGTAGGGGGCCCGGGACGACCCCTCGAGCCCGTGGCAGACGACGAGGAGGGGCACGCCGTCGAGGGCGTCCCCTCCCGGGGGCGTGGAGCGGTCCAGGTCGAGGAAGTCCCCGTCGGGGAGCTCCCAGCGCTCGCGCCGCGCGGCGGGGCGAGGGAACGGGCGGGCGACGCTCGCGAAGACGGTCATGGCGTTCGCGCCGGGGAGCCAGGAGGCGGGCGTGTAGGGTCCGGTCATCGTGCGTCGCGGAGCTGGGGGTGGTCGCGGATCCGGTCGAGCGCGTCGGCCGGCGCGTCGGCGGGGAACGGGGCGCTCGACCGCTCCAGCCGGGCGAGCCACCGTCCGTCGAGCGGGCGGGCGAGGAGGGATGGGTCGGCCGCCGCGGCGGTCGTCTCCTGCTTGGGGCCCGACGGGTCCCCCACGCCGACGAAGAAGCCGGCGAGGAGCAGCGCGGACCGGGTCGCGGTCGCGGTGCTGTACGTGTAGACGGCTGCACCCTCGCCGCACCGCGCGCGCAGGGCGGAGAAGGCCGCGACGGTCCAGAGCTCCGGGTTCGCCCGCGGGGAGAAGGGGTCCCAGAAGACGAGGTCCGCGCGGGAGCCCTCCCGCGGGAGCGTCTCGAGGAGATCGCCCGGCACGAGCCGCCACAGGACGCGAGCGGACTCGTGCCTGCCCGAAGCGAGGAGGGCGCGGGCCGCCGCCGCCGCGGCCGGGGAGAGCCCGAGCCGCGCCGCCCCGTCCTCGGAGGCCGCGAGGGCGAGCGCGCCGGTGTCCCGCTCGAAGCTCACCACCTCGAGGCGGCGCCCGGCGGAGGGCGCGCCCTCCGCGGC
>JBBIPT010000411.1:0-1767 GCA_037442705.1 Anaeromyxobacter sp.
GCTCAGGGCGAACGGAGGCCAGAATCGCCCGCAGGGGCGCCTCGACAGGCTCAGGGCGAACGGAGGCCAGAATCGCCCGCAGGGGCGCCTCGACAGGCTCAGGGCGAACGGAGGCCAGAATCGCCCGCAGGGGCGCCTCGACAGGCCCAGGGCGAACGGAGGCCAGAATCGCCCGCAGCGGCGCCTCGACAGGCTCAGGGCGAACGGGCTTCACTCGAGCCGCTCGAGGTGACCTCTCGACAGGCCGCCGGGACCCAGGAGGGGGCAGGGCCCGATAGACCCCCGGGCACCCACGGCCTCGAGCCGCTCCTCGTCGCCGAGATCCGCGCCGCCCTCCGGGGCTGCACCGCAGAGGGGCTCGCGACGGTCCTCGGCGCGCCGGCCGCCCGGGTGGAGGCGGCCCTCCAGGCGCTCGCCGTCCGGGGCGCGGTCGCACGGCGCGGGACGCGCTGGTTCACGAGCTAGGGAGACGCGATGGAGAACGTCCGGTACACCGCGAAGCGCCTCGCCGAGATCGTAGGTGCGACCCCGAAGCAGGTGGAGTCCGCCCTCGGCCGCAAGGACGGCTTCGCCCCCGAGGACCTCCCCGTCCTCCGGGAGAAGCTCCGCCGCCCGCCCGAGCCCTTCCCCGCGCGCGTCCAGCTCTTCCTGAACTTCAAGGGGGGCACGGGCAAGACGAGCCTCTCCACCTCCTACGCCTACCGGCTCGCGGAGCGCGGCTACCGCGTCCTCATGATCGACCTCGACTCCCAGGGGCACGCGACGAAGTGCCTCGGCAAGGAGGGCGGGTCCTTCGAGCGGACGCTCCACGACGTCCTCATCCGGAAGACGCTCATCGACGACGTGACCATCCCCACCGCGATGCCGAATCTCTCGCTCGTGCCGGCGAACCTCGCGATGAGCACGATCGACCTCGCCCTCATGCCGCTCGCCGGCCGCGAGTTCCGGCTGCGGAACGCCCTCCAGGGCTTCTCCGGCAAGCACGACTTCGTCGTGATGGACGCGCCGCCGTCCTTCGGGCTCCTGAACCTGAACGCCCTCATGGCGGCGGACGACCTCGTCATCCCCGTCCTCGCCGACTTCCTCTCCTACGACGGGCTCCGGCTCCTCTTCGAGACGGTGCAGGGGCTCGAGCAGGACCTCTCGCACCAGCTCGAGAACATCTTCATCGTCGTGAACGCGTTCAACCAGACCTTCAAGATCGCCCGCGAGGCGGTGGACGCCCTCCGGACCCACTACGCCGACTACGTCCTCGATCGGCTCGTCCGCCAGTGCACGAAGTTCGCCCAGGCCTCCTCCGAGGGATGCCCGATCTTCGGCTACGACGCCGACTCCAAGGGCGCGAACGACATCGACGCGGTGCAGGAGGAGATCCTGGGCCGGGTCCGCGCGGCGTCGGGCGCCGCGGCGGGCGCGGCGGGAGCGTGACCATGCGAAAGGCCTTCGACGCGAACGTACCGAAGCTCCGCCCCCGCCTCCGGAGCGGCACGGCGGAGGGCGCGGCCGAGCCCGCGGCGCCCGCCGCCGCGGAGCCGCAAGCCGAGGTCTCCCTCCCCGCCGCGCCGACCGCCCGGGCAAGGGACCAGGCGCCGGCGGGCGAGGCGGCCCCTGCCCGGTCGGCCGCCCCGGCCCGCGCCGTGGCCGAGCCCGCGCAGCCCGACGTCCTCTCCCGCAAGGACCGGCTCGAGGAGATCAAGCGGAAGGTGGCGGCGGCGGCGCGCCCCGCGCCGAGGGCGGCGCCCGTCCCCGCAGATCCGGCCCGCGCGG
>JBBIPT010000412.1:0-1757 GCA_037442705.1 Anaeromyxobacter sp.
CGCGAGCGCGGCCGACTCCGAGGCGCCCGGCGCCCGGGCGGCGAAGGAGAGCTTGTTCAGCGCGTGGGCGAGGTCCCGCGCGTAGGGGAAGCTCCCGTCCGCGAGGGCCGCGGAGCCCGCGACGTAGAGGAGGGCGAGGTCCTCCGGGGGCAGCCGCAGGTCCGGCAGGTAGAACTCGTCCCGGTCGATGAGGTAGCCGGCGGGGAGATCCTCGTCCCCCACGGCGTAGCGGACCGGGATCCCGAGCTCGAGCAGGTCCGCCTTGTCCCGCTCGAACTTGCGGATCGCGGCCTCGCCCTTCCCCGCGTAGTCCTCCGGGAACCGCTCCTGGATCTCGCGCCAGGAGACCGGTTCCGCGGCCTTGAGGAGGAGCGCCGCGAGATCGAGGAGCCTTTGATCCTTCTGCATCGGACTCGAGTTTCGCTCTCTTGAGGGCTTGCGAAGCGAAGCGCGGCAATCGCTCAGACTCGCCTCGGAAGCGTTCGCCCAGCGCCGAAGACGGCGGAAGCGAGTCTGAGCCCCGAGGAAGTTGGCAGAGCGGCGGGAGCCCGTCAACGTGTGCTAGGATCGCGCCCTTCTCCAAGGCTTCCCCGGGTCGATCGCGAGACGAGGGGTCGAGCATGGCAGGGCTCGGGCTCGGCCCACCGGACTTCGCGCTGTTCGAGATCGACGACCCGCGGGAGCGGTCGGACGCGCTCGAGGGATCCCTCCAGCCGAAGCTCCTCGCGATCGGGGAGCGCTGCCTCCCCGGGCTCGCTCGCGTGTGCGGCCGCGACCTCTTCGCCCATCCGGAGAAGGTCTCCCGGCGGAAGCGGGCCGCACCCGAGGAGGTCCTCCTCTCGTTCAGCGGCACCCCACGCGGCCCGCGGGGCGTCGCGGCGCTCGCGGTCGTCGTCTCGCGGGGCCACCTCCACGCCCGGGTCGGCGTCCGGGGCGAGTCGGTCCTGCGCGATCCGATGCGGCGCGCGCTCGAGCGGGAGGCCCGCAACCTCGCGCGGAAGGGGAGGCCCTTCCGCCGCCTCCGCCAGTTCTCCGGATGGAACCACGAGGAGCTGCCGGAGCTCGCCCCGGCCCACTCCGACGCGTTCTGGCTCGAGCTCGCCGAGGACCTCGCCCCGGGAGGTCCAGGCCTCGACGTGGGGATCGCCTGGACGCGGGAGGAGGCGAGGAACGTCGCGCTCGGCGACCTCCTCGGCGTCTTCCGGGATCTCTCCCCGCTCTACAAGGTGCTCGCCGCCGCGGGGTGATCGTCCCGCGCGGCGCGGCGTTCGCCCTTCGACAGGCTCAGGGCGAACGGCTGCTTGCAGGTCGCATGCACGACGGCTCAGGCCGCTCCGGCCGGGGGCCCGCCTTGCTCCCCCCCACCCGCGCCGGCGTCCTCCGCCGCGCCGGCCGCGCCCTGCTGCGCCTGCCTGCGCTCCTCCCGCGCCGCCTGCCTCACCGCCTCGACGAGCTCGTCGTGGTCCTTTCGGAGGGCGTCGTGGCGGCGGCGGAGCTCCGCGTAGCGGTCGGCGGCGAGCTCGAGCTCCCCCTTCTGCACGACGAAGACCCGCTTCTCCGTCTCGAGGCGGCCGCGGACGACCTTGAGGTCCTTCTCGAGCTCCTGGGCCTTCTTCCGCGCCTCGGCGAGCTTCGCCTCCGCGACGTCCGCGCGCTCCTTCTCGGCGGCGAGCTCGGCGGCGAGCCTCCCGTCGTCCGGCGCGGCCGGAGCCGGAGCCGGGGCGGGAGGCGGCGCGGCGGCGGGCTCGGCCGGGCGG
>JBBIPT010000413.1:0-1754 GCA_037442705.1 Anaeromyxobacter sp.
GCGCGGCGAGCGCCGGGGGCAGCGCCGCCGCCTTGTGCGCCCGGGCGCGGGCCTCCCCTTCCCCCGCCGCGAAGGCGGAGAGCTCTCCGAACCAGCGATCCCACGCCTCGGGATCGGCCGGCCCCCCGGCGACGGACGGCAGTCCGGCCGAGAGGAGGAGGACCGCCCAGGGCGAGAGCCCGAGCGGCCGCCCCCGCAGCGTCCCCTCGAGCCCGACGACCTCGCCCTCCCCCACCGCGAACCCGCGCAGCCGCAGCCCCGACGGGAGCGAGAGGTCGAAGGCGCCCCGCTCCGGGAGCGTCCCCTCGCCGAAGGCGACGACCGCCTCCCCCGCCCACGGCCGGCCGGCCCCCTTCCCGCCGCGGGAGAGGTGGACGGGGCCCGAGAGGCGGACGAGCGCGGTCGCGAGCCCCGGCGGCGTCTCGCCCTCCGCGGCGATCCGCTCCAGGGCCGTCCCCGTGACCTCCCGCCCGCCGGAGAGGACGAGGTGGTTCGTCGTCCGCGCCCGGATCGCCTCGTCGAGGCCGGCGTCGCCGCCGCGCTTCCAGGAGAGGGTCCGGACGAGCTCGTCGAGCACCTCGAAGAGCCGGTCGAAGCTCGAGGCGACGAAGAGCCGCGGCTGCATCCGGGTGATGTCGTAGGGGACGTCGGCGCAGGCCGCGGTGAGGGGGTGCCGCTCCACGCGGGGCCCGAGGCAGTGGACCGCCTCGCCGATGGAGGAGAGGAGCCCCGCGCCGTAGAGCTTCGGGTCGTCTAGGGTCCCGACGAGCCCGTACTCCGCCGTCCACCAGTAGAGCCGGCTCGCCCGCGTCGCCTCCGAGGCCCGCCGCACGCCGCCGGAGGCGGCGGCGAGCCGCTCCTCCGCGAGCGCGACCTCCTCCGGGGTCGCGGTGGGGTCCTCCTTCACGACGGAGAGGTCCCGGATCGCCTCGAAGACGGCCTGGTCCTCCGCCGAGGCGATCGCCCGGAAGCCGGCCTCGCCGCAGCGCTGGAGGTACTGCGCGTAGGCCGGGTCGGCGACGAACGGGGCGTGGCCCGCGCTCTCGTGGACGATGTCGGGGGCGGGCGTGTACTCCACGTGCTCGTGGGTCCGGATGTCCGCGGCGATGGCGAGGACGCGCCGGGCCTGGAGCTCGGTGAAGACCGCGGGCGGGATGAAGCCGCGGACGGCCACGGCCGACCAGCCCGCGCGCGCGAGCTTCCCGTTCATCTCGTCGAGGCTCGGGATCCGCTCCACGCCGATCCCCGTCGCCTCGAGGCCGGCGAGGTAGCGCGGGTGGGCCCGCTCCCGGAGGACCGCCGTGAGCCGGCGCAGGACGTGGCGCCAGACGGCGTGGTCGCGCGGCGTGTAGGCCGCGTGATCCTGGGCGACCGCGAAGCGGCGCAGGTGGGCGGGGAGCGCCGCGATCGCGCGCTCGGTCGGGGTCATCCGTCCCTCCGGCGTCCGTCCCGGAGGGGCGGCCCGCCGAGCCTGGCTTAACCGGAAGGCGGGGGCGGGGCTCACGGAAGCGATCGCTTCTTGGCCGTCATGGAAAGGCTTCGGGCTTCAGGCTTCAGGCCCCGGGAAATGCGGCTCTGCGGTAGTTCCCGAGGTCCGAGGTCCGAGGTCCGAGGCCTGAGGTCCGAGGCCTGACGATCCCACACATCTTGCCCGTCGCTCGCTGGTGTGATCTACCGTCAGGGTGCTCGGACCCAATCGCGAAGAGATCGTTTCGGAGTTTGCCGGCGCCGACCTCGGTGACGCGCGCCTGAAC
>JBBIPT010000414.1:0-1720 GCA_037442705.1 Anaeromyxobacter sp.
CCGCCTTGAGGCTCCGCACCGAACGGTGCGCGCGCACGGCGGAAACGTCGGCGACGCGGATCCGGCAGGTCACCACGTCCCCGAGCCGCGCGACGACCCGCATCTCCGCCGGCGCCGGCCGGCCCCGGCGCAAGAGCGCCGCGGCCTCGATCCGGGCCTCGCCGGGCAACCGTCGCAGCGCCTGGCGGAGAGCGGGGTCCATCGGGAAGCCCGGGGATCAGCGGCGCGACCGCGGCGAGTACTGGCCGAAGGCGAGCAGCCCCGACCCGATCACGCCGACGGCGATCGGGAGCAGGACGTTCCACCAGTTCTGCTTGCGGTCCCCGGGGATGAGCGCCTCGCGGGTGACTGCGAGGAGCGAGGGCAGGACGGGTGCCGCGAGGTGGAGCGCGTTGCGCCGCTCGCTCGGGACCGCGGCGGTGAGCAGGCCCGACTGCACGGCGGAGGCCGCGTAGTCGATGCCGAGCTTCGGGGTGTCGATGCTGCCAGGAAGGTATGCCATGTGCTTCTCCTCGTTCTCGGGGAACGGCTAGGGGTTGGGCGGGCTGGGCTGCGGGGGCGGGGCGGCCGGCTTCTTGTCGAGGCCGTTCGCCGCCGCGACCTCGCGCGCCACGTAGACGTCCATGAAGGTGTCCTTCAGTTGCCCGATGACGCTCGCCACGATGGCGAGGTTCGCGCCGAAGGTCCCCTGCCGCTCGAGCCGCCGGACCTTCCGGCGGAGCTCGGCGATCTCACCGCGGCTCGACGCCACCTGCCGCCGGACGCGCCCGACCTCGCGGACGGTCGGCACCGGCGCGGGGAGCCTCAGCTTCGCGCTGCCCGCGGGGGTGTCGATCGTGGCGACGCGGATCCCGCGCATCGGGACCATCGGCCGGTAGGGCGACGGTCCGAACCGCCGGGCGGACTCCTCGCCCTCGTCGCTCTCCGGGAAGTCGGCCTCGTCGTAGTCCTCGTCGAGCTCGGCGTCGTCGAGCGCCTCGAGGTCGTGCCAGTACGTGCTCTCCATGTCTTCTCTCCGTGTCAGGGGGCCCTCGCGGGCCCCGGTCCGGCGTTCGGGAACAGGCCGCCGAGGAACGGCTCCGGCTCGGCGGCCATCACGGGCGCGACGAACGCCGCAAACGCGCCCCGATCCACGTGGAAGAACCCCGGGCGTCCATCGCCGCCGCACTCGGGGCAGGCGGGCCGCTCGCCCCAGCAGCGGCAGGCCCCCAGGGCCCGGGCCAGCTCGGCGTTCCGCCGGGCGAGCGCCAGGCAGAGCCGGCGGAGCCGGGCGACGTCGTCCCGGAACTCACGCCGGGGTGGGGCCTCGCCGCGCCCGTCCTCGCGGTCTTCCTCCCCGTCGGAGGAAGACGCTGCGCGGAGGCGCTCGACGATGGCCTCGACGAGCTGGGCGCCGAGCAAGAGGAACTGCTCGCCCCCGGTGGAGGGGGAGACAGCGGCGTTGTCGGGCATGGCGTGCTCCTACCGGGCGATCCCCTGCCGGACGAGCCAGTGCGCCGCGGCCTGGCTCGAGCCCTCGGCGTCACCGCCCTCGAGCCCCTCGGCCTCGGCGCCCGCGCGCCCGAAGAGGCTCCCGACGAGGTTCAGCACGGTGCTCGCCGGGAGGGCGGACCCGCCCGCGGCGACGGGGGACGGACTGTGCCCGCCGGCGACGGTGGAGAGGAGCTGGCCGAGCGCGGGGCTCTGGAGGAGCTGGAGGAGCTGGCTGGCCGCGGAGCCG
>JBBIPT010000415.1:0-1719 GCA_037442705.1 Anaeromyxobacter sp.
ACCGCGAGCGAGGGCTCGCGCGGAGCCCAAGAGATCACGGCCGCATGGGGCCTGTCGATCCTCGGCGGGTAAGCGATGGGAATCATGGGACTTTCGACCCGATCGGCGCTCTAGAGGCGGGCTCGGAGGCTCTCCTCGCCCTCTGGGTCTCCCTCCCTCCTGCCCTTCCGGCATATGGGGGACCGGGTGCCGTCCGTCGATGAGCTCGCCCTCATCAACGCCCTCTCCTTCAACTCCTCGCACATTGAAGTTCTGGCCGAGATGCTCACGGCTTATCGGAAACGGAGGACGACCTCACCCGAGGAGCCTGGGGCAGCGGGATCGGAGGCCGGCGCCGCCCGCCACGCTGCTGGATAGGTCCAAACGTTGGCGGTGCACCCTCCGCCTGACGCAGGATTCTGGCTCAGGATTGGGACCGATACGTCCCTTGCCCCGGTGATCAGCCCGTACGCGAAACACCCGCTGCCAGGACAGGGCCGTGCCCAACTCCCGACGAGCCACATCGACCCGTAGTCCGCTTCGAGATAGGGGTCGCCAGTGCAGTTCGGTCCAGTCCACACGACGGTCACCGTGTCTCTGAGCGACCAACTCGCGCCGGAAGGGGGTACCGTGCTGCTCATCCTCTACACCGCATTCGTCGGATGATGCGCTGTCGTTTCCCACGCCCTTTCTCCGCCCGCTCGTCGCGGCATCTCACCTCCCGATCCTGAGGAGGTGGCGGAGTGAGGGAGGCCGCGGGCGCGAAGACGCGCCCGGGGCCTCCGCGGAGCCTACTTTGCGCCCGCCGCGCTCAGGCTGAGCCGGATCGCCTGCTTCGGGATGCGCGCCTTCGGTGCCCTCAGGCGGGCCAGCGTCGTGTCGGTTCCCTTCAGCCTGTCGGCCACGAGGTCTGCGAGCGTGTTCCAGACGCTCCGCTCGGCGGCGCGGTGGCCGTTCTCCCAGCGCGACACGGTCTCCGGCGACACGTCGAGCAGGTCCCCCAGGTCCACGGCGCGCATCCCGAGCGTCTTGCGGATGAACTTGAAGGTGCCGCCGTCCCGAAGCCCCCGCGCCAGGGCCTCCGCCCCCGCGAGCAGCTCTGCCCGGCCGAGGTCGGCGCCGCTCAGGACCGTCTCGCCGCAGGCGCCGCACTCGGTGGCCGACACCCCGGTCACGTGGACGAGGAGCGGCTCGGGCGCGGGCACCCGCACCTCCACCGCCTCCCGGATCTCCCGGACGTCGCCGCTCTTGCACGAAACGCACCGCTTCATGGCCTCGCTCCTGCTTCAGTACACCGTCACCACGATCACGCCCGCCTCGATGCTCGCGACGAGGGTGAGCTCGTCCCCGTCGAGGTCGTCGCCGGTCACCTTCCACCGGCCCTGGCCCGCCGCCCTGCACCGCCGCGCGCCGCCGAGGGCGTGGCGTACGTCCTCGTACTGCGCGCCCCGCTCTCCCATCCGCTGCCAAGCGTGGCGGAGGATCCGGTTCGCGGCTGCGTATCCTCGGATGTCCGCGAGCGCGGTGGCGGCGTCCACCCCGCGAACCTATCGCCGACTTGCCGAAACAGCAAGTCCATGCTCGACGGCCCATCCCGGCCTCTCCCGACGACGCGCAGCACCTGGCGGCCCGGGCGCCTCGCCGCCCGTGTAGCCGAGCGGCCGGAGCCGCTCGAGCACCGCCGGCGCCTTCATCTCGGGCGTCTCGCGCAGCAGATCCCGGATCACCGGCATGAACGGG
>JBBIPT010000416.1:0-1699 GCA_037442705.1 Anaeromyxobacter sp.
AAGGCCCCGCCCTCTCCCTGGGCGCCTCCCGCGGAGCCCGCGACGGCCACCCTCGCGGCGCCGGCTGCGCCCGAGAACCCGCCGCTCCCCTCGAAGAGCGTTCCCTCTCCCCACGAGCCTCCCGCTGTGGCCCAGGCGCCCCCACCCGCGGCCGAGCCCGTGCCGCTTCCGAGGCCTCCCTCGGGCCCGGTGCTCCCGCCTCCGCCGGCGGGCAGCCGTGCGGCTTCACCGCCGCCCGCCGCGCCGCCCCGCGTGCTCTCCCTCCTCTCCGGCGAGACGCTCCAGGGCGGATCCGCGGCGCTCGCCTGGGCCGGCTGGTCCGAGCTCGGCATCGCCTACGGTCAGGGGCTCTCGCCGAAGGACGATCTCGGCGGCTTCCTCGACTACGACTGGGCGACGAGCGAGCTCGTCCTCGGCCTCGCCCACCGCCGCTCGATCGGCGAGTCGGGTGGGTGGGACATGGCCTCCCGGCTCTCCGCCGGCTACTACACGAACCTCGGCTCGACGCTCGTCGAGGACGAGAACCGCTCGGACCGCGGGATCGAGGTGACCCCCGGGCTCTCCGTCTCCCGGTCGGGCCGGCCGGGCGTCTTCTCCGCGGTCGTGGAGGGGCCGATCACCGTGACCTGGAAGTACGGCGCGGGGCTCCTCTTCTCACCCAGGCTCACCCTCTCCTTCGAGACGCCCGTCTACCACGAGGTCACGGTCGGCTTCCGCGCCGGGGCCGCCTACCGGGCCGGCGCCGGGCAGGCCCCGCTCACGCTCGGCTCGCCGGAGTTCGTATTCCTCGTGCTCGCCGGGTACCAGCTCCTCTAGAGGCGCCCGTGGGGCGTTGGCCCCCGCTTCGCCCTGGCGCCGCCACGCGGGGCCTGGTCGGGACCGCATCCCCACCCGCAGCCGCACCCGCAGCCGCAGCCGCAGCCGAAGCTGAAGCCTGAAGCTGCCTGAAGCCCGAAGCCTGAAACCCGAAGCCTGAAGCCTCCCTGCGTCTCTGGTAGGCTTCCTCCGTACGGGGGAGGCCACATGGCGCACCGACTCTTCCACATCGAGCTGCCGCTCCACCCCGGCTGGGAGGCGATCGAGCCCTTCCGGGCCGCGGCGCTCGCCTGCGTGAAGGCGATCTTCCCGGACCACGCGGTCGCGCCCGGGGTCGCCCTCGTCGCGGCGGAGCTCCTCGAGAACGCGGTGAAGTTCGGCCGGTGGGAGGATCCCGGGGAGGGGTACTTCGCGATCCGGATCGACGGCCACGACGACCGGATCGAGATCGTCGTGTCGAACCCGGTGGACCCGGCGAGCGAGCACGTCGGACGGCTCGCGGCGGAGATCGAGCGGATCGCCGCGGCGCCGTCGCCGGAGGAGGCCTACGCGAAGGCCGTGCGCGCGGTGGCCCTCGGGAAGCGGTCGTCCCTCGGGCTCCTCCGCGCGGCGCACGAGGGCGGGTGCGACCTCTCCGTGGAGGCCGCCGGGCCGGTGGTCCACGTCCGCGGCGTCACGCGCCGCCTCGGGCCCGCACCACCCACCCCCGCTGCGCCGAGGTAGCTCGCCCGCGTCACCAGCGCGCCGCGCAGGCGACGGCCGCCGCCCCCGGCATCACCGGGGCGAGCGGATCGGGCCGCGCCCGCTCCCCATCCGGCTTCTCGCAGGCGCCGTCCACCCGCCGGAGCGTCTCGAGCATCCGCTCGGCGGGGATCGCGGCGGT
>JBBIPT010000417.1:0-1693 GCA_037442705.1 Anaeromyxobacter sp.
GCGGCTCCGGCGGCGGTCCGAGGCCGCGGCGAGCGCCCTCCTCCGCGGGGAGGCGGCCCTGCGCGGAGACCGGCCCCTCCTCGAGGTCGCCCGGGCCGCGGCGGACCTCGATCGGGCCCTCTCCGCGGGGCCCGCGAACGAGCTTTGACACCCCCTCCACGCACCGGTAGCGTGACGGGAACCCCCACGCAGGAGGCTCACATGCGCAAGCTCGTCGCGGTGCTGCCCGCCCTCGCGCTCCTCGCCGGCTGCCCGTCCTTCAGCACGATGGGTACCGCCCGGACGATCCCGAAGGGCGAGACGAAGTTCCACGTCGGAGTGGGCGGGATGCAGCTCCGTGGCTGGAGCACGGACGACGCGACCGGTGAGCTCGAGACCCTCACCCTCCCCCAGTTCGAGCTCGGCGTGAGCCACGCGGTCTCCGACTCCGCGGAGGTCGGCGGGAAGATCTGGTTCCTCGGCGCCGAGATCAACTCCAAGTTCCAGCTCGTGAGATCCCCCACGGACCGCGGCGGGCTCGACGTCGCGCTCGCCCCGGCGATCTCCTTCTACCCGCTCTCCGGCGAGAACAACGCGGGGGAAACGGCCACGGGCGGCCTCGTCTACACCCACCTGCCGGTCCTCTTCGGGTTCAACGTGGCCGGGAGCCAGCTCGTCGTCGGCCCCCGCCTCTCCAACACGCTCGTCTGGGGCAGCGCGGGCTCCTCCTCCACGACGGGGAGCATCTTCTGGGCGGGTGGATCGCTCGGCTTCGCCATCAGGGCGGGCGACACCTTCCGGATCCTCCCCGAGATCTCCATCGCCTATCCCTTCGCGGCCTCGTCGGGGACGAAGGCCACCCTCGATCTCCCGTTCGAGGGGGCGATCGTCCAGGGACAGCTCGGCCTCGTCTTCGGCAAGTGAGCGTGGAGGGCCTCGAGCACGCCTCGGCCAGGCTCGAGGCCGAGATCGGCAAGGCGGTCGTGGGCCAGCGCGAGGCGGTGGGGGAGCTCCTCGCCGCCCTGCTCGCCGGGGGGCACGTCCTCCTCGAGGGGGTCCCGGGCGTCGCGAAGACGCTCCTCGCGAAGACGCTCGCCCGGGCCCTCGACCTCCGCTTCGGCCGGATCCAGTTCACCCCCGACCTCATGCCGGCGGACATCCTCGGCACGAGCGTCTTCCGGGCCTCCTCGGGCACGTTCGAGCTCCGCCGGGGGCCGATCTTCGCGGAGGTCCTCCTCGCCGACGAGGTGAACCGGACGCCGCCGAAGACCCAGGCCGCGCTCCTCGAGGCGATGGAGGAGCGGCAGGTCACGATCGACGGAGCGCGCGAGCCCCTCCCGGAGACCTTCCTCGTCGTCGCCACCCAGAACCCGGTGGAGTACGAGGGGACCTACCCGCTCCCCGAGGCGCAGACCGACCGCTTCCTCCTCAAGGTGCGGATCGGCTACCCCGCCAGGGAGGAGGAGACCGAGATCCTCCGGCGCGCCGCGGGCGGCTTCGACTTCCACGACCTCGAGTTGCGGGTGGGTCTGTTCGGTGCCGAACCGTGGACCAATCTGGTGCGGGAGGAACTCGAGCGCCGTATGGGGATCGTGGCCACAGACAACTACGGTCTGTCGGAGGTCATGTGACCGGGGCTGTCGGGCGAATGCCACCTCAAGGATGGACTGCACATCAACGAGGACCACTTCATCGTCGAGGTGGTAGACCCCGA
>JBBIPT010000418.1:0-1663 GCA_037442705.1 Anaeromyxobacter sp.
ACCGCGGCCTCCGCCGCCGCGCCGGAGGAGCCGAGGCGGAAGCCCCGGGCGGCCCGCCGCGATCCGGCGCGGGCGCAGAAGCTCTACCGCCGGGCCGAGGCGCGGCGCGCGGAGCAGGACGTGGACGGGGCGATCGAGCTCTACCTCGCCGCGGAGGCGGCCGACCCCGGCCTCGCCGACGTCCAGAAGAAGCTCGCCCTCTGCTACCAGCTCAAGGGGGACACGCGGCGGGCGGCGGAGCGCTACCGGCGCTACCTGGCGACGGACCCCGAGGACGCGGACCGGGTGCGGGCGATCCTGTCCACGCTGCGCTGAATCAAACGCCGCTCGCGATTCGTGATCAGCCCCTGGGCCTCGGGCCTCGGACCTCAGGCCTCGGGAACGGCGGCAGAGATGCATCTCCTGAGGCCTGAAGCCCGAGGCCTCGGGTGTTTCCGGATCACCCTCGGCCGCCTACCGCAGCTTCTCCTCCACCGACCGCATCTTCCCGGCGATCGTGTGCTCCCTGTCGCGCCGGTCGTCGATCTTGAGGAAGGTCGAGACGCGGACGGCGCCCTGGGTGAACGGGTGCTCGTGCATCCGCCGGACGACCGCGAGGATCTCGTCGAGGTCTCCCTCGATGATCGTGCCCATCGCGGTGAGCTGGTGGCGGAGCCCCGTCTCGCGGAGGATCCGCTCCACGCCCGCGACGTAGCTCGAGACGCCCGGCGTCCCCGTGCCGAGCGGGGTGATCGTGAGGAAGACGACGGCCATGCGGGCCTCCGGGCGGGAAGGGTCAGGCGACGGTGACGCGGAGGACTTCTCGCCCCATGCGCACGCAGTCCCCGTCGTGGAGCTCGCGCTCGGCGTGCGGAGGGACGCGGACGTAGGTCCCGTTCGCCGAGCCGAGGTCCTTCAGGCGCGCGTGCCCCGCGGCGTCGAGGAGGATCTCCGCGTGGGCCTGCGACAGGCGCGGGTCGTCGCCCAGGCTCACGGCGCAGCCGGCGCGGCCGATCGAGATCGCCGGCCCCGCCCGGACGAACACGCGCCCGCCGGCGCCCCCCTCGAGCCACTCCTCCAGGACGGCGGCCGGCCCCGCGGGGCGGGGCGCGCCGAGCCTCCGGGTGCCGTCGGGGGGCGGCGTGGGCGGGGGCGGGAGCGTCCCCGCGAAGCGGAGGAGCCGCTCGCCCACCGCGAAGTGATCGCCCGGGCGGAGCGGGACCGAGACGCCGCGGAGGCGCAGGTAGAGGCCGCCGGGCGCTCCCTCGTCCCGGACGTGGAGGGACCCTCCCCGGTAGAAGAAGGTCGCGTGGTGGGGGGCGAGGCAGTCGTCGTCCGGGAAGATCACCGCGCCCTTCGACCGCCCCGCCTCGACCGACTCCGCGTCGAGCCGGAAGACCGCGCCCTCGACCCCCTCGCCCGACTCGAGGACGAGCTTCCCCCGCCCGGGCGCGAGCGGCCCGAAGGCCCGGGTCGCCGTCCTGCCCGGTATGGAGGGCGTCATCACGACCTGCGTCCCCCGCACGCCGAGCGCCTGCCCGCACCTCGCGCAGAAGCGCGCGTTCCCGGACTCCGCGCCGCACCTTGGGCAGCTCGCGAGGAGCGGGATGGGCGTGAGGGCGGGCTCCTCGCGGGGAGGGCGCGCGGCGGAGGGGCGGGCGGCGGACGGCACGAAGCGCGTGGC
>JBBIPT010000419.1:0-1657 GCA_037442705.1 Anaeromyxobacter sp.
TCGCTCGCGCGGCTGCTGAAGGCCGCCGGGTACGCCACGGCGCATTTTGGCAAGTGGCACATGGGCGGCGGGCGCGACGTGACCAACGCGCCGGCCATTCGCGCATACGGCTTCGACGAATGGGCCAGCACGTGGGAAAGCCCCGACCCGCATCCCGACATCACCGCGACGAACTGGATATGGTCCCCGCAGGACAAGGTGAAGCGTTGGGACCGTACCGCGTTCTTCGTGGACAAGACGCTCGACTTCCTGAAGCGGCATCCGAACCGGCCGTGTTATGTGAACCTCTGGCCCGACGACACGCACACCCCGTTCGTGCCGAGTCCTGAACTGAAGACGACGTACGACGCCGGCAACAACACCGGCGGCGAGCGCAACTTCCAAGGCGTGCTCGACGAATACGACCGCCAGATGGGCCGCCTGCTCGAGGGCTTGCGCTCGAAGATCGGCGCCCACTGATGGAGGTCGACGCGTTCCTCGCGGAGCGCCTGCTCCTCGGCCGCCCTCTTCGCCGCGGCCTCCGCCTCCTTGCGCGCCTCCTCCTCCTTCTTCTTCGCCTCCGCCTCGCGGCGGAGCCGGTCCCGCTCCTCGCGCGCGAGCCGCTTCTTCTCGCGATCGATCGCGCGGTCGGCGTCCTTCCGGTACTCGGGGAGCTTCGGATCGCGTCCCCCCGCCTGCTCGTAGGCGTCGAGGAGCCTCACGCCCTCCTCGAGCCTCGCGAGCGTGGGCATCCCGGGCTTCTCGCCGTCGAGGTAGAGGACCGCCAGGTTGTACGTCACGTCGCGCAGCTTCGGGTCGAGCGCCGAGGCCCGCCGATAGGCGGCCTCCGCCTTCTCGAACTCCGACTTGCCTCGGTGGCCGTTCCCGAGGTTGAGCCAGGCCGCGGCGCTCCACGGGGCGTACTTCACCGCGATCTCGAGCTCCACCACCGCCCCGGCGAAGTCCTCCGCGTCCGCGAGGAGCGCGCCGTAGTTCGCGTGCGCCTCCGGGTAGTCGGGGCCGAGCGCCGCCGCCTTCTTGAAGTTCTCGAGGGCCTGCGCGCGGTTCCCGAGCGCGAGCTCCACGAAGCCGAGCCGGTTCCAGACGGTGGGGTCGGTCGCGTCCACCTCGCGGGCGTTCTCGAGGACCATCTTCGCGAGCTCGTGCCGCTTCCGCCGGCTGTACGCCGTCGCGAGGTTCACCATCGCGGGGACGTTCTTCTCGTCCAGCTTCAGGGCACGCCGGGACTCCTCCTCCGCCTCGGCGAACCGGCCGGCGGAGAGGAGCACCTCGGCGAGGGCGTCCCGCAGCCCCACGCTCTCCGGCGAGCGCCCGAGCCGCTCGCGCAGCTCGCGCTCGGCCTCGGCGGCCTCTCCCCGGCGGACGAGGAGACGCGCGAGGTTCCGCGCCGCCGGAGCGAAGGAGGGGTTCTCGTCGAGCACCCGGGCGTAGACCTCCCGGGCGGCGGCGTCCTCACCGAGCCGCTCGCGGAGGAGGCCCGCGTTCGCGCCGGCGTGGACGAGGTCGGGATCCGCGTCGTAGGCCCGCTCGAAGGAGACCGCGGCCCCCGCGAGATCGCCGGCCTCGCGCATGCGGAGCGCCTGCTCGAAGGAGTGCTTCGCGATGGCCGCCTCGCCCGCGGTGGCGCGGGGCCGCGCCGGCGCCTCTGGCGAGGGGG
>JBBIPT010000420.1:0-1652 GCA_037442705.1 Anaeromyxobacter sp.
GGGCTCGGGGAGGCGCGGCGGGCCGCGCTCCGGGGCGCGGCGGGGCTCCTCCTCCGGCAGCGCCGGTACCCGCCCGCCTCGGCGCTCGCCGCGGAGGCCGCGCGCGGCGCCCTGGAGGCCGCCGCCCTCCTCGCCCAGGCGGAGACGTTCGGCGCGCTCCGGAAGTGGGAGGACCTCCGCGGCGAGGGAGACGAGCCCGCGCAGCTCGTGAAGAAGCTCCTCGTGGTGGCCGTCTCCTCCTCCGACCCCGGCAAGGACCTCGCCCCGCTCGTCCCCGCCCGCCTCCGGGAGGGCAAGGCGCGCGAGTGGCTCGAGGCCGGGCTCCCGCTCCCCGTGTCCGGGGCGCAGCGCGCGCTCCGGGAGGCGGGCGTCCCCCCCGACGTCCTCCTCGACCTCATCCTCACGAAGCTGGAGACCGTCCGGGACGGGACGCCCGCGACGGGGCTCCGGATCCGCGTCCGCTTCCCGTTCGCCCCCGCCGAGCGCGGCGCCACCGTCTACCTCCGCGAGGAGGGGGGCGCGCTCCGGCTCCTCGCGAGCGACCACGCCTGGCCCCTCCTCGGGATCGAGGCGGAGCGGCTCGCCGCCGCGGGAGATCTCGCGGGGGCGAGGCGCTGGCTCGACTGGGCGGTGGAGGCCGTCCCCGGGGCGCCCGAGGATACGTCCGGCCCCAAGGGGATGCTCACCTCCCTCTGGAGCGTCGGCGGCGACCTCGGCGCGGCTCGCCGGGCGGGCGCCGCCCTCGCGGCCTTCGTGGACTCGGAGGGGAAGACCCTCACCGTCCTCACGACGGCCCGGCTCGCCGCCCGCGGCAAGCCGGCGGAGGAGCGGGCGCTCCTCTTCGCCCTCGGGCGCGCCCACTTCTCCCGGGGTGACGCCGAGCCGCTCCTCGCGGTCGCGAACGAGCTCCTCGCCTCGGATCCCGGCGCGCGCCCCGCGTTCCAGCTCCAGGTGGAGGCCCTCCGGCGGCTCCGCAGGCTCGCGGCGCTCCAGCCCGCGGCGGACGCGATCCTCGCCCGCCATCCGGACGACCCCGACGTCCTCTCCCTCCTCGGCTCGACCGCCGCCCACCTCGGCGACCTCGAGGGCGGCGGGAAGGCCTGGCGGAGGCTGATCGAGGCCGGCAAGGCGACGCCCCTCGTCTACAACAACGCCGCCTGGCTCGAGCTCTTCCGCGATCCCCCCGGGGCGCAGGCCCTCGACTGGGCCCGCCGGGCGGTGGACCAGGGGCGCGGGCGGGAGCGGGCGCACCTCAACACCCTGGCGGCGGTCTACGCCGCGCTGGGGAAGCCGGCCGAGGCGCGCGAGATCTTCCTGCGATCCCTCGAGGGAGGGCGGGCGCTCTCCGCCTCCGACTGGCTCGTCTACGGCTGGATCGCCGAGGGCTGGGGGCTCGTGGACGCGGCGCGCGCGGCGTACGGGCGGGTGACCCCCGAGAAGGCGGAGGGGGCCGACGACCCGCTCGGCTCGTTCGTCCTCGCGCGGCGGCGACTCGAGGCGCTCGACGGCGGCGGGAAGAGGCCCGCCTCCGGGAAGAAGGGGCGCTGACGACGGCGCCTGCCTGCCGCAGGAAGATCGCGTCCAGCACCTTCGCCGCCTCGACGGTCTCCGCGAGCGCGCGCCGCTCGGCCTCGGGGAGCCGGGAGAGGCGG
>JBBIPT010000421.1:0-1642 GCA_037442705.1 Anaeromyxobacter sp.
CCAGAGGAAGCCGGCCGCCACGGCCGCCGCGGCGGCGAGCGCCCCGATCGCGATCCCGGCGACTGCGGCGCGGGAGCGCCTCCGCTCCTGCGCGCCGGGCAGGGCCACCGTCTCCCCCCGCGGGCGGCTCGGCCGCGCGGCGGCGGAGCCCCGATGCTCCCCCTGCAGGATCCGGTGGCGGATCCGCGCCGCCTCGGCGGCGAAGGCCTCCATCGTGGGGAACCGGTCCTCCGGCCGCTTCGCGAGGGCCCGGAGGACGAGCGCGTCCACGTCCGCGGGGATCCGCTGGTTGCGCCGGCTCGGGGGCTCCGGCGTCTTCGTGCGCTGGGCGACGAGCGTCGCGATGGGGGTGGCCGCCTCGATGGGGAGCGTGCCGGTGAGCATCTCGAAGGCGAGGACGCCGGCGGCGTAGACGTCGGCGCGGTGGTCCACCGCGTCGCCGCTCGCCTGCTCGGGGGCCATGTACTCGGGCGTGCCGATGATCGATCCGGCCCGGGTGATCCGCTCGCCGCCCTCGGCCCGCACGTGGGAGATCCCGAAGTCGATCACCTTCGCGCGCTCGGTCCCGTCGTCCCGCCGGACGAGGAAGACGTTGTCCGGCTTCACGTCGCGGTGGACGACGCCGCGGGCGTGGGCCGCGCCGAGGGCGCGGGAGATCTGCTCGAGGAGGTCGAGCGCCCGGACGACGGGGAGCGGCCCCTCCTCCCGGATCACGGCGGCGAGGCTGCGGCCGTCGAGCGCCTCCATCACGTAGTAGAGCGCGCCGTCCTCGTCCGCGCCGAAGTCGAGGACGTCCACCACGTTCTCCTGCCCGATCCGGCTCGCGGCGATCGCCTCGTTGCGGAAGCGCTCCACGAGCTCTCCGTCGGTGGCGAGGTCTGGCCGGAGCACCTTCACGGCGAACCGCCGGTGGAGGACGGCGTGCTCGCAGAGGTAGACGGTCCCCATCCCCCCTTCGCCCAGCAGCGACAGCACCCGGTATCGATCCCCGAGCACGCGGCCGAGCAGGCGATCCTGCGCCCCGCCTCGGGGAGCGGCTGGCTGGGACGAGCCGATCATGCGCGAACCGCGTGTAGGCTATCATGAGACCCGGGGCGGGCCAGAAAGGGGCAGCGGGTTGGCCGAGCTCGTCGTCCTCAGCGGCGCGTGCGAGGGGGAGACGCACTCCCTCCCGGAGATCCCGACGGTCGTCGGGAGGTCGCCCGAGGCGCACGTCCAGCTCCTCGATCCCTGGATCTCGAGCATGCACGCGATGCTGGAGCGGCGCGGCGAGGCGATCTGGGTCGTCGACCTCGACAGCCGGAACGGCACCTTCGTCGGCGAGGAGCGGGTCCACGAGGCGCAGGTCGCCCTCGGCGCGCGCCTGCGCTTCGGGCGCACGGAGGTCCGGATCGACTCGGGCCACACCGAGGAGTCGATCACGCTCGAGGAGACGCCGGAGGAGATCCCCCCCGCTCCGCGGGAGCCCCACCGGGACACGCTGCGCTCCGAGGGGACGGTCCTCGCCCGGAGCCCGCTCGTCGCGCGCGCGGCGGAGGAGGGCCCGCGGGCCCTCGCCCCGCGGCGGGCGACGGTGCTCCGGATGGCGATCGACGCGGCCGGGATCGACGCGCTCGACGCCGCCGCGGAGCGCGTCCGGAGG
>JBBIPT010000422.1:0-1629 GCA_037442705.1 Anaeromyxobacter sp.
GTGCGCCGGGAGCGGTCGCGGCGGCCGGCGCCCGAGGAGCTGCCCGCGAGCGCGCAGGCGGCGCGCGAGGCGCCGGTGCGCCGGGTCGAGCGGGACGGGAAGAAGGTGCGGCGCGGGCCGAAGGAGGAGGGGGTCTGGTTCCGGCTCTCGCTCGGGCGGGAGAAGAACGCCGACCCGCGCTGGATCCTGCCGCTCCTCTGCCGGCGGGGCGAGGTCACGCGGGAGGAGATCGGGAAGATCGTGGTCCTGCCGAAGGAGACGAAGTTCGAGATCGCGAAGTCCGCCGCGGCCCGCTTCTCGAAGGCGTCCCGCCGGCCCGACCCGAAGATGCCCGGGGCGCGGATCGAGCGGGTGAAGGGGTAGGGCTTCGCGGTAGGCGAACGAGAGGGACGGGGAGAGTGGGGAGCGTGCGCCCCGCCCCGGAACCGGCTATGTTCCCGCCCTCTTTCGCAGCACCCACCCCCCACCAGCGGCTCGCTTCGGCCTCACCCGGGCGTCCGTCTCACGAGGAACGCCCCATCCCATGACCCCTTCGTTCTCCTCCCTCGGTCTCTCCGCCAAGGCCCTCCACGCGCTCGAGCGCGCCGGCTTCGAGCACCCCACCCCCATCCAGGCCCAGGCCATTCCGCCCGCGCTCGCCGGAAAGGACGTGATCGGCACGGCCGCGACCGGGACCGGCAAGACCGCCGCCTTCCTCCTGCCGATCATCGAGCGGCTCTCCGGGAAGGCCGGGACACGGGCCCTCGTCCTCGCCCCGACGCGCGAGCTCGCCCTCCAGATCGGCGAGGAGCTGGAGCGGTTCGGGAGGGGGCGCCACGTGCGGGGCGCGGTCGTCATCGGCGGGGTCGGGATGGGCCAGCAGTCGGCGGCGTTCAAGGAGCGGCGGGAGGTCGTCGTCGCGACCCCGGGCCGCCTCGTGGACCACCTCGCCCAGGGGACCGCGCGCCTCGACGACATCGAGGTGCTCGTCCTCGACGAGGCCGACCGGATGCTCGACATGGGCTTCAAGCCCCAGCTCACGCGGATCCTCGCGAGGTTGCCGAAGGTCCGCCAGACGCTCCTCTTCTCGGCGACGATGGGGGCGGAGGTGGCGGACTTCGCGCGCCTCCACGTGAAGGACCCGGTGCGGGTCGAGGTGGCACGGAGCGGGACCACCGCCGAGCGGGCGGTGCAGCACGTCTTCCTCGCGTCGCAGGAGGAGAAGCTGCCGCTCCTCCTCGCCCTGCTCGAGCAGGACGACCTCTCGACCCTCGTCTTCACCCGGACGAAGCGGCGCGCCGACAAGGTCTGGAAGGCGATCGCCCGGGCGGGCCACAAGGTGGCGCGGATCCACGCGGACCGCTCGCAGGGGCAACGGCGCATGGCGCTCGACGGCTTCAAGGACGGGCAGTACCGCGTGCTCGTCGCGACCGACATCGCCGCCCGCGGGATCGACGTCGCGGAGATCGGCCACGTCGTGAACTTCGACCTGCCGCACGTGCCCGAGGACTACGTCCACCGCGTCGGGCGGACCGCGCGGGCCGCCGCGAGCGGGCGGGCGTCGAGCTTCTCGTCGCCCGAGGAGCGCGACCTGCTCCGCGGGATCGAGCGGCTCACGCGGGTGGAGCTCGCGCGCGCGGAGGTGCCGCG
>JBBIPT010000423.1:0-1626 GCA_037442705.1 Anaeromyxobacter sp.
GGACGCCCCACGCGCGGTCGGGGTTCCGAGCGGGGAGCGGCGTGTGCGGCGTCGGGGCGGAGGGGAGCGGCGTCGCGCCGGGCGGGAGGAGGAACGCGGGCCCGAGCGCGCCGCGGAGGTCGCTGCCGAGCGCGGCGGCGGTCTGGTGGCGGGCGTTGGGGTCCTTCGCGCAGGCCCTCGCGACCGCCGCGCACAGGGCGGGATAGGCGGCGAGGTCGGGGCGGGGGTCGGTGAGCGGAGGGACGGGGCGCGTCGCCTGCATCATGAGGAGCGAGCGCGGATCCTCCGCCTTGAACGGGTGGCGGCCGGCGAGGGCGCGCCAGGCGATGAGCCCGACCGCGTAGACGTCGGCGCGGGCGTCCACGTCCGTGCCCATCGCCTGCTCCGGGGCGAGGTACTCCGGGGTCCCGACGACGATGCCGGAGGCGGTGGTGGAGGCGTTCTCGGGGTCGGCGATCTTCGCGATCCCGAAGTCGAGGATCTTCGTGACCTCCCGGCCCGAGGAGGTCCTCGCGAGGAAGACGTTCTCCGGCTTCAGGTCGCGGTGGACGACGCCGCGGGCGTGGGCGGCGTCGAGCCCGGAGCAGACCTGCCAGAGGATGGGGACGGCGTCCTCCGGGGAGAGGAAGCCCTCGCGCCGGAGCCGGTCGAAGAGCCCTTCCCCGGTGAGCAGCTCCATCACGATGAAGAGGTACCCCTCGGCGCTCCGGCCGAAGTCGGTGACCTTCACGATGTTGTCGTGCTCGAGGGCGCTCGCGATCTCCGCCTCCCGCCGGAAGCGCTCCACGATCTCCGCCGACGCGGTGAGGTCGGGGCGGAGGACCTTCACGGCGACGTCCTTGCGGAGGTGGACGTGGCGCGCGCGGAAGACCGCGCCCATCCCGCCCGTCGCGAGGTGGGCGGAGAGCTCGTAGCGGCCGTCGAGCATCGTCCCGACGAGCGAGATCGGCTCGAAGGCGGGCAGGGGGGAGGCCTCGGGCACCGCGGCGGATTCTAGCGCGGACCCCCGGGAAGGCGGATCGGGAGCCGGCGGGCCGGGGGGAGGGGCGGGCTTGACTCGGGCGGGCCGCACCCCCCGGGCGCCCGGACGCGCGGCAGGACCGTACGTGGTTCCCCCGAGCCTGCCGAGGGGTCAACGCGAACGGTCCTGCCGGATCCGTTCATCCCATCTGAGCCTGTCGAAGGGCGAACCCCGCGGCTCGAACCGTGTGATCACGGCCATCAGACGGCGGCCGGGCGCTCCCCGTGCCGGGCGGTGACGACCGTGTGGATCCCGCCGCGCACGGCGAAGTCCCCCACGACCTCGAGCCAGCGCGGGGAGAGGGTGCGGACGAGGTCGTCGCAGATCCGGTTCGTCACCGCCTCGTGGAAGGTCCCCTCGTCGCGGTAGCTCCAGAGGTAGAGCTTCAGGCTCTTCAGCTCGACGCAGAGGGCGTCCGGGACGTAGCGGATCCGGATCGTCCCGAAGTCGGGCTGGCCCGTCTTCGGGCAGACGCAGGTGAACTCCGGGCACTCCATCGAGATCTCGAAGGGGCGCTCGGGCTTCGGGTTCGGGAAGGTCTCGAGCTCGCGGGACGGCTTCGTCGGCATGGGAGCCCCTCTAGCGCCCTCCCGCGGGGGAACGCA
>JBBIPT010000424.1:0-1621 GCA_037442705.1 Anaeromyxobacter sp.
GTGGAGGGGAGCCGAGCACTCCCTGAAGGAGAACACGGCGAGCGAGGGGCGGCCGGACGAGGCTGCCCCGAGCGAGCAGGGGGAATGGGGGAGCGCAGGCTCCCCACGCGGAGCGGTGGGGAGCCGAGCACTCCCCCATGTAGAATGGAGAGGTGACCGAGCGGCTGAAGGTGCACGACTGGAAATCGTGTGTACCGGGAACGGTACCGTGGGTTCAAATCCCACCCTCTCCGCCAGCCAGCGAGCCGGCGAGACCGGCCGGCGGAGCCGGCCCAGAATCCTCGGGCGACGTGGGGACCATCGAACCCCGCCAGGCCCGGAAGGGAGCAACGGTAGGTGGCCCTCCGTGCGCCCGGGGATTGTGGGCCGGCTTCGCAGTTTTCGAGTGAGGAGGAGGGGAGCCGAGCGCTCCCCCGGCACGAATGACCTACCTCGTCCTCGCGCGGAAGTACCGGCCCCAGCGCTTCGGCCAGATGTCCGGCCAGGAGCACGTGGTCCGGACCCTCTCGAACGCGCTCCGGACGGGGCAGCTCGCGCACGCCTTCCTCTTCACGGGCCCGCGCGGCGTGGGGAAGACGACCGCCGCCCGGCTCGTCGCGAAGGCGCTGAATTGCGAGAAGGGGCCGACCGCGGAGCCCTGCGGGGCGTGCGTCCCCTGCACGGAGATCACCGAGGGGCGCGCGGTGGACGTCGTCGAGATCGACGCCGCCTCGAACAACGGCGTGGACAACGTGCGGGACATCGTCGAGGCCGTGAAGTACCGGCCCGCGCGCGACCGCTACAAGGTCTTCGTCGTGGACGAGGTCCACATGCTCTCCCAGGGGGCCTTCAACGCCCTCCTGAAGACCCTGGAGGAGCCGCCCGGACACGTGAAGTTCGTCCTCGCGACGACCGACGTCCACCGCGTCCCGGAGACCATCCTCTCCCGGTGCCAGCGCTTCGACTTTCGCCGGCTCACTCTCCCGCAGATCGCCGACCGGCTCGCCGAGGTGGCCTCCGCGGAGGGGATGACGCTCTCGCCCGTCGCGCTCGCGCTCCTCGCGCGGCAGGCGGAGGGCGGGATGCGCGACGCCCTCTCCCTCCTCGATCAGGTCCGGGCGGCGTGCGGGGAGGCGCCCTCCGACGCGGAGGTGGCCGACGCGCTCGGCGCGGTGGACGCCGCGGCGATCTCCCGGATCGCGGCGGGGATGCTGCGGCGGGACGGGGCGGCGGTCCTCGCGGAGGTGGAGGCCCTCCACGCCCGCGGCCTCGAGATGAAGCGCGTCGCCGAGGAGCTCGTGCGCCACCTGCGGAACGCGGTGGTCGCGAGGCTCGTGCCGGCGGCGCCCCTCGATCTCCCCGACGCGGAGGCGGCCGAGGTCCGCGCGCAGGCCGAGGGGGCCGACGCCGCCCACCTCACGCGCCTCTTCGACGTGGTCCAGCGCGCGGTCGTGGACGTGAAGCTCGCCGAGCAGCCGCGCCACGCGCTCGAGGTGGCGCTCCTCGAGGCCGTCTTCCTCGCCCCCGGGGCGCAGGTCGCGGACCTCGTCGCCCGGGTCGAGGCGCTCGCCCGGGGCGCGCCCCTCCCGTCCTCCTCCCCGCCCCCCGCGCCGCGCCCGCCACCCGCCGCCGCGCCGGCGGG
>JBBIPT010000425.1:0-1607 GCA_037442705.1 Anaeromyxobacter sp.
CGGGGGGGGGCTCGGCCCCCGGCGTCGAGCGGACCGCGGCACGGGCCGAGGCCCCCCCCGGACCGATGGATCGTCTCGTCTGCGGCGACGTCGGCTACGGGAAGACCGAGGTCGCGATGCGCGCCGCGATGCTCGCGGTCCTCGCGAAGAAGCAGGTCGCCGTCCTCGTCCCGACGACGGTCCTCGCCGCCCAGCACGAGCGAACCTTCCGGGAGCGCTTCAAGGGCTACCCGGTCCGGATCGAGGCGGTGTCGCGGATGAAGACGCCGGAGCAGGTGCGCGCCGTCCTCCGGGACGCGGCGGACGGGAAGGTGGACGTCCTCGTCGGCACGCACCGGCTCCTCGCCTCCGACGTCTCCTTCAAGGACCTCGGGCTCGTGGTCGTGGACGAGGAGCAGCGGTTCGGGGTCGCCCACAAGGAGCGGCTGAAGAAGCTCCGCCGGCTCGTGGACGTCCTCACCCTCACCGCCACGCCGATCCCTCGGACCCTCCACATGAGCCTCGGCGGGGTGCGCGACCTCTCCATCATCGCCACGCCGCCCGAGGACCGCCGCGCGATCCGGACCTTCCTCCTCAAGTTCGACCCCTCCGCCGTGCGGGAGGCGATCGAGAACGAGCTCTCCCGCGGCGGGCAGGTCTACTTCGTCCACAACCGCGTCCGGTCCATCGGCTCGATGGAGAAGTTCCTCCGGGAGCTCGTCCCGAAGGCGCGGATCGGCGTGGCGCACGGGCAGATGGGGGAGGGGAAGCTCGAGGAGGTCATGGCCCGGTTCGTGAACCGGGAGGTCGACGTGCTCCTCGCGACGTCGATCGTGGAGAGCGGCCTCGACATCCCGACCGCGAACACGATCGTCGTGAACCGCGCCGACGCCTTCGGGCTCGCGCAGCTCTACCAGATCCGCGGGCGGGTCGGCCGCTCGCGGGAGCGGGCCTACGCCTACCTCCTCGTGCCGGCGCGGCGGCAGGTCACGAAGGACGCGCGCAAGCGGCTCGAGGTGCTCCAGCGCTTCTCCGAGCTCGGGGCGGGCTTCCGGATCGCGAGCCACGACCTCGAGATCCGGGGGGCCGGGAACCTCCTCGGGAAGGACCAGTCGGGGCACATCGAGGCGATCGGCTTCGAGCTCTACTCCGAGCTCCTCGAGGAGGCGGTGCGCGAGCTCCGCGGCGAGCCCCCCCGCGAGGAGATCGACCCGGACGTCCAGCTCCCCGTGCCGGCGATCATCCCCGACCTCTACATGCCGGACGTCCACCAGCGGCTCTACTTCTACAAGCGGTTCGCCCAGGCCGCGACCGACGAGGAGCTCGACGAGATCCGGGCGGAGATCGTGGACCGCTGCGGCGATCCTCCCGAGGAGCTCGACGCGCTCTGCGCGGTGATGGCCCTGAAGGTCCGGCTCAGGGCCCTCTCGATCCGCGCGCTCGAGGCCGGCCCCGGCCGGCTCGTCTTCACCCTCGGGGACTCCGCCGCCCTCGACCCCTTCCTCCTCGCGAAGCACGTCCAGGCGTCGGGCGGAGCCCTCCGGCTCACCCCCGAGATGAAGCTCGTCGCCACGACCTCGCCCGCGCCGCCGAAGGGGGCGCCCGGCCGGGCAGGGGGGAAGCCCGCC
>JBBIPT010000426.1:0-1605 GCA_037442705.1 Anaeromyxobacter sp.
GCGCGGGCCCGCCCCGCGTCCACCGCGAGGAACGCCCCGAGCTCCGGGTCCAGGGCCTCGATCCGGGCGAGGGAGGCGTCCACGAGCTCGCGGGAGGAGATCGCCCGGGCGGCGATCCCGGCGCCCGCCTCGACGAGCGAGAGGGCGTGGAGGTCCGTCGCCTGCCCCGTCACTCGATGATCCTCGGGACCTCGAAGCAGCCGCCCGCCCGCGCGGGGGCGTTCGCGAGGGCCTCGCCGGGCGGCAGGCTCGCCCGCGGCTCGTCCTCGCGGAGCGCCGGGGCGTCCTCCGCGGCGAGCGCGTGGGTCATCGGCTCGACTCCCGAGACGTCGAGCTCCCGGAGGAGCTCGACGTGCTCGAGGATCGCCGAGAGCTGGGTCTGGAAGGTCCGCTCCTCCTCCGGGGTGAGCCGGAGGCGGGCGAGGGAGGCGATCCGGCGGACCTCTTCGGAGGAGAGCGCCACGGCCGTGGGCTAGACCGGCTTCTTCGTCTCGGGCTTGAACCAGTTCAGGATCGAGCTCATCACGCCGCGCGACTCGGGCTGCTCGATCTTCTCGAGCTCTCCCTGGTCGAGGAAGACGCCGTTGCAGGAGAAGCAGACGTCCACCTCCACGCCCCGGAGCTTCACCTCCTGCATCTGGAGGCCGCACTTGGGGCAGTGCATCCAGTGCAGCTCCTTCAGCCGCTTCAGCTCGGCGGCCTCCTTCTCCTTCTTCTCCTGCAGCGCGATCCGGCGCTTCTTCTCGGCGTCCTCCCGGACGAAGTACTCGTCCTCGGCGCTCGACGGCTTTCCCGGGATTCCCCTGTCGGACATGGCTAGTTCCTCAGCTCCTTCAGCGCGTTTCGGGCCACCTCGGCCTCCTCGCCGGCGGGATGCGCGGCGAGGTACCGGTCGTAGTACCTGATGGCGTCCGTCTTCCGTCCCTGCCACCGGTAGGTCTCGGCGAGCCCCAGCAAGGCATCGGCCTCCTCCGGATCGATCCGGAGAGCCGCCTGGAAGCTCGCCTCGGCGGGAGGGTAGCTCTCGAGGTCGAGATAGCACAACCCGCGCCCGGTCAGGGCCTCGACGTTCTCCGGCTCCAGCGCCACGACCCGCCCGTAGAGCTCGAGGGCCCGCTCCACGTCCCCCTTCTCGCGCAGCCTCGTCGCCTGGGCGAGGAGCGCCTTCGGTCCCCGCGGCGCGGGCGGCGGCGGCTTCGCCTCGGGGGCCGGGGCGGTGACCGGCTCGGGGGGCGGAGGGACCGGCGCCTGGAGGAAGGGCTCCGGCGCGGGCACCGGGGCGCGCGACACGGAGGGCTCTCCGATCGTCGTCCCGAGCGCGGGACCCGGTCCGGCGGGAGTGGGCTCTCCCGCGGGAGGAGCCTCCGGCGCGGCGGGCTTCACCTCGATCGTGATCGGCACCTCGAGGGACTCGGGAGGCGGCGGCCGGCGCTCGAGGACGAAGACCTCGGGCGCGAGGAGGTAGGTGGCCCCGGCGGCCGCGCCGAGGAGCAGGACCAGGGCGAGGAACAGGCGTGCGCCGCGCCCCTTCTTCACCGCGGCGATCTCCTCGGCGTCGAGGTCCACCTCCGGCGGGAGGTCGAACTCGGGGGGCGGCTCGGGAGG
>JBBIPT010000427.1:0-1604 GCA_037442705.1 Anaeromyxobacter sp.
CCGGCCCCGCGGGGGCCGCGGCGGCGGCGCCCGGCTCCTCGAGGAGGGGGCGGGCGAGGGCGAGGGCGGCCGCGGCGAGGAGGAGCGTCCGCGCGGCGAAGAGGAGGAGCCGCTTCAGCCGGAGCCGCCGCTCCGTCTCCCGGCGGGCCCGCAGGACGAAGTCGATCGCCGGGAAGGGGGTGGGCCTCGGGCGCCGGCGGAAGAAGAGGTGGATCGCGATCGGGATCGCCGCGGCGAGGAGGCCCCAGAGGAGGAGCGGGTTGGCGAAGCCGAGGCTCATCGTCGGGTCTTCACGCTGGCGCGCGAGCTCCGCTCGCCCTTCGACAGGCTCAGGGCGAGCGGAACCATTCCCGTCCGCCCGTGGTGACCCCTCCACGGGGAAACCACGAACGGACCTGCCCGTACGCGAGCGGGCCGTACGCAGCCGTTCGCCCTGAGCCCGTCGAAGGGCCAACGCTGGGGCGTCTCTCCGTTCGCCCTGAGCCCGTCGAAGGGCGAGTGCTCGCGCGTCTCTCCGTTCGCCCTGAGCCTGTCGAAGGGCGAACGTCGGGGTTCGTTCCGAGCGATCACCGCCATCAGGGCGCGCGGAGCTCCTGCGTGGACCTGGCGCCGTTCCGGGGTCACGATTCGCATCCTCAGGCCGCGGCCCGCTCTCGCCGGGCGAGGAAGGGGAGGAGGACCTCGTCCGGCGGACGGTCGGTGCGGGCGAGGGCGTAGTCCATGTCGGCCTCCGCGGCGGTGCGCCGGACGTCCGCGAGCCAGCGGCCGAGGATCTCGAGGTAGCCCCTCCGGACGTCGCGCGCGTTCGCCTCCACCTGCCTCCCGTCCTCCATCGAGAGGAAGAGGGTCGGGTCCTCGTAGGGGAAGTCGAGCTCTGCCGGGTCGAGGACGTGGAAGAGCGTGACCTCGTGCTTGCGGCGGGCGAGCTGGGCGAGCTTGCGGAGGACCTTCTCGTCCCGGTCGAAGAGGTCGGAGAAGACGAGGATGGACGAGCGGCGGGGCGCCTGCTCCACGATCCAGTCCACCGCCGCGCCGAGCCGCGTCTCCCCTTCCGCTTTCGCGCTGCCGAGCGCCTCGAGGATCGGCCCGAGGTGGCTCGCCGTGGCCCGCGGGGGGATCGCGCCGGCGACCGAGCCCTGCACGAGGACGAGCCCGGCCGCGTCCTGCTGCCGGAAGAGGAGGTAGGCGAGGGTCGCGGCGAGCGCGCTCGCCGTCTCGAGCTTCGTCATCCTGTCCGGGTGGCCGCGGAAGCCCATGGAGCCCGAGGCGTCCACGACGAGGTAGGCTCGGAGGTTCGTCTCCTGCTCGTACCGCTTCACGTAGTAGCGGTCGAACTTCCCGTAGGCCTTCCAGTCGATGTGACGGATCTCGTCCCCGGGGGCGTACTCCTTGTGCTCGGCGAACTCCACCGACTGCCCGTGGTGCGGCGAGCGGTGGAGCCCGGTGAGCACCCCCTCGGCGATGGCGCGGACCCGCAGGCGCAGGTCGCCGAGCCGCGCGAGCGCGGCCGGGTCGAGGAGGCGGCGGGCGGGCTCAGCCATTCGGCGCGGACCTGGGTGAGGGAGGCTCGAGATTCTCCCTGGCCGTTCGCCCTGAGCTTGTCG
>JBBIPT010000428.1:0-1602 GCA_037442705.1 Anaeromyxobacter sp.
GTCGACGAGTTCCCGAGGACCCCGGCGGCCGCGCGCGCCGGCACCCGTCTAGCCACCATCTCGGGTCGCGCAGGCGACCCCGCGCCGGCAGGCCCGGCAAGGAGCGGTCCATGATCCGCAAGTCCACGTTCGCCCTGCTGGCGGTGCTCCCCGCCCTGGCCCTGGCGCAGCCGCAGCCGATCCCCCCGATCCCCGGCGGCGCGCCGATGCCGCCCGTGTCCGGGCCGGCCGGGAGCGGCCAGCTCGACCTCGGCCCGGACGCGGCCGCGCCCGACGCGGGGGCCTCGGCGGTGCCCCCCGACACCTACACGATCCGCCCGGGCGACACGCTCTGGGACCTCTCCGGCCGCTTCCTGAACAACCCTTGGTACTGGCCGAAGATCTGGTCCTACAACCCCGAGATCACGAACCCGCACTGGATCTACCCGGGCAACCTCCTGCGCTTCTACCCGACCGCGGAGGAGGTCCCCACGCGCGTCGAGCCGGTGGACCAGCCGATCGCCGCCGTCGAGGAGGACCTCGTGCCGGTGCGCGAGCTCGAGGACTTCTCCAGGGCCGACATGAGGGAGCCTCCCTCCGCCGAGGAGCAGGACGTCGTGGCGGTCTCCGGGCCGTACAAGGTGGGCTACGTCCCGCCGCGCACGCGGATGGCCCTGCGGGAGACCTTCGTCACCCCGCGCGAGCTCGCCGAGTCGGGGGCGATCGCCGCGGCGTTCGAGGAGAAGCTCATGCTCTCGACCCTCGATCGCGCCTACGCCTGGTTCGAGAACCAGGTGGAGGTGAAGCCGGGCGAGACCTACCTCGTGTTCAAGACCGACCGGCCCGTCCACCACCCCGAGACCGGGGAGCTCTGGGGCTGGCAGTCGTCGATCCTCGGCGCCGCGAAGGTGGTCGCGGTGGACGAGCGGGCCGCGACGCTCGTCGTCACCGAGAGCCTCCAGCCCATCGAGCGGGGCGCCCGGCTCGGGCCCTGGACGCAGAAGCTGCTCCGGCCGGTGCCGCGAAAGCCGAACCAGCAGGCGCTCGAGGGCCGGATCATCGCCTCCCAGGTCGAGATCGTCACCCAGATCGGCGAGCACCACGTCGTCTTCCTCGACCTCGGCGAGGCGGACGGCGTCGAGGAGGGGAACGTCCTCGCGGTGGTGCGGGCGGGCGACCCCTACGGACGCGATTCGCGCCGGCCCTACTGGGATTCCGATCTGCCGCCGGAGGACGTGGGCGACCTCCTCGTGATCGACGTGAAGGAGCGCGCGTCCACCGCCCTCGTGACCCGGAGCCTGCGCGAGCTCGTCATCGGCGATCGCGTCGAGATGCGGCCGGAGGGCGGGGCGGGCGGGCACTGAGCGGGCCTCGTGCCTCATGGCAGTGACGTCCTGCCTCGATCCGGTTCGTCCGTGGTTCCCCAGACCTGTCGAGGGGTCACCACGAGCGGACGAGAATGGATCCGTTCGCCCTGAGCCTGTCGAAGGGCGAACGTCGCGGCTCGAACCGCGCGATCACCGCCATCATGGCGGCGCCCGGTCGACTTGGTCGTGACGGTTCCCCCCGCCGCCATGAGGCGAGGTCCGGCGCCTTTCGGTGCCTCCGCGCGGGGGGGGGGGG
>JBBIPT010000429.1:0-1585 GCA_037442705.1 Anaeromyxobacter sp.
CCTCTGCGGAGGCGGGCGCCGCCGGGGCGGCGGGTTCCTCGGAGACCTCCGCGGGGGCGGTGCGCGGGGGGGAGGGCTCCTCCTCCGCGGCGGGCGCGGGCGCAGCCGGCTTCGACGCCTTCGCGGGGGCCGGGGCCTCGCCCGCCTCGATCGTCGCGACGGCCGTCCCCTCGCTCACCTTGTCGCCCACCTTCAGCTTCACCTCGCGGACGGTCCCGGCGGACGGGGCCGGCACGTCGAAGGTGGCCTTCTCGGACTCGATGGTGACGAGCGGATCCTCCGCGTTCACCGTGTCGCCCGGCTTCACGTGCACCTCGATCACGGGCACGTCCTTGAAGTCGCCGATCCCGGGGACCTTCACGTCGAGGGTGCGCGCGGCGGTCATCGGCGGCTCCTAGAGGGTCCAGGGCGGGGGGGCCGCCGGGTCGATGCCGTACTTCGCGATCGCCTCGGAGACCTCGGCGGCGGGGACCTCCCCCTCCTCGGCGAGGGAGGCGAGCGCGGCGAGCGCGATCCAGGCGCGGTCCACCTCGAAGAAGCGCCGGAGCTTCTCGCGGGTGTCCGACCGGCCGTAGCCGTCCGTGCCGAGCACCCGGTAGCGGCGCGGGACGAACGGCCGGATCTGCTCGGCGAAGGCCCGCACCCAGTCGGTCGCCGCGACGACGGGCCCCTGCGTCCCGGCGAGGCAGGCCTCCACGTGGGAGCGCCGGGGCTCCTTCCCCGGGTGGAGGAGGTTCTCCCGCGCGACGGCGTTCCCCTCGCGCGCGAGCTCGGTGAAGGAGGGGCAGCTCCAGAGGTCGGCCTGGACGCCCCAGTCCTTCTCGAGGAGCTCCGCCGCGGCGATCGCCTCGCGGAGGATCGCGCCGGAGCCGAGGAGCTGCACGCGCGGCGCGCCCTTCTTCGGCTTCGGGCCGGCCCTGAAGAGGTACATCCCCTTCACGATCCCCTCCGCCGCCCCCTCGGGCATCGCCGGCTGCGCGTAGTTCTCGTTGAGGAGCGTGAGGTACCAGTACCGGTCCTCCTGCTCCGCGACCATCCGGCGGAGGCCGTCCTGCACGATCACGGCGACCTCGTAGGCGAAGGTCGGGTCGTAGGAGAGGCAGTTCGGGACGGTCGCCGAGATCACGTGGGAGTGGCCGTCCTCGTGCTGGAGCCCCTCGCCGTTCAGGGTCGTCCGGCCCGAGGTCGCGCCGAGGAGGAAGCCGCGGCTCCGCATGTCGCCGGCCGCCCAGAGGAGGTCGCCGACCCGCTGGAAGCCGAACATGGAATAGAAGATGTAGAACGGGATCATCTGGACGCCGTGGGCGGAGTAGCTCGTCGCCGCGGCGATCCAGCTGCTCGTCGCCCCCGCCTCGTTGATCCCCTCCTGCAGGATCTGGCCGCTCCTGTCCTCCCTGTAGAAGGCGAGCTGGTCGGCGTCCTGCGGGGTGTAGAGCTGCCCGACCTGGGAGTAGATCCCCACCTGCCGGAACATCCCCTCCATGCCAAACGTGCGGGACTCGTCGGCGACGATGGGGACGACGTGCCGGCCGAGGTGCCTGTCCCGCGCGAGGGTCTGGAGGATCTGGACGAAGGCCATCGTCGT
>JBBIPT010000430.1:0-1577 GCA_037442705.1 Anaeromyxobacter sp.
CAGCCCTCGCCCGCGCCGGAGCCCGGCTCGGAGGAGCCGTCGCCGGGCGGCGAGGAGCCCGGGACGGAGTGCTGGCACGACGCGACGGAGCGGGATCAGGTGGCCTGGTGGGAGGCGGGGATCGATGAGCGGGAGGACGACGCGCCGGAGGAGCTGCGGGGCCTCCTGGGTTACCTGCGGGTGAGCTGGCCCACCTTCGCGCCGCGCGAGGGGCGCTACTTCGCGGCCCTCGGGGAGCACCTGCGGCGCGCGGGCGCGATCTCGGGCAGCGTCGACCGCTCGACGTTCCGCGCCGCGGTGCGGGCCTTCCAGACGAGCCGGGGGATGGACCCCGACGGCCTCCCGGGCGAGGGCGTCCTGTTCGAGCTGCAGCGGGGCTGGGCGGAGGGGCGCGACCTCGACGTCGTCCGGGTGGACGCGGACCGGTTCCCGGGTTCGGAAGGCTACGCGAACTTCCGCCTGCGCTCGGACATCGTCGAGCGCTACGAGGCGTTGCGGCGCGAGGTTCGCTCGCTCGGCGGCGGGGTCTCCTCGGCGGGGTCCTTCCGGGAGCTCACGGCCACGGTGACGCCGGGCCGCTCGCCCACCTCGATGCACTACTCGGGGCTCGCGCTCGACCTGGCGACCGACACCGGAATGCAGGACCCCGAGACCGATCCGTACGTCGTCGTGAGGGACGGCCGGAAGTGGCGCGTCTACGCCCGCTCCGCCTCGGCGCCCGAGCGCGACCTCGAGGCGATCGCCTGGCGGCGGGGCGAGGTGCGCGTCGTCCCGGTGAGGGTCCACGCCTTCGACTTCACCGCCTGCGCCGAGCGCCACGGCTTCGCCTCGATCGGGCCGCGCTCCTCCTTCCCGGCGAACTACCTCGCGGCGGAGTGGTGGCACTTCCAGTGCGAGGCGGTCCTCGTCCCCTGGGTCAGCCAGTTCGGGATCGAGCTCCTGAGCCTCCGGCGCTACGACGAGCCGTTCCTGTCGCGGCAGGAGGCGATCTGGACGAACCGCAAGCGGATCTTCCAGCGCGGGCGGAATGGCTGGTGGTGAGCGCCCCGCGGCGGCTCGGAACGCCCGGTGCTTTCGGGATCCGCCCCCACGGCGCGCGGGGGCTCGGGCGCCCGGAGCGATTCCGTCTCGCCCCCTCTACCGACGCAGCCGCAGCGAGTTCCCCACGACGAAGAGGGACGAGGCGGCCATCGCCCCGGCGGCGACGATCGGGTGGAGGAGCCCGGCCATCGCGAGCGGGATCGCGGCCACATTGTAGAAGAAGGCCCAGAAGACGTTCTGCCGGATCACGCGGTAGGCCCGGCGCGAGAGCCGGACGAGGTCGGGGAGGAGCCGGAGGTCGTCCCGGACGAGCACGACCGACCCGCTCTCCCGCGAGACGTCCGTCCCCCGTCCCATCGCCGCGCCGGCGTCCGCCTGGACGAGCGCGGGGGCGTCGTTCACGCCGTCCCCCGCGAAGAGGACGCGGCGGCCCCTCCGCTGGAGGCGGGCGACCGCCGCGCGCTTCTCCGCCGGCGCCGCCTCGGCGATCGCCTCCACCCCGAGCGCCCTCGCCACGGCCGCGGTCGTCGGGCGCG
>JBBIPT010000431.1:0-1559 GCA_037442705.1 Anaeromyxobacter sp.
GGCCGTCCACCAGCGCCGCCACGTCGCCCTCGAGGTCGGCGTCGCACAGCAGCAGCCGGCCGGCTGGCGCCGCCCCCTCCGCGGCGGAGCGCGCCGAGGCGGCCCCCGCCCCGGGCCCGATCCTCCTCCAGCGGGAGGTGCCCGCCCCGGCGCCGGCCTCCCCACCGGCGGAGCCCGTGCTCCCGGACGGCGGCCCCTGGACCGGGGAGGTGCTCCGGAGGATCCGCGAGGCGCGGGGGATCACGGTCCGCCAGATCGCCGACCGGACGAAGGTCACGCGCCACCACATCGAGAACATCGAGGAGGAGAAGTTCGGCGCGCTGCCCGCGCCCGTCTACCTGCGGGGGATCCTCCTCTCCATCGCGAGGGAGCTCAGGCTCGACGGACAGAAGGTCGCGCGCTCCTACCTCGACCGCGCCTCCGAGGCAGAGGCGGCGGGGAAGCCCCGCTGATCGGCCGGTTCGTTGACCGGTCCGGGGAGCGGGGCTAGATTTCCCTCATGCCGCTCATCGACGCACCCGAGGCCGCGATGCGCCTCGCCCGAGCCATCTGCTCCGACGTCTCCCTCTACAACGAGGAGAAGATCGTCCGCGGCATCCAGCAGGACAGCTTCTTCGAGATGCTGAAGGACGAGCTCGAGGAGGGCAGGGAGCTCTACCGCTCCCGCGTGTCACCGGATCTGTACGGGCGCACGAACTTCTACGACCGGGCCATCGTCGACGTGATCCTGAAGTCGAAGGGCCACGTGAAGTCGAAGATCTGGTAATCGCCGGCCGCCGCTCCTTCGCCGTCCCCCCCGATCTCGCCGGCGCGCGCCTCGACGTGGCGCTCGCCCGGCTCGCGCCCGGCCTCTCCCGCGCCCGGATCCAGCGGCTCGTGGAGGAGGGGCGGGTGCTGCTCGGAGGGAGGCGCGCGAAGGCCTCCGCCCGCCTCCGGGGCGGGGAGGAGGTCGAGGTGGACGTCCCGCCGCCCGAGCCCTCCGGGGCGGTGGCCCAGGACCTCCCCCTCGCCGTCCTCCTCGAGGACCGGGACGTCGTCGTGCTCGACAAGGCGGCGGGGATGGTCGTCCACCCGGCGCGCGGGTCTCCCCACTCCACCGTCGTGAACGCGCTCCTCCACCGGCTCGGAGGAGGGGGCGAAGACGGGGGCCCGTGCGATCCCCTCCGGCTCGGGCTCGTCCACCGGCTCGACAAGGACACCTCCGGGTGCCTCGTCGTGGCCCGGACGGAGGAGGCGCTCGCCGCCCTGCAGGCGCAGTGGAAGGGGCGGACGGTGGAGAAAGTCTACCTGGCGCTCTGCCACGGCGCGCCCCCGGCCGAGGGGAGGCTCGACACCCCTTACGGCCGGCACCCCCGGGACCGGACGCGCTTCACGGGGAGGGGGAAGGGCGGGCGGCGGGCCGTCACGGCCTTCCGGACCCTCGAGCGCTTCGGGCGGGAGGCGGCCCTCGTCGAGGTCCGGCTCGAGACCGGGCGCACCCACCAGATCCGCGTCCACCTGTCCGAGGCGGGCCATCCGCTCCTCGCCGACGCGGTCTACGGGGGGGCGCGGAGGGAGGG
>JBBIPT010000432.1:0-1521 GCA_037442705.1 Anaeromyxobacter sp.
CGACTCCTTTCGGGTGGGGTTTGCCCCTCCCCGGCGCAGGCCCCGTGACAGCCCTCGTGGACGGCGGGGGTGGCGTGGGGGCTGGCACGGGGCGTGCGCCGTTCCGGCAGACCCCACCCGAAAGGAGTCGAGAGCGAGAAGGCGTCGCGGGATCGACACGAGGCGCGGCTCGTGATCCACTCGCCGGCGATGAAGAGCTACCGGGCCTGGTCGCCGACGCAGTCGTTCCTGCTCCCGCCGTCCCCGCTCGAATGGCTGCCCGAGGGGCACCTCGCCCAATTCGTCCTCGAGGTCGCGCAGGCGCTCGACCTGTCGGCGATCGAGGGCGCGATCCAGGAGAAGGACGGGCGGGGCGAGCGGCCGTATCCGCCTGCGATGATGGTGGCGCTGCTCATCTACGGGTACTGCGCGGGCGTGTTCTCGTCGCGCAGGACGGCGCGAGCGACCTACGAGGACGTGGCGTTCCGGGTCATCGCCGGGGGGGGCGGCTTCCGGCCCCTACTGGCCGCGGCGCAGTAGCCGCGCCCGCAGGCGCAGCCGGAACGGCAACCGCAACCGGGCCCGCAACGGCAGCCGCTACCGCATCCGTGACCGCATCCGAACGGCAGCCGCTGCCGCCCGATCAGGCCCCCGCGTAGCGCGCCAGCGCGAAGCGGGGGCCCAACGCCCTACGGGCTCCTAGGGGGGCATCAGCCCCGCAACCAGCGCCAGAGCGTCCGGAACCCCGGGAAGAGCCGGAAGGCCCGCCATCGGACGGTGCGGCGTGCGGGTCCGCGGATCCGGGCGTCGAGCCCGTCGAGGAGGCGGCGCGCGTCGTCCTTCATCCCTCCGCGGGCGAGGGCGGGGGCGAGGGCGAGGCAGGTCTCGAGGTGCCAGGGCTCGATCTCCAGGGCGCGCTCGAGGAGGGAGATCGAGGCATCCCACCGCTTCGCCCGGGAGAGGGCGACGCCCCCGTCGAGGAGCGCGGCGACGGCGTCCTGCCGGCGGCCGCGCAGGAGGTTGAGGCGCGCCGTCTCGAGGCGGAAGCCCGCGTCGAGGGGGAAGGTGGCCGACGCCGCCACGTTCACCGCCACGGCGCGGTCGTTGAATCCGGCGTCGAGGTGGCGCTTCGCCGCCGTCCGGAAGCAGCGCGCCCCGCCGTCGAGGTCGCCGGTCTTCGCGAGGAGCGGCCCGAGCTTCACGTTCACGGACGGATCGGTCGGGTCGGACTCCAGCGCCCGGCGGTATCCCTCCACGGCCTTCTTCACCCGGCCGCGCGCGCGGGCCGCGTCGGCGGCGGCGACGATCTCGCTCCGCGTCTTCGGCTTCTTCCTGAAGAGCCCCACGGGCCGGAGGATACACCGCGCCGGGGCCGGCGGGACGGGGCCCGGGCGGCGTGCTAGAAAGGCGGCGCTTGCCCGAGGAGATCCTGATCGTCGCCGGCGAGGCGAGCGCCGACCTCCACGCGGCGCGCGCGCTCGAGGAACTCGGGCGGCTTCGCCCCGGGGTCCGGGCGTTCGGCGCGGCCGATGGGGCGCCAGT
>JBBIPT010000433.1:0-1517 GCA_037442705.1 Anaeromyxobacter sp.
GGCCTCGGAGAAGAGGCGCGCCCGGGCGAGGTCGGCCTCGCCGGGCGGGTCGTAGCGCTCCTCGGTCGCCTCGCACTCGCGGACGCGGTCGAGGCGGAAGGCGAGCGCCTTCCCGCGCGCCGGATCGTGCCCGTAGAGGTACCAGTGGCCGAACCGCTGCGCGAGGGTGAGCGGGTGGACGATCCGATCCGTGTCCGCCGAGCGGGACGCGGAGTGGTAGGCGAGGCGCACCGCGCGGCGGCCGGCGATGGCGTGCTGGAGCTTCCCGAGCACTGAGTCCCTCGCCGGCGGCGCGCCCGCGTAGATCCTCCCCACGAGCTCGTCGAAGCTCGCCCGGCGGTCGCGCGGGACCGAATCGCGGAGCGCCTTCACCGCCCGGTCGGCCCCCTGGCCCCCGAGCGCCTTCGCCGCGGCGGCGAGCGCGGCCGCCTCGCTCTCCGTGAACCGGGGCGGCCGGGTGAAGCTCTGGTGGAGGGCGACGAACACGCGCTCCCCCTCGACGTAGAGGTCGAGGAAGTCGTCCGGGGCGAACGGGGGCGAGCCCACGCCGAGGAGGAAGTCGAGGTCCTCCACGATCTCCCGCTCCGTGCAGCCGCACTTCCGGGCGAGGTCCCGCACCGGGATGCCGGGGTGGCGGACGGCGTAGGGCACGAGGAAGAGGACCCGCCGCAGGCGGTCCCTCGGGTCGGGGCGCGGCGCGGCCGGGCGGGCGCTCGCGGGCCCCGCCGCCCGCCTCGCCTGCCTCCCCTTCCGCGGGGCGGCCCCCTTCCTCCGCGCGGTCACGCGAGCCCCCGGGCGAGCCGGGAGAGCGTCTCCCGCGCGCGCTCGCGGAGCCGCCGGGGGGCGAGGATCTCGGCCCGGTCGCCGAGCGCGAGGACGTGGCGCAGGAGCCCCTCCACGTTCGTCGCCTCGACCTCCACGGTCGCGCCGCTCCCCTCCTCGGTGACCCTCGCCCTCGCGCCGAAGGAGGCGAGGACCTCGGCGGAGGCCGGCGCGTCGAGCCGCACGCGGCAGCGGACGGGCTCGTGGACCCGGTACTCCCAGGCCTCCCGCGTCGCGTGCTCCGCGAGGGAGAGGTCGGCGCGGGGGGCGAAGTCGGGGGTGCGCGGCGCCGCGGCGTTCACCTCGAGCGACTGGATCCGCGCGACGTGGAAGGTCCGGACGGCCTCGCGCAGGTGGCAGAAGCCCACGAGGAACCAGGCGCCGCCCCGCTGGAAGAGCCCGTAGGGATCCACCTTGCGCTCGGTCCGCTCCCGGCGCTCTGCCCCGAGGTAGACGATGTGTACCCGCTTCTTCTGGGCGATCGCGCGGGAGAGCTCCTCCACGCGCCCCGCGGCGCCGGCCCCGCCCTCGTCGCCGCCGCTCAGCCGCCGGGCCGCGAGCGCGGCCGCCTCCGAGGCGCCCGGCGCCCGGGCGGCGAAGGAGAGCTTGTTCAGCGCGTGGGCGAGGTCCCGCGCGTAGGGGAAGCTCCCGTCCGCGAGGGCCGCGGAGCCCGCGACGTAGAGGAGGGCGAGGTC
>JBBIPT010000434.1:0-1516 GCA_037442705.1 Anaeromyxobacter sp.
TCCCGAGCTCGTGGAAGGGGAAGGGCACGCCGAGGGATCACGACGAAGAGGCTCGTCGAAGGGCCTGCGAGGGATCGGTCCGGTCGCCGAGACCACGATCGGAAGGGAAGGATTCCGTTCGCCCTGAGCCTGTCGAAGGGCGAGCACGCAAGCCCGGCTCGAGCGCTCCTCGCCGCGCCCGGCACCCGGCCCGGAAAGGAGAAACGCCCCGCCCCCGCCGGGAGCGGGGCGTGTCGCCGCCGCGTGATGTGCGTGCGTGGTGCGGGCGGCTACTTCTGGGCGGCGGCCGCGGTCTTCGCGACCTCCTCCGCGAGGTTCTCCTGCTTCTTCTCGAGCCCCTCGCCGAGGACGTACCGCGAGAAGCGGCGGATCTGGATGTTCTCGCCGATCTTCGCGACCGCGTCGGTGACGACCTCCTGGATCTTCTTCTTGTCGTCCTTCACGAAGGGCTGCTCGAGGAGGCAGAACTCGCCGTAGAACTTCTCGACCTTGCCGGTC
This sequence comes from Anaeromyxobacter sp., assembly GCA_037442705.1. Taxonomy (GTDB): domain Bacteria; phylum Myxococcota; class Myxococcia; order Myxococcales; family Anaeromyxobacteraceae; genus Anaeromyxobacter. The sequence goes on from JBBIPT010000434.1 coordinate 499, forward strand.
GCGATCTTCTCGATGATGGCCTCGGGCTTCTTCTGCTCCCGGGCCTGGTGCTTCGCGATCTCCATCTCCTTCGCGACGAGCTCGGCCGGGACCTCCTCGCGGCGAACCCAGCGGGGCGCGGCCGCGGCGATGTGCATCGCGAGGTCCTTCACGAGGGACTGGAATCCGTCGGTGCGGGCGACGAAGTCCGTCTCGCAGTTCACCTCCACGAGGACGCCGATCTTCCCGCCCATGTGGATGTAGCTCGCGACGGCCCCCTCGGTCGCCGCCCGGGAGGACTTCTTCGCGGCGGCGCTGAGCCCCTTCTTCCGGAGGACCTCCTCGGCCTTCGCGAAGTCGCCGCCGGCCTCGGCGAGCGCCTTCTTGCAGTCCATCATCCCGGCCCCGGTCTTCTCCCGGAGCTCCTTCACCATGTTCGCGCTCACGTCGGCCACGATCGCTCTCCTGTGAAACGTGCGGGGGGACGGCCCTCGGGGTGCGCCCCGGAAGAGCTGCCGCTCCTCGTTGTCCGCTCGCGGTGACCCCTCGACAGGCTCGGGGGAACCACGAGCGGGGATGATCTCGCTGCCGCTCGTCCTTCGACAGGCTCGGGGCGAGCGGAGCCCCCGGAACCCTGGACGGATCCCGGAGGCATGGAGTCCCTACTCCTTCGAAGCGCGCTCGGAGGGCTCGGCCGGGGCCGGCGGCACGTCGCCCTTCCGGACGACCTCGACGCGGGCGCTCGCCGCCGCCCTGTCCTCGCGAGGCTCGCGCTCGCGGCGGCCGCCGCGGCGGTCGCGCCGGTCGCGCCTGTCCTTCTGGCCGCGCTCGCTCGCCGCGTCGCGGTCCTCCTCGCCCTCGCGCCGCTCGTCCTTGCCGCCGTGCTCGGCGACCCAGGCGCCGTAGCGGGCCTTCCCCTCGACGCAGGCCTCCGCAATCTTGCCCGTGAAGAGCCGGATGGACCGGATGGCGTCGTCGTTCCCGGGGATCACGTAGTCGATCCCCTCCGGGTCGCAGTTCGTGTCCACGACAGATCGGA
>JBBIPT010000435.1:0-2782 GCA_037442705.1 Anaeromyxobacter sp.
TCGACTACTTCCGCTCGGTTCTCCTGGACAAGCTCGACGGGCTCACCGACGCCGGCCCCCACGTCTTCCAGAACATGCTCACCGCGTCCGCGCAGGCGCGGGCGCTCGCCGATCTCGCCATGGGGCGGCGGGGGATGCGCCGCTTCGCGATCCTCTTCCCCTCCATCCCCTACGGCGTCGAGCTCGCGAACGCCTTCTGGGACGAGGTGGAGGCGCGGGGCGGGGAGGTGCGGGCGGCCGAGACCTACGCCTCCGACCGGACGACCTTCACGCCCCTCGTGAAGAGCATGGTCGGCAAGCTCCACCTCGAGCGGACCGACTGGATGGAGCAGCAGAAGGCGATCGCGGAGAAGGAGCCGGATCCCTTCCGCCGGCGGAAGGCCCTCGAGAAGGCGCGGGAGCGGCTCGACCCGATCGCCGACTTCGACGCGATCTTCATCCCCGACTTCGCCTCGAACGTGCGGCTCATCGCCCCCGCGCTCGCGGTGGAGGACGTCGTCACGCAGACCTGCCTCCCGGACGAGGTCGCGCGGATCCGGAAGACGACCGGCCGCCCCACCCTCGCCCCGGTCCAGCTCCTCGGCGCGAACGGCTGGAACGACCCCACCCTCTTCGACATGGCCCCGGGCGGCCCCGGGCGGCACGTCCGGTGCGCGATCCTGGTGGACGGGTTCTTCGCCGCCTCGACGCGGCCGGAGACGAAGCGGTTCGTCGAGGCCTTCGCGAGTAAGCACCCCGGGCAGGCGCCGACGATCCTCGAGGCGTCGGCGTTCGACGCCGCGAGGATGACCCGCACCGTGATGGAAGGGGGCGCGCGGACCCGGGAGGAGCTCCGGGCGGGGCTCGCGGGGATCCGGGACTTCAAGGGCGCGACGGGCGACGTCACGATGGGCCCGAAGCGGACCCCGGAGAAGCCGCTCTTCTTCCTCGTCGCGGACCCGGCCGGCCTCCGCGAGATGACCCCCGCCGAGCTCGCCCCGCCGGGCGCGGGCTGATCGTCGAGCCCCCGGACCGAGCCGCCCCGCCGGTTTCCCCGATCCCGGCCGGTCGCATAGACTGCCGGGCTCCCGATGCCCCCCTCGCCGACCGAAGCCCTCCCGGGAGCGCTCCCCTGATCCCCGTCGCCTCGCCCCCCTCCCTCGAGGAGATCCTCGGGCCCGGCGGGCGGCTCTCCCGGGCGCTGCCGGCCTTCGAGCGGCGGGAGGACCAGCTCGCGATGGCCCGGGACGTGGAGCGCGCCCTGCGCGATCGGGGCTACCTCGTCGCCGAGGCGGGGACGGGCACCGGCAAGACGCTCGCCTACCTCGTCCCCGCGGTGCTCTCCGGGAGACGGATCATCGTCTCCACCGCGACGAAGACGCTCCAGGAGCAGATCTGGGGGAAGGACATCCCGCTCCTGCGCGACCTCTGCGGCCTCCCGTTCGCGGCCGCCTACCTGAAGGGGCGGTCGAACTACTACTGCATCGCCCGCGGCGAGGAGTTCGCGCGCGCGCCGACCTTCGCCGCCCGGGAGGAGGCGGCCCTCTGGCCGCGCATCGAGGCCTGGGCGCGGGAGACCGCGACCGGCGACCGGAGCGAGCTCGATCTCCCCGACCAGCTCCACGCCTGGAAGGACCTCTCCGCGACGAGCGACAACTGCCTCGGCCGCGAGTGCGAGCGGTACGAGGAGTGCTTCGTCACGCGGGCCCGCGCCCTCGCCGCGGAGGCGGACGTCCTCCTCGTGAACCACCACCTCTTCTTCGCCGACCTCGCGATGCGGACCTCCCGGGCCGGTGTGGAGATCCTCCCCGAGCACGACGCGGTGATCTTCGACGAGGCCCACGCGCTCGAGGACGTCGCGACGGAGTACTTCGGGCTCCAGGTCTCCTCCTGGCGCGTCGAGGAGCTCGCCCGCGACGCCCAGCGGGCGGTCGCGGACCGGCCCGACCTCGCCTCGATGATGAAGCAGGCGACCGGCGAGCTCCGGAAGGCGGGAGAGCGGTTCTTCCAGGGGCTCGCGGACGGGCTCCGCGGAGGGCCCTCGCTGCGCGCGGGCCAGGGGATGGGGCGCGGGCGGCACGGGCGCCCGCGGACCCCGCGCGAGGACGAGGCCGTGCGGGCGGCGCTCGACGAGGAGGTCCTGCGACCCCTCGAGCGGGACCAGGCCCGGGTGGACCAGGCCCTCGACGCGCTCCGGGAGCTCCTCACCGACGCGCCCTCCCCGCCGCTCGCCCAGATCGCGCGCCGCGCGGGGGAGCTCCGGGTGGAGCTCGCCGCGGTGACGGCGATGAAGGAGCCGTCCCGCGTCTACTTCGCCGAGGTCCGGGGCCGGGGCGTGTTCTTGCGCGCCGCGCCGATCGACGTCTCGGAGGAGCTCCAGGCCCGCCTCTACCGGCGGACCGACACCGCCGTCTTCACGAGCGCCACGCTCGCGGCGCAGGGGCGCTTCGACTACTTCCGCCGGCAGGTCGGGCTCGCGCCCGAGTTCGACGTCGCCGAGGCGCGCTACCCGGGCCCCTTCGACTTCTCGCGGCAGGCGGCGATCGTCTCGCCCGAGGGGCTCCCGGAGCCGAACGACCCCGGCTTCCTCCCGGCGGCCGCGGCGGCGGTGCGCGCCCTCACCGGGGTGACGGACGGCCGGGCCTTCGTCCTCTGTACCTCGAACCGGAACATGGTCGCGCTCCACGCGGCCTCGCGCGACCTCCCCTGGCAGGTCCTCCTCCAGGGGGAGCGGCCGAAGGCGCGGCTCCTCGAGGCCTTCCGGGAGGAGATGCGGACCTTCTTCACCACCCAGGTGCCGCAG
>JBBIPT010000436.1:0-2461 GCA_037442705.1 Anaeromyxobacter sp.
CCCTCTCAGTACTGTAGCGGGCGTGCGCGGTTCGGGGTGGTGCCGTCGCGCCCGCCTCCGTGCTGGATGCAGCCGCCGAAGGAGTCGGCGGAGGAGATGGTGTAGCAACCGTACGTCGACGTGCCTTCCCACGCCGTATCGACCGTGGCGGCCGTGAGGGTCGCGTTGGTGGGCGAGTACCAGCGCATCGAACCACCCGTGCCCATGAAGCGGTACCGCTTGGACGCCGACCCCCCGTTGAACGGGAGGTAGGTGGTGTTCGTGCCGTGGATCATGCCGGGCGAGAGCCCGCCGTGACAGAGGAGGCAGGCGATCTGCTGGTTCCCGGCCACGGAGTCGCGGCCGAGGGTCGCCCCTCCGGTGCCGGCGGTCTGCCCGTACAACGTCGCTCCGTCGATGCGGCTGCAGTCGCCTGCATGAGCGTCGGTCCGCGGCGCAGAGCCGGAAGCCGAGCCGCCTTCCCCGTACGCTGCCGCCGAGTGGCACCTCATGCAGTTCTCCGTGGACGTCGGCAGCCCGCTGTTGATGAACGCCGCGTCCGCGGACGCGTCGGAGAAGCTCGAGTTCGCCAGCATGTACATCGTGTTCCGCGTCCCGTGCGCGTTCACCTCGTTCAGGTGGCAATCGGAGCAGTGCAGCCCCGCCACGACGCCCGCGTTCGCCGCGCCCGAGTTGAGCGTCACCCCTTCCTTCGTGACGTACGCGGTCCAGACCGTGTTCGGCAGGTAGGTCACGTTGTTCGTCGTGTACCGCTTCGTGAACTGGTTCAGGTTGTGGTGGCTCGCGAAGTTCCGCCCGGTGAGGTTCCCGGAGTTGAACGCGCTCTTCACGTCGATCACCCGCCCGAGGTTCGTCGTCGTCCTCCAGGTCTTGAGAGCCGCCACCTCGCGGACGTTCTGCGCGTTGTCCGCCTGGTTGAACGGCCGCAGGTTCGCGGTCGTCCCGCCGAAGGCCACCGCAGTGGGCAGCGTCGTCCCCGAATGGAGCATCCCGTCCGGCGGGTTGTTCTTGTTCACCGCGACCGTGCTCGCCCCGTTCGAGTCGTGGCAGTTCATGCAGAACCGATCCATCGCGTCCCGCTGGGCCGTGCTCGCCGTGAACGCGGCGAGCCGCCGCCCGGGCCAGGCCACCTCGATCCCCGTCCCGCCGGCGCTGTCCACGTTCCGGAGGTCCACCGACGTCGTGCCGCCGTCCGCGCCGTGGTTCGCCGCGATCGTCCTGATGTTCGCGGTCGCACCGCTCCCGGTGGAGGTGACGTCCCCCTCCGCGTGGCAGAGGATGCAGTCGTAGTTCGTCACGATCGACGTCGTCGTCCCGTTCGACACGTGCCGGCTCGACCGGATGAAGTCGTCACCCTCGCTCCCGGCCGTGCCCCCGGCGATCCGCGCGCGAGGGATCGAGCCGGTCCGTGCGGAGTGGCAGTCGATGCAAGTCCCCGCCCCGCGGAAGTTGTCCTGGTGGCTGTGGCAACTGATGCAGTACGGGGTGGTCGCGCTCGTCCGGTTGTGGACGCTCGCCACCGCCGCGGTCCCGCCCGGGCCGTCCGGATCGTCCCGGCCTTCCCGGTTCCAGTACTTCGTCCAGTAGGTCTCCGTCGTGGGGCCGTGGCACGCCTGGCAGACGCCGAGGTGGGGAGCCCCGAGCGCGGTGGTCTCCTCCACCGCCTTGCCGATCGCGGGCGGGCTCGCCGCCCTGTTGTTGAACGTGACGTTCCTCGAGACGCCGCTCGCCCCGAGGAACCCGTACGTCCCGTCCGTGACCTGGAACACGATCGCCCGGATCATCGCGATGTTCTCGCCCGCGTTCGTGTTGTTGCTCGCCCGGTCACCGTGCGGCGTGTGGCAGTCCCAGCAGAACTTCCCGCCGAGCGTCGCCACCGTGTGCTTCGCCCCCGCGTGCGCGGTGTTCATGTTCTTCGCGCCGTTCCTCAGGAGCGCCGCCCCGGCCCCGTCCGGGTCCACGCCGAAGTCGCTCGTCGAGTGACAGCTCAGGCAGGGCGCGTTCGGATCCGTCCCGGCGTTGTACGCACTGAACGTCTGACCGCCCGAGAGCGACCGGCCCTTCAGCCGGTAGGGGTTGGTCGCCGTGGAGTGCGCGACCCCGGAGTCGTGGCAGTAGAGGCACTCCGTCGTGCCCGCCACCGTCGTCGAGAACGCGGGTGCTGCGTTGCCGGTCCCGTCGTACGTGCCCGTCGTCTTGCCGTGGCCGGAGTAGAGCCACTGCGTATCGTTGATCGTCGCCGTGACGCCGTTCGCCCAGAAGTTCGCGCCGAAGTCCCGCTGCTCGACCACCGCCGTCGAATGGCAGGACTTGCACGTCACCGCCCCGCCCCACTGGGGCGTCGAGGTCCCGTGGCAGGAGATGCTGTTGCACGTCTTCGTCGCCGCCGTGTAGTTCGACGTCGCGCCGTTCGTGTCGTACGCCGCCAGGATCGCGATGTTCCGCGTCCCGTTCGTGTGGC
>JBBIPT010000437.1:0-1379 GCA_037442705.1 Anaeromyxobacter sp.
CGGGCATCCCGCCTTCCAGGGTGCGCGGGACACGCGCGCCTCGATCAGCAGCGAGCTCCACGGTGAGCAGGCACTGATCGAGGAGCCCAAGCTCGCGCTGCTCCGCGCGAAGATCGGCGTCGGGAAGCGGCGCGGCCCTGGAGTCCGCCTGCGGCCACTGCCACGTCTCCGTCCCCGCCACCGCGGGCGGCGGCCTCGTCGCGGGCCACCGGATGAGCCGGACGCCGGACATGGTGTCGAACTGCACCGCCTGCCACGGCAGCAGGGTGAAGGACGAGTACTTCGGCCTGAACAACGCGCTCTACGGCCGGAACCGGCAGTACAGCGCCTCGCTCGCGGCCTCCGATCCCTTCGGCGGGGCGACCCTCCAGCCGGACGTCCACCGGCAGGGGAAGATGACCTGCGACGCGTGTCATCCGGCGAGCGAGATGCACGGGCAGGGCGTCACCGCCGGCATCGATCGCTACGGGATCACGGGACGGACGGCCTGCCGGGACTGCCACGCGGTCTCCGGCTCGAACTCGTTCCACACGGCGGGGCACCTGCAGACGATGGCCTGCCAGGTCTGCCACTCGCAGCCGTACAAGAGCTGCTTCAGCTGCCACACGCAGCGCACCGCCGCCGGGACCGCGTTCTTCTCGAACAACGTGACCGACCCGACGCGGGCGGCCCGCTTCCCGACGATCTGGCCCGCCTGGGCCTCGGGGACCACCTACGCGGCGGGCGCGACCGTCTCCTACCTCGGCGCGGCCTACAGGTCGCTCCAGGCGGCGAACACGGGGAACGTCCCCGACGCGGCCGGCTCCGTCTGGTGGGCGCCGGCGACCGGGCTCGCGCCCGGCGACGCCCTCATGACGTTCCGGGCGGGCCGGAACCCGAAGTACGGGGTCCTCCCGGGCGCGCCGAAGTTCGCGGTCCTGCGCCACGTGCCGGTCGATCAGGACACGTTCACCTACACCGAGCAGGGGACCCAGGTGCCGGGGCTCATCCCGAACATCTCCGCCCTGCCGACCTGGAAGTACGCGACGCCCCACAACATCGCCCGGGTGACTCCGATCACCCGGGATCCGGACGGCGGAGGACCGCTCAACGCGTGCTCCAACTGTCATGGGGCGAACTACGAGGCCTTCTGGCTCACGGACGCGATCGGCGACGCCCACGGCTGGGTGCCGGCGTCGAGCCCGTTCGAGGTGGACGCGAACGCAGGGGTCCTGATCACCGCGCCGCTTCCGTTCTCCGTGACGCCGTAGACGGGGGGCGCTGGATCCGCGTGGGGGCGGTGGGCTCGGGCCCGCCGCCCCCTTCGTTTTCGGGCTGCCCTCGACTCGCCTTCTCCGCGCCCCCTCGACCACGCCCAGCCGGCCGGTGACCGGGCCGCG
>JBBIPT010000437.1:1400-2296 GCA_037442705.1 Anaeromyxobacter sp.
GGCCAGGAGCGTCCGCCGGGGGGTGCGGACGCTCCCGGCCCGAGGGCCCAGGCCTCCCGCCTCGAAAGGACGCCCGCCGCCGCCTCGGGGGGGGTTGGCGGCGGCTCGGGCGGCCCGCCGATGGCGAGGAGCTCGTGCCTGCCACGGGAGGTTGCCGCGGCCGTGCCCGGCCGCCCCGGGCGGCGCGGATCGACCCGGAGTGCGGGATCACGGCGTTTTCACCTTCGGGGGAGTGCGGGTGACGAGGGACCCCCGGGTCCCGCCTCGAAGACCGCCGGGGACTCCTGCGCGGCGTCCACCGCGGCGGCGAAGGCGCCGAGCTCGCGGTAGCGCCCGGGCGGCACGCGCTGACGCGCGAGATCGAGCTCGTCCCCGCGGACGAGGGTCCGCCCCTCCGCGCGCTCCACCCGGGCGAAGGTCCCGAAGGGCGACGCGAGGGAGCGGCCGGGCTCGCCCCGCGCGACGAACCCCTCGGGCGCCACGATCTCCACGCGCTGCGAGACCCGCTCCGGATGGGGGAGGAGCAGGGGCGTCCGGCGGGCCGCGACCTGCACGAGCCGGGCGCCGAGCCTCGCCGGCAGGATCGGCGCCTCGAGCACGAGCCCCCCGTTCGCCGGGCGTGCGAGGCGGGCCACCCGCCCGCGGAAGCGGATCTCGAGCGGAGCCTCGGGATCATCCCCCGGAAGCTGCGGGCGAGCATCCCCTCCACGACCTGCCGCCGCGCGTCCGCGTCGAGCCGCTCGATCCCCTCCTTCGCGAACGCGCCCGCCGCGCCGAAGTAGCGGTCCTCCCCCTCGACCACCGCGGCGCCGTCGGGGGAGAGCGTGATCTCGACGGAGACCTCGCGCCGCTCGGCCACGCGCGCGCGCGCCGGGGTCCGTTCCACGAGGAGCTCT
>JBBIPT010000438.1:0-2126 GCA_037442705.1 Anaeromyxobacter sp.
GCGGAGGAGTCGCCGAAGCCGAGCAGTTGCTTGAGGTCACGGAAGCAGACCTCGATGCCCCATCGGCCGGCGTAGGTCTCGAGGATGACGGGGACGTCCACCGCAGCGTCGGTGGAGAAGAAGACGCGCATGCCGATGGCGCCGTCGTCGACCTTCACGATGACGATCCGGAGGATGCGGACGCCGCAGGCCCGGTACCACTGGGCATCGACGCTCTTGTAGCGGACCCTTCGCCGAACGCCGTAGAGGGTCGCCTCGCAGGAGAGCCACGGGCGGCGCAGGTCCTTGGCGATGATCTCCGGCTTGGCCACCGGACGCCCTCGCACCGAGGGCCTGCCCGGCCTTCGCGGTCGCTTCGGCGGGCGCGCGGTGAGGACGGCATCGGGCCGCATCGCGCCGAAGAGGACGAACGTCTCGGGAAGCCCGCGCGTGATGGTGTCGTTGCAGTAGGCGCAGTCGGCCGCGACCTCGACGCGGCGGTCACCGACCCAGCCGGCGAGCACGTCGAGGAGCTCGCGCGCCAGCTCGGTCTTCTTCCGGTGCGGCTGGCCGGCGCGCTCGCAGCACTTCACGGTGCGGTACAGCCGAAACAGCACGGGGAGCGCGAAGGTGCGGGAGGAGAACGGGACCGGCATGAGCACCGCCAGGACGACCCAGCAGTGGCCGAACGCGAAGATCTTCTGCCGGCGCGTGGAGCGGACCGCGTCGAGGTGGCTCCCGATTCCGAAGACGTGCGGCCCCTTCTTCGTCGCGAGCGTGTCGTCCAGCACGACCCGGAACGCCGCGCTCGCCGGCAGGTGGCGCGAGATCCAGCCGAAGAGCAGCCGCCCGACCTCGTCGGGCTGCCAGGTGCCGCGCGAGAAGAAGCGATGGAAGGCCTCGTGGTGACGGCGCCCTGCGACACCCGTCGAGACCAGCGCTTGCGTCACGGCGTGCGGGCCGCTGGTCAGCGTCCAGCCCGCGAAGACGACGAGCAGGTTCGCGAAGCCGGGGCGGGTGAAGGCCGGACGAACCACTTCCAGCGCGTCGATCAACGTGCGAAGAGCTTCGTGGACCATCGGCGACCTCCTGACGAGCGAGGTACGCCCCGGAGGATCACGTGGCAAGAATCGGAAGCGAGAAGCGGCCGGCCGTACTGCGAGTCCAGACCGAGCGCCGCGCTCGGGAGATCGCCGAGATCTGCGACAACAACGGCATCGTCTACATCCTCGGCATCGAGCCCGACAAGGCCGAGGACGTCTCCGACATGGACCGCGCGCTTCGCCCTCCCGAACCCCTCATCGCCGACCCGAAGGTCGGCCGAAACGACCCATGCCCCTGTGGCAGCGGCAAGAAGTTCAAGAAGTGCTGCGCCGCGGCCTCATCTGCCGGCGCCTGAAAAGGGCGAAACCCGAGTCAGAGGGCGGTGGCGATGGTGCTGGAGGCCGTCTACGAGCAGGACTTCCTGGACTGCTCCTTCGGCTTCCGCCCGCAGCGGTCGGCGCACGACGCGCTGCACCTGCTGCGGGATCGAGCGATGCGAGTGGGTGCGGTGGTGCTGGAGGTGGACATCAAGGCGTTCTTCGACTCCTTGGACCACGGTCACCTCCGCAGCTTCCTCGACCTGCGGGTGCGCGACGGGGTGATCCGCCGCGTGATCGACAAGTGGCTGAAGGCCGGCGTGCTGGAGGAGGGGAGCGTGAGCTACCCCGAGGCCGGTACGCCGCAGGGAGGCGTCATCTCTCCACTGCTGGCGAACGTCTACCTGCACGAGGTGATCGACAAGTGGTTCGCGAACGAAGTGAAGCCGCGCCTCAAGGGCTCGGCCGAGCTCGTGCGGTACGCGGACGACTTCGTCATCGTCTTCTCGTGCGAGGAAGACGCGCGCAGGGTCCTGGACGTACGTAACTCCTCGCCCGACCCCGTCGTGATCTGAACGGCCGTCCCGGCGAGCATCCGCGTCCTCAACGAGGAGGGCGTGATGGACATCGCGAGAGAGGCGGCAGCGTTCAGGGAGGCAGTGCGGCGCGCCGGTCGCCGAGGCGCCGGGCGGCGGTACCCGGCGGAGGTCAGGCAGCGGGGAGCGGCGTACCTGGCGGCGCGAAAGGCGGCCGGGGCGACCATGAGCGCAGTGCTCCGCGAACTTG